>SVFJ01000006.1 GCA_015056925.1 Lachnospiraceae bacterium | reverse complement strand
CCAAGTAAGTCATTAACAGTTGGTCTTTTATCATTGTTTCACTTACAAAAGACCAACTGTAGCAACTTAAACTAAGATGACGTGCATATTCTGTCACTTATCTGTGCTAGTTCAACGAAATCTAAATCTCACTGAATATAAACTCAAAAACGGCGGATAAAATCCGCCGCCGTTACTTACTCATAATCCACATATTCTGTATCTTTACTTAACTTATTATGGATGGAGTTGCGATACTCCTTGGTATCGTAGTCAAGGTACTTGATACCCTTACGAAGATGCGCCATGCGCTTTCTTACATTATCTTTAAGACTGTTCTCAATCTCATAATGTGTAATCATCATATCACTCACCTGAGTCACAGGTGCATAAGCAAATTCGCTAAACTCCGTATAATAGGTATTCATCAGATTATATCCGCCATCACGCAAATCCCACACATAGATGTCTGCCGCCTTATCGTAGCCTACTCTAATCTGGAAAATAGCAATCTGTCCCAAAAGCTGTGTCTCATCATAAATCGATAAGTTAATCGTCTGGGACCCATCCGGATACTCTGTATAGGTCTTGTCATAATCAAGAATTACATCCTCTGTAACCTCATCCGCATAAATCATCTTAAAGGATACCGCTATCTGGTCATCAATCTTGGCGTAAATAATGGCCTTCTCTCCCACATAGCTGTTAAAAACATCCTTCTCGATAGTCTTCTCTTTGTTCAAAGTCAAAGCATGAAACTCATAGCCAAGCTCCTGCGCAGTCACCATCGCATCATAGGTCTGCGGGTCTGTCAGCGCAATATTAAAAATATTATCGCCTGTTGTTGTAAGACTATCCATCTTGCAATAAGCAATCACACCAATATTAATCCTGAACCAGCCATTAGAATACCTTCCAATGACATGCACAGGTATATTACCTGCAATCTCTGTAAGTACGGTTGATGTATATGTAGGCTCTGCATACACCTTACAACCATCCACCGTATAATATACATCATTCATTTCTGTATAGACTGCACCCTTTGCACAAACAGAAAGACTTGCATTTGTGCACACCAAGATAAATACTATACAGCACAAACTGATTAACCTTCCAAACTTTTTCATCCCAAGCACTCCTTTCTGAATTGGCTCTTACACATGTGTGCCGTGTCCGTTATTATCATAATATCCATTCCCTCTGCCTCCGGTAAAATCCCGAAAAGCAATCACTCTATCTTTTATATCCGGATGTGATGCAACACCCGAATCCAGAACGGCAGCATATACCCCCTTACCGGTATATGCCACCTGTTCTCTGTTTGCATAATTGACAACACGTCTAACTCTGTCCATCCCTTTCCTTCTTTCAGCTATATTTCTAGTAAATATTCAGAACCAAATTCGCAAAAACGTGCTACACACTTTCTTTTTGCTCATGTGGTTACACCACCATATAAAATTATAAAAACATTCCTCTGTAAGCAAGCTTACACGGTCTGTATTTTATAATTTTGCATGGTTCTGAATAGTTCCTATTATTATATGCTTAATAGTAGGAAATCGTACAATCCGCAGGGAAGGAATCCTGCTTTACTGAGCATGAACTGCTAATCGTAACAGCTTTCACCAAGGTACCGGCAAATGCTCCGGCCTTTACACTCTTAACCTTCTTACCAATAGAAATATCAGCAAGATTCTGGCAATTACTAAATGCATCAGTTCCTATACTTACTATTGTACTAGGAAATGTCACTTCCTGTAAAGCAATACAATCCATAAAGGCACCCGTACCAATTACAGTGACTCCTTTCTTAATGGTAAGCTCCTGTAAGGAACTACAACCCAAAAAAGTATTTTCCTCCACTGTTTCCACATTCTTGGGTATCGTAACAGCCTCCAATGCCGTACATCCTGAGAACGCTTCCGTTCCGATAGTCATCAATGTACTCGGAAGCTTTATCTTTGTAAGAGACGTACACTCCATAAATGCCTGCTCACCTATCGACTCGATGCCATTATACAGTGTAATCTCCTGTAAATCCGTACAGCCGTTAAATGTAGCAGTACCTATCTTGGTAACTCCCTCACCACCGGTTACCTTCATCAGTGATTCACACTCATTAAAGGTATTATCCTTAAGTTCAGCTACCCCTGACGGAATATCTATCTTTGCCAAATGTGTACAGCCATCAAAAGCGCCCAGTCCAAGCTCTGTTAAATCCTCCGGCATCGACACGTCCACCAGCTCTTCATTGCCATTAAACGCATTCTCACCTATGGAAACAATACTATCAGGCAAATTAACCCTTACCAGCTTCTCACAGTCCGAAAATGCAGACTCTCCGATATGTGTCACCGGCTTTCCATCCAGGTCTTCCGCAACTACAAGGTCTGACTTATTTCCAAGGTACTCGGTAATCTCGACATAATCCTTATATAACTGATACTTGTATTCGTCATTTGACTTTTCCTGCGGCCAGGTTTCAGGAACCTCTAAGCTCTCTGACGGGTCATCCATAAAATGGTCCTTACCGTCATTTCTATCAGATGCCACTTCATCTTCCTTATATACCGGGCGATAGGATACAGATTCCTTCTTGGTATAATCTCTTACGACAGGAATTTCCTCGCCAGCCTGCAAAGCCTGCATCGCACCATCATACTTAGCATCAGTTGCATCAATCAGTTCATAGACGCCATCCGACACCTCCATGGATTCTTCTACGGATTCTTCCATGGAAGAATCCAAGGTCTCCATATTCTCTTTCTTAGAAAAATCCAGTACCCCGGTGTCTGTCAAATGTACCGCAAGCAAAATACCAAAGGCAAGCGTACAAGTCGCTACCATTCCCCAAAAAATCTTACTCATCATGAATCTCATCTCCAATAGTCCATAAAGTCAGCTTCCGATATCTGTGTGCCATTGAAGGCTCCCTTTGTAATGGATTCTAATCCTTCACAGCCCTTTACTTCCGATAATCCCTTACAATCATAGAAAGCATTTGCGCCAATAGCGGTTACACTCTTTGGAATCGTAATCGCCCTAATCTCTGTATGGTCCTTAAATACATCAGGACCAATCTGCTTCACACCGTTTGGTACTTCCACACTCTCGGAATCACCGTTATATGCAATCAAAATACCGTCGCCCACTACAAGGAATTCTTCCTCTCCTGCCATAAACCAGTCATTTAACCACTTTGTTCCTTCGAATGCCTTACTGCCAATTGCTGTTACTGACCTTGGTATCTCAACCTCTGCCAAATCAAGACATCCATAGAAAGCACCGTACTCAATGGTCTTAACACTCCTTGGAATCACAATCTCCTGCAAACCGCTTCGTGAGAAAGCAAGTGTTCCGATATACGTTACCGAATTGCTAATCTCATATTCTTTTAACTGCTCCTGTCGATAGAACTGCTTTGCCTTAATAATTTCCTTCTCCAAAAGCTCAAGCTCTTCTTCTGTTTCAAGCTCTTCCTGTGTTTCCTCTTCCAATACTGCCGGTGTTCCATACACCTTCTGCTTGGTATTGTTTGTCAGAACAACAGCCTTACCTCCCACAATAATTGTTGAACCGATTAAATCATTATCTACATCAGAAATGCCCGGATAATAAATCTGTACATCAGCTTCATCCTCTTTTGCACCTTCCTCTTCATCATCCCCATCTTTGCTGTCTGAGACATCAAAGCTTGGCTTCACTTCCATTCTGTCATTGCTATTCACAAAATCAGTCGGATACTCCGCTTCATAGATTAACGGAATGCTGTTCTTTTCACCAAAGCTCTCTGCCTCACTGCCTTCGTTTACAAGCAGCTTAACATTAGAGCTGTTAGCAAATGCCTTATCATGAATCTTCTTCACGGTATCCGGTATCATAACCTGCTTCAAGGAATCATTATTGGCAAATGCTCTTTCCGCAATCTCTGTTACAGACTCCGGTAAAATCACATTCTCCACGCTTCCCATACTGCTCATACTATAGCTTGGTATCGAAGTTACAGAATCAGACACCATAACATTCTTCGTATTCTGCAAATCCCATAATGCGTAGGCATCCATCTCCCGAACCTCGGAAGGCATCACATAATTCTCACCCTCTCTGCCGCCAAGCACCTGATACAGCATGGACATATCACCATTGTAGAGCGCGCCATTATAATAGGTAAGATACATATTATCCTCATCTACAAAAAGCTCGCTCAATGAACTACAGCCGTTAAATACACCGGAACCCCATGAACTGACATTCTCTCCAATCTCTACACTTTCCAAAGCTGTACAGCCCTTGAAAGCGCCGGGAGAAACCTTTGTCACACTATCAGGTATCGTAATCCTCTCTAATGCAGTACAATCTCCAAAGGCATTATACCGAATCGACTCTATACCATCCGGAAGCTCTACGCTTTGCAGGGTGGTGTTCCCTGCAAAAGCGCCTTCTCCGATTACCTTTACCGTATCCGGAATGCTGACAAACTCGTCCTCTCCCAAATACGACATCAATGTACTGCCGCTAATTCTAAATTCTTCATCTCCCTTTGCCAGAACGCTTGGTCCAACATTCACCATCGCCACAATCAATAGCAGAATTCCTGACAAAAGTGCTGCACCCAGTGCAATCATTTTATTCTTCATATCAGTGCTCCTTCTATCTGTCTTAAGCAAAGTTCATCTTCTTACGTCTGTCTCCTGCCGTGAAGAGGAAGATTGACAGACAAGCCATTCCGATTACAACGAACCACTTCGGATGGATAAAATCGCCTGTCTCAGGTGTAGCATCCGTAATTGTTCCTGCCACCAGATTGTTCGTATTGACATAGATAACATACGGTGAGAAATGAGGTGGTACAAAGGATACACACGCAATTTTGTCAATCGTTTTAAATCTAACGGAAAGATTCTCCAACTTGCCATTATCCGTAGCAGCCACTCTGACATTACCGCCATACTGAATCATATCATCAGGAATCGGCAATGTAACCGTTACATTCAATCCTGCTGAATCCAGAATCGGATTCTTTCCTGTGGCATCATATAAGGAAATATCCATCGGACTATATACAATACCGTCAAGACTGCCGTAAGCATCTCTTAATGCTGCCTCTGCAAGTATTCTTGCATTCTCTGTATCAGTTACCTTTACTACAAAGTTATCTGTTGCACCCTCTACCTTAGTAGAAGCTACATTCTTATTTGAAATATCATCCTTATTTACAGAAATGATATCTCCGTTTACCTGTGTTGTACCCGTATTCTTATCTGTTACCGTAACATTCGAATTAGTACCTGCACTACCGCCTACCGGTCTTCTGTTTGAAGTACTGTCATCATCATCGTCATCATCCTCATCATCAAATTCCAAAGATGAAGCAGCCTTAAAGTTGGCAGTTACCGTTACATCTGAAGCCGGCATAGTAATGGTGGTTGAAGCAGAATAAGCATTTGCAAAGCCTACTCCTCCTGTTGTGGTTGTCCACTTAGAGAATCTGGAATTACCCATATCGTTGGCTGTAATGGTTACAGTCTTACCTGCCTCGTAGCTACCGCCACCGGAACCATAATTAACAGTTAATGTATATTTCTTCGTTGTATCGGTACCCGTTCCTGAGCCGTCTCCTGACCCTGAACCACTTCCGGAGCCGGAACCCGAGCCGTTTCCTGAGCCGGAATCACCGGTAATAACCTTTGCAAAGTTTGCAGTAAGCTCTACGTTTGCATTTGGCATAGTCACATACATAGTCTTATTATGTACATCTGAAATACATGAACTTACATCCACTGCATTGCCATCCTTATCCGTTCCCGTTGCTGACCAATACTGGAATACTTCATCTGCCGCAGCAGCATCAGCAACTACCATTACCTTGTCATTACCATATAAGAGTACACTATTCGTACCTGATGCATATTCTGTACCCTTATTAATCTTCAAGGTATACTGTGTTCCGTCTGATATCACACCGTTAACAGGCTCAAAGATTGCATAAATCTCACGATTTTCTTTTACATTCTGATATGCCTGCTCACCCTTTACAATGACTGTTGCACCGGTCTCATCCTTATAACTCCAAGCCCAGTCAACAAACTTGAAGCCTGTCTTGGTAGGAGTGATAATTGGTCTTGAGCCCGACTCACCTGTCTGTACGCTCTGTGTCTCAATCACCGTATTACCCGTATCACTATCACTCACAAAGGTAAGAATATGTCCGATTTCTTCAAACTGAATATTCATTGTATTCTTATTTGCCTGATAGAATTCGTATACCGTACTATACTCTGTGTTATTACCATCACTATACTTATATCCGTAAATGGTACCCTTATAATCCTTACTGAAAGAATTGTCGATTTCACAGTCCGGATTCATAATATACACATCTGCATTTGTTTCTGCAAAAGCTCCTTCACCGATATAATTGGTAGCATAAGGAAGAATTACCGCATTTAAGTTTGCAGCGCCTCTAAAGCAATTGTCAGGAATTCTGCTCACATAAGTTTCACTTAAATCCACCTTCTCAATGCCCTTACAGTATGCAAATGCTTCCTCTGCAATTGCTCCTACCGGAATCGTTGAGTCATCGGATAATTCATAGTCATTGCTTGGTGCAACAGATGACGGGAATGCCACCTCTGTTCCGCGAATTCCCAAACACTGAATAATTGTATAATAGGTCTCAGGACGTGGTGTCTTATCCACAATCGATGTAGTTGACACCTCACTGTCACTGGTCAGCTGATAAATGATACCGTTTCTTGAATGGAAGTACGGATTATTCTCGGCATCAACACCGGTCAGCTTTGTACAGCCGCTAAACGGTGTCTTACCCATTGTAGAAAGCTCCTCTCCAATCTTCACACTCAAAAGATTCTCACAGCTGTTAAATGCATAATCTGGAATGCTCTGCACTGAACCAAGGTCTATCGCTGTCAGTAAATCATTACCTTCTATCGCATCCTCATTATATAGCTGATTGTTAAAGCCAAGACTTTCTTCAAAGCTAAAGTACACACCTGTATCAATCATGGCAACACCCTTCTCATAGAATGCGCCGCTAAAAAGTCCTGCACTCTTCTTTACAGAAGCATAATTATCATTTGAATATAACTTAATGATATCATTTAAGTTATGGCTGGCATTTACCTCTCTATCCAGAGTCACACGCTCCGGTGCCATATCCGTCTCTTTATACCTAATCTTCAGATAATCAAAGTTCGGCTTATTGGAATGTGTTCCCGCATCATTTAAGAAGAAGGTCTTCGCATCTATAGAATCCACACCTTCCGGAATATCAACCAGAAGAGTATTCATTGTTACTTCACCTTCATCATGCGTAATTTCCCATGCAGCGTACTTTGATGTACTTGCAAGACCATGCTTCTCCATGAATTTGTCAATGATACTATAATCAGAAATGCCTGTCTGACTGCTCAATGCAAGTACCAAATCTGCATTGATAATATCCATTTCCTCAAAATGAGGATAATCTACTAAAGTAGCAGCTCCTGTCGCATTATCTCTGATAACCGTCAGATTCGATGGTGCATCCGTCTTATAACAAATATTCTTAAATTCTTCTGTATTGAACTTAGTACCTGCCTCTGACATAGCCAGTTCAAAAGGACGATATCCGTCATGGATTTCACCGTGGAAGGTTAAATACTTAGAACCTGTTCTGAACGCCGAATCATCAATCATGATTACCTCAGACCAGTCATCTGTCAGAATCGGATTGGTAAAGTATACATTCTCAAGCTTTGTACAGTCAGCAAATGCCTTCACACCAATTTGCTTTACACTGTTACCTATATATACTCTTGCCAGATGCTCGGCTCCTTCAAATACACCATCAGCAATCTCAAGCTCCACCAAGGCATTATCCTCAAAGATTAACTCATAGATACAATCCACAATTTCATCAAAGCATCCCTCTCCCAGCTTGGCAATATTGTAGCCGCCAACCTGTGTCGGAATTGTCAGAGAAATCAGAGCCTTAGAGGTTTCATCAATTCTCTTAAACTGTGTTAATGTCGCAGTCTTTTCTCCTTCGTCCATAACACTGATTGTGGCAACAAACTCGCCGTTTGGTCCGTAGCTCAACTCAATCTGCGGCAACGCATCATCATCAGGGCTATCCAAATAAACATACGGAATATAATTACTTACCGTAGTCTGTGACACACTGGTTGCCACTCTTGGATATGCCTGTGTAGAGCCTGCACCATAGAAGCCCGGTCCGTATACCGTAAAGTTCTTATTCTGAACATCCTGGAATAAAAACTGTCCATCGCCATCCTTATCATACTCTGTGCTGACGCCTGTTCCGCCGGCATCAAAGGTTACATTGCTACATGCACCATTATAAGAAACCTCACCAAAGACTACCTTCTCCAGATTCCAGCAATGGAATAAGGTGTTATCAGGTACCTTTACGCTAGTCGCATTCTTTCCTAAATTAGCAGAGAATGTAACTGAACGCAGGTCATATCTGTTTGCCAAAATAAAATCATAATAAATCTCACCAATCATATCTGTTGTACCAAGCTTTACTCCGTAAGCATTATCTGCCGGGAATACCGCCTGCAAATTGAACATATCATTGGTATAATTTGGATTCTCTATAAATGCCTTCATGGTAGCCGGGAACTCGAACTCTGTCATAGAAAGTCCTGTTACATCATCCGCCATGGCAAAGGCTGCCATACCGATTGTTACTTCACCCTTCAAATCAGTTGGGAAGAAACCATTTTTGGCTGTAACCGACTGCAAGCTACTACAATTATAAAATGCAAACGGCCAAATATAGATATGGTTTGTTGTATCTGCCTTAAAGCTAAACTTCTCCAAGCCGGATGCTGCAAAACAGCCTCTTCCAATCTGCTTAATGGAGTTAGCAAATGTAACCTGCTTCAAGGAGGTACAGCCATAGAATGCCTCTGCTCCAAGAACACCTGCCTCTGCAAACTGCAAGCCATCCTCATAGCTCTGGAAACTTACTGTATCAAGTGAATTACAATCCTTAAACGCCTTATTACCTACCATTTCACAAAAAGCAAGGTTTACACTCTTTAAGTTCTTGCATCCCTCAAAAGCACTGGTTCCGATAAACTTCACTTTGCCGGATAAGCTGATTGTACGAATATCATTTCCCTTAAATGCCTCATTGGCAATACCATATACTGTAATAGAATCTAATCTGATATATCCGTTTTCGTCAAGGTAACGAAGTGCCAATGACTCTGTATTCGATGTCTTACAGATTGGTACATAACGAACCTTATCTGATGTATTAATATTCTCTCTTGTGTCAATAACTGACTCAAAGGTAAATCCGTCTAAATAATAATTCTCGTTATCAGACATACAGAATCGCTTTTCAATACAATCCTTAATAAAATCTATATTATCCTTCTCCGCAAGCTCCGTAAACGGAATGGATAATATCTGCAAATTTGTATAGTCTGTATTAAGACTGGCAATGGCATCCTCGACGTCAACAAACTGTGCCTCTGTACAACCACTCTCATACTGCTGTACCTTGGCACGAAGTGCATTTAATTCCTGATTATAAGCATTTACTTCCGATACTCGTGTACCGTAGTTTGTTCCATAGGCACTATCCTTGGTCTTCAATATATACTCAGCCGAGAAATCCGCATCACCTGTAGTATATCTATATGTTTTTCCCGCAACACTAATCGTACCGTTCTTTTTATTCAATGTAGTAAATGCAGTACTCATCTTCGCTACCGAAAGGTCAAACAGTGAAGGCACCTGCACCTGTTCTATTCTTTCATTTCCTGATGCATCCACTACTTTTAAATCATAAGTTCTTTGCTCAAGCGTATTATTTACATCTGCATTCGGAAACTTAACCTCATATACCTCACTAGCCAATGCTGCCTTCACAGCATCAATGTATTCCTGTGTAATCACAAAATATTCTGTACACATGGACTCCTTAATATTAACTTCCTGATTACCATTACCGGCATAGCCGATAATGACACCCTCCTTTGCCTCTAACGGTACAGTTCTCTTTACATAGTAATCCGCAGAATACTCTAATCCATTACTACCGTTTGTTAAGGAATAAATAATTGCATAATTGCTATCTCCTGCCACATAAGAAGCCTGTGCTGCATCCGGATAATCTGCAAGCACCTCAGCATCTTCGTTTGGCGTATTGGCATTGGCATATGCTGTGTACAATGTTGCCAAGTCCATCATGCCATCTGCTCTCGATGTTGTCATCGCCTCTGTTGCACCGAATCTCTCCACCGGAATCGCAGCAACAACAACCGCCATAATCATAATGATTGCTGCGATTGTCTTACGTACAGTTCTGAATAATTTTTTGTTCCTTCGTTTCCTCTTCTTTGCCATTTGTCTCATCATGCCCCTTCCACACTTTGAAGATTCTTCCTCTATATATTAATTCACCCTTTTTGCCACGACCACGAATCTTCCCTGTTCCTCCTGATAATCACATGTAGACAGTGTTAACAGCTGGTCACCATAGGAAGCGGTTACTCCCGTGTCGTATAATGACATATCTGCCATCTCTTTCAGATAGGAGTTAAACTCCTTCTCTGAGGTAGCATTGATAAATTGATAATATTTAAATGTAATGTCTTCCTCTGAATATACCTTCGACCGAAATACATACATGATTTCATATGTCCCCTTTTCATATATCGTATCAAACTGTATCGTCGGATGCTTCTTATAATAATTCTCATCACTATAATCATCCAGAGTGCCAAACATCTTTCCGGACTGCATATGATGACCATATAATATATAGTTATCACAGCCCTTCACTACATCACATTGATAATCCATAAATATGCAACCGTTCTTATCCTCCTCCTGATTGAAGTTGTGGTTTAAATAATATTCATTATTCACAGTTTGCATAACAGGGTAGTCAATTAATGTATCGTCAATTTTTATCCATCCTATTAGCTTTTTGTTCTTATTTATTAAAGTTTTATATTCATCCAGAACTTCATAAACAATTTCTTCATTTGCTGCATCTCTGTGAACCACTGCATCCGGCTGCATGTCAGCCTTCGGTCTTGTCTGTGTGACAGTACTTTCCTTTAAAGCCGCCAATGCCTCAAACTCATTATCACTATCTTTTGCCTGCTTATAATAGCAGCCAAGATAAATCGCACAGGTCAGACATACGGCAATACTAAGACGTCGCAAAAGCCGTCGTTTCCTCTCCCTCTTGCGGTAAATCAGCCGAATTTCCTTTTGCATATCTTCATCCAGCTCTTCCATGCGCAGTCTTTGTTTTTCAGCCTTAGGAGGTTCTTTTTCCTGCCGTTTCTTACCTGCCGACTGCTTCTTCTCCTTAGCCTGTTTCTTTAACAACATATACTGCTCGTAGATATCATCATCAAACTGTCGCCCCAGCTGTGATTCAAATTGATATTTTCCTTTATTCAGTTCCTGATAAAGCCTCTCTACATCCTCTAAACTGTCTAACCTTAGGTTGCCTGTAATGGAATCAATCAGCTTCTTATCCTGTAGCGCCGCCCGATAATCCTCAGGATTCCGATAGCGTCTGCTATCCACATTCCATTGCATCTGTGCCATATAGGACCATTCCTTCTTCTATTGTCGCAACATTTATAGTTTGACATAATATTGCAACTTAATTAGTTTACATATATATAATATTTTACTATATTTTCAGTTATTTTCAAGTCTTTTAAGAAAATTAACGCAATAATTTACGCACTTATTTTTTATTTTTTTGTAACACAACTACCATAAAAACATATAGTATATCAAAACCCTTAGGGAGAACAAAATATGAGCGAATTAACAGCAAGCCATTGCGGCTGTACAACAGAAAACAGATGTGGAAACAATAACAACAACGGATGCAACTGGATTTGGATTATTATCCTTTTCTTCCTTTGCAACAACAACACAAATGTATGCAATCTCTTCAACAACAACAACTGTGGCTGTGACTGCAACAATGATTGCAGCAATTCTTGTCTTTCAGGAAATGGCTGCAGCTGGATTTGGATTATCCTCCTTTTCTGCTGCTGCAATAACAATAACGGTTACTGCTAAGCCGACACATCCACCAAAAGGGCTCCGTGAGGAGCCCTTTGACACTTGTATTCATATTCTAAGGAAAATTCTCATAGAATACACTAACAAACCGAAACGGAGGCAGCATGAATCATACGGATTCTGATTTCGTCATGGCATTTGACCATTTCTATACAACGAATCATATCCAAATATTAAAGTCCCTACAGCCCTATCTGGGACCCGAACTGGCATCGATGCTTCCCGTCTTCGTCAAATATTTGGAATTAAAACATACCATCACACTAATGAACCATAAAAAACTGATGACTTTTCCGTCAGCCTGCCAATGTACTCCCATAACCTCATTGGATAAAATTACCCCTTCTGTTTTGGAAGATATCTACCAGAAGGTGCACTGCTATCTCACTCCTGAGGAAGACCAAAAGCTTCAAAGCATTCGTAATATGATGCAGACCTTTGCAAGCTTTCAGGAAATGCAACAAATGATGGAGCTAATGAAGGCTCTTTCTCCGGAGGATGATACTTCATCTTCCTTTGACATTATGAGCATGCTTAGCAATCTAAATCTATAGCCTACGGGCAGAATGTGAGGATATATGAATAACAACCAATGGATGAATGACCCGGCACTTGCCAATATTGATAAAAGCAAATTAATGTTTCTTGGCACTTTAATTTCACAGGGTTCTTCCCTAAATCAAAAAGAAATGCTGCCATTCTTACTCTCCTTTGTGAAGCAAAGTAAAAGCAGCAACATCTCTTTTGATAAAGATGAAATTCAATTAATCATTTCGGTAGCAAAAAAATATGCTACCCCCGAAGAACTCGAGAAGCTCGAGAAACTCTCTCCTTTTTTTCATTTCCAATAAGCAGAATAATCACACCAACCGAGAACAAAATGCATACTGCCATTGTACGGTATTCTAATGGGTCACCGGTCTTTGGAGTAGCGTCCTTTATGTGACCTGCTCCCTGTCCCTGACCGGCAGTCCCCGGATTCATTGTTGTTCCCACACCGGGTGTTGTCGCTGTACTGCTTCCCGGCGCTGCCTGGGTCACACTTCCCGAACCTCCACCATTTCCCTGGTTAGAACTTCCTGCGTTATTGCCGGTGCTACTGCTTCCCGAATTTCCGCTACCGGAATTATTATTGTTTGAATTAGAGTTTCCGCTATTGGAGCCACCCGATGACGTACCACCTGATGTAGAACCGCCTGATGACGTACCGCCGCTATTGGTATTGCCGTTACCTGTGTTTGAGCCTGTATTTCCTCCTGTTCCTGTATTTCCTCCACCGCTTCCTGCATTCGAATCCGGTATTTCCATCGTTCCTCCGTAATACACCGCAAACTCAGAGAAATGATATGGTTCAAATTTCACACATTTGATACCATCCTTCACCACAATGGCAGCTGCCAATGTCTCTAGCTTTGTTCTATCCTGAGATACGGTATATACCGTTGTATTTCCTTCCAAATCAATCCCCTGCCAGTTTTGCGGCATCGGAAGAATAACCGTAAAGGTTCTGTCCTTATTGTAATTGCTGTATGCCTTTCCATCCTTTTGCAGATTAATCTCCATATGATAGAGTCTCTTTGTATCTGTAATACCGATAGCTGCAAGCAAATCATCAAGCTTAATCGGGGAATCATTTGGCTCTATCGAAACAGAATAAGAACCTTTCTCAATGCCTACCGGTAACAGGAAGCTTACATACGTCGGATATAATCCTTCTCCTGTCGCTGAATTACTTTCATACAAACCACAATTTACCGCATCCAGCTTGGCTGTTGTTGCCTCAGTTGTTGAGGATTCCTGATATTCTATATATTCATACTGCTTTGCCAGCTCCATACCCTTACTCATTGATTCTGTTGTTCCTGATGCATACACAGTCATCGTATTTACAAGACTTTCTGCTCCGCTAAATGCGCCTGCTCTGATATCTTCAATTCCAGCAGGCAGAGTCACACTCCTGATGCCATTCAAATCATCAAATGCGCCAACTCCAATCACTTTAACTGTTGCCGGAATGACTACATCGTCGGAAGCTCCATCCAAATGCTCATAATGATACAATACTGTTCCATCAATATTCATTTCAAATCCGGTACTATCCTTTGTTTCCTTATCAACCACACGTTTATAAAGAGTCGTGCTCTTTTTGATTTGCGCTGTCTGGTTATACTCAGCCAAAGCATAGGAATCCATATACCATTTATCATCTAAGGTTTCACCATGATATACTACATAATCACTTGTAAACGATATATCCCCAAAAACAATTCCATATCCGATAGCAATCTCCAGCTTCTCCGAATCCTGCGGGTAGGTCACCGTATTATAGGTAAAGTCCTGCGCCAGCTTTGCGCCATTTAAATCCAAGGTTAATGTATAGGTCTTTGCCTTCCACACAGCTACCAATGTAAGGTTTCCTGTAACTGCCTGTTCCCAGTTTACCTCTGTTGTCTGTCCCTCGATTACCCAATAATCTACCTCATAACCATCCCTCACCGGAATATCTTTTGGCTTAGGAATACACTCACCAAGCTTCACATCAGCATATTTCTCAGCATTTAAATCAGCCTCTGTTGCCGAATAGGTAATTCTTGCAACTGCATCATCATTTCTAACCCACTGGGCATACAGTGTAATATCCTGACTTAAAACCGTCATTGTAGAAAAATCCCACGCTTCACCATTATCAGGGTCCTTAAACCAACCCTTGAAAATCATTGCCACATTACCAAAGGTTTCCTGCTGGTCTATCACATATTTCGTTGGTGCTGTAATGGTTTTTGCTATGCCATCACTAACATCTACCGTAAGAGTATCATTCGTAATTCCATCCGCACGATAATCAAAGGTTACCGTTACTGAAGTCGGCGTAGCCAATATAGTCGTGTCCGTTGTCGTTCCCGTCGATGTGTCTGTTCCGTTTGTTGTGTCTGTAGTAGTGCTGCCTGTGTCATCAATCACTGCAACGCCTGCATTCTCATCAGTAACTGAATCAACATGAGCCGTTTCATCATTCGTCACTTCATCTACATCCTCCGAAATCATCTCTGCTGTCACCACAGGCTCATCTGCCCCTGCAACCGGTTCATCTGCCACAACCTCCGGCATCGGTATCTGGGACACCAGTAATGACAGTAAAATCAAGCTGACTCCCAATAAATTTTTCAATCTTCGATACATACAAATCCCCTCTTAGCCTTCCTTAAATGTTCTTGTATATCCTTCTACTACTCCTGTACCTTCTTAGCGATTACAACAAATCGTCCATCCTCCTTGTAATTATCACAAGTAGACAGAATCAAGCAGGCATCTCCGTACGACAGCTCCTGCCGCACATACAATGCATTCTCGGAAATATTACTCCAAAACGCATCAAAATCCTCCTGTGTACTCATATCAATAGCATCATAATATCGGAACACATCCTCATCAGCATACGCTACCTCCGAAAGCATTGCTGCTACAATCTCATACTCTGCATTTTCATAAATTGTATCAAACTGAATCGTCGGATTTTTCTCACAGAATGCTTTATCCTTGTACTTTTTCAATGTACCGAACATAACGCCGGTTCTCATGTTATGTCCGTATATAATCATATTTTGATTTTTACCACCTATATTGCACCGATAATCCAAAATCAAAAGACCATTCTTATCTTCCTTATGCTCAAAATTCTTATCCAGATAATAATCATTATCTTCTTCGCGGGACATCACAGGATAGTCAATCTTTGTTCCGTCAATTGTCAGCCACCCTCTGAAATCCGTGTTTTTATAATATAATGACCTGAATTTTCCAAGAATCCGTGACTCATCAATCTTTATCCCGTTTGCCAAAGGCACTTCCTGCTCTTCTATCGCCTTTGCCGTACCATTCTGCCATGCAAGATTGCCTTGCGCCAATAGTGACATCCCATATGAAGCCTCCTGCTCCTGCTCATCCTCTTCTATCATTGCAAGCAAAGCCTTTGCCTCATAATTTGTCCTATAATCAAGAATCAGATTCCAGTTCAAATACGCAAAACAGACAAGAAAAATCAAGGCAAACATCGCAACTGCCATTCCCTTGTTCAGCTTATGCATATTTCTCTTATTCTTAGTCTTCATGCGCATCTGCTCTACCTGCCTGCACACCTCACGAATTTCGCCATCAGATAAAATATCCGTCAGCTTATCCAGAAAATCCATTCCGGCAAGAGAATAAAAGCGTATCTCTTCATATTTAATTCTGAAATAAATTTCCTTTGCAAGCTGCTTTGACAGCTCCCGATTCCCCTTCATGAGAATTTCAATTTTCCTCAAATCCGTCTGAACGCTTGCCTTATCTGTATCGTCATACATATTCAGCCGCTTCTCAAAAGTTGTCTTTCCCATACTACACCCATTCAATATTCTGTAATGTTATTATGTTACCTAGATATCAAGTACATTATATCTTATTTTCTGACAATTGTATAGACTTTTTTCTTTTTTTGTTGTTTTTTATTGTCAACTTATTTATTTTTAAATCTTTACAAAATAAAAAGCACCCATATAAGCTGTTACTTATACAGATGCTTTATGATTAATTCTCTATGCGATTCCATAAGTCTCCGGAAAGATACGGGGTTAACACGGACATATACAAAATATAGGTCTTACAAAGAGCTGTTATCGTCGTGTTCTCCTTTGAAATGCTCTCAGTCGTTTCCTCTGTTTCCCGTGCCTGCTCTGCATGAGGTATGGCATGGGCAATCTCTTCCTTATGAAGTCTGGTAATCAAATCACTGACTCCCAATTCCTTAGTCATTACTTTCATAAGCTCCATCATCAAAGCTACGATATTATGACGGTTAGGCATATCGTTACCACGTCTTAGGAACTTCAAAAACTCCTGTCCTGCCTTTCTAAATGCCTCCTCCAGCTTAGAAGTATCCATATCCGCATAGCCGCCAAGACGATTCCAGTAATCTGCCACAAGTATCATTCTGCGGTATCTGCCAAGGAACTTGTACATGCCCTCCAAACCACACTCCGTCCATGTCTCCAGCCATGTATCATGGGGCTTTGGTGTCTTTTCAAACATCAGATACAGCCGCAGGCAATCCGTTCCATAATCCAGAAGCAAATCCTCTTCATAGACCAAGTCACCCGTCTCATCCAACCAGTCCAAAAGCTGATACAAAAGGGCACGGTCAGACTCTTCCCAGTCCTTACAAAGCATATCACATAACGTACGCTCTTCTCTCCCCTGCTCCTGCCAGAGCTTCTTTATCTTATATTCTGTTTCTCTATGATTCAATGGTTGTAACATAACAATTCCTCACTTGTATTCTTCTATTCGTAATCCAGAATTATACTATCATAGCGTTTTTTTGATTGCAACCAAATTCCTCTGCCCCAAAAAAGACTTTCACAGTTTTATTCCAAACAGTGAAAGTCTTTCTACATTTCCATTATTTTCTTAACTTCTGTGCATCCTCACGCAACGCTTCCATCAGTTCCGCAACCTTTGCAATGCTTTCTAAATTTGTATTGCAGCTTTCTAATGTTCCATTCGCTTCATCCATTACCTTCTGTGTTACCTGTGAAATATTCTCAATACCTTCCTCAACCTGCTTATTCTCTGAAGTAACCACATCTACTGTCTTACGAAGCTGAGATACCTGCGCAATAATTTCCTGTGTATTGGCATGAATCTGTTTGAGATTCTCAGCAGTTTTATCCACATATCCATTCTGCATATGGCTACTTTCCAAAAGCTTTTCCATAGCGGTTGTAACCTCTCCTACTGACTGCACAATGTTCTCAATCAAGACATCAATGTCTCCTGTAGCAGAATTTGTCTGTGCCGAAAGATTGGAAATCTCTGTTGCAACAACCGCAAAGCCTTTTCCTGCCTCACCGGCTCTTGCCGCTTCAATACTTGCATTCAAAGCAAGTAATCCTGTCTGCTCTGCCACATTACTAATCAATGCCATGATATCCTGCATCTTATCCGCATATTCCTTCAAGCCCTGTACCTTATCTGCAACAAGGGTTCCTGACTCCTCTGAAATCTGCACCTGCTGGAGCAGCTCCTTCATAACCTCATTACCTGCGGTCAGATTCTCTTCTGCTGTATTCACTTCACTTACAATCGACTGCACAACTTCAT
The DNA here is from genome assembly GCA_015056925.1 of Lachnospiraceae bacterium. GTDB lineage: Bacteria > Bacillota > Clostridia > Lachnospirales > Lachnospiraceae > COE1. The sequence goes on along the minus strand of SVFJ01000006.1, from coordinate 50,555 downwards.
CCACACTGTTAATATAGCGGTTGATTCTATCTGTACTATGCTTCTGTGCCTCTATTGCCTGCACTTCATCACTTGTGTTATTGTTCAGCTCCTGCATCGCATGCTGCGTCATATCAATTGCGGTCTTTAAACCTTCTGTTTCCTCGACTGCTGTCTCGATATTGCCCGTCATAGACTCTGCTACATTTAATGTTGTTGCAAGAAGTTCATCCGACTGCTCCTTTTCCTTTGCAGCCTTCTCAATGTTCGCATCATTAATCTGCTGTATCTTAGACAACGAAAGGACAGTGAACACACAAGTCAATATCAAACACGCTAAAATAATTTCAAAATTGGTCAATGCCTGTGCATCCCATGTGCCATCTGCCATTTTCAATCCCATTTCTACAAGATTAACCAAAATTGCGTACACGCCCAACGACACAAGCATCTTAAGATTCAGATAAATAATCAAAATAACAAATACAACAATCACATAACAAAATGTCATATCTGTTGCCGCGGTAATCATCAGATATGTATATAACAGTGCAAAACCGATTGCACATATATATCCAATTGATTTACTATCCTTTCTGCGATGATAAATCACAAGTGAGATAGCCCAAGGTGCCACACAGAAGAATGCAATGACTAAATAGGAACCTATTGAACGTGCTCCCTTTACTACCTCCAGCACATACGCAAATGCGATTACTACACTCATAATGATAATACCTATAAGTGCCGCTTTATTCATACTCTGCATCGCTAACTTTGGGTCTGATAAATCAAGCTTTACTTTTGATTTCTTATCCATATTTTATAACCATGCCTTTCTTTTCTATTTTTCCTACTTGTGTATAGTATATCAAATATTTTTCGCTTAAACAAGAAAATAGTATCTATTTTCAGATTATTTCTTGCAATAGATACTATTCTCTAAGACTTTATAATATTTTATCCTATATAATATATGGATTTATTCCTCATTGTTCTCAGCTACCTTACTAGCTCTGGCTGTTACTTCTGCCTCCTGAATATCGCTTGGTGCCTGCTCATATCTTGCAAACTCATATGAATAATCACCGCGTCCTCCTGTCATGGAACGAAGTACTGTACAGTAGCCTGTTAACTCCATCATCGGAATATCTGCTTCGATAACCTGCTTACCATTTCCGATAGGATTCATACCAAGCACACGACCGCGACGCTTATTAAGGTCTCCCATAATATCGCCTGTATAGCTGTCCGGTACGGTTACCTTTAAGCTCATAATAGGCTCTAAAAGGATTGGTCCTGCCTCCATAACGCCCTTCTTAAATGCTTGAATGGTTGCCATCTTGAATGCCATTTCCGAAGAGTCTACTGCATGATAAGAACCATCATAAAGAACAGCCTTCACACCTACTACAGGGTATGCTGCTAGAGGTCCCTTAATAACAGATTCCTGTAATCCCTTTTCAACTGCCGGGAAGTAATTCTTTGGTACTGCACCACCAACTACCTCCTGCTCGAATACATATGCCTGCTCCATATCTCCTGAAGGCTCGAAGCGCATCTTTACATGACCATACTGACCATGTCCGCCGGACTGCTTCTTATACTTATACTCAACGTCTGACTTCTTCTTAATTGTCTCTCTAAATGCAATCTTTGGCTTACTAAGCTCAATCTCACACTTATACTCATTCACCAGTCTGCTGGTAATAATTTCAAGCTGCTGTTCGCCAATACCGTAAAGTAAAGTCTGTCTGTTCTCTGTGTCATTTACCACCTTTAAGGTCTGGTCCTCATGAGTCAGCTTCTGTAATGCCTGTGCTACCTTATCAATATCAGCCTTATTCTTTACCTTATATCTCATTGCTGTATACGGCTTAGAAATCTCAAACTTACCGTACTCAATGACATTTGCCTTGGTAGATAAGGTATTGCCTGTTCTGGCTGCTGTCAGCTTTGCAATAGCACCAATATCACCTGCGTGAAGCTCTGACACTTCAATCGGCTTGCTGCCCTGTAATACATAGAGCTTACTTACCTTTTCTTCGATGTCCTTATCCTTGTTGTAAATCACATCATCTGCCTTAAATACACCTGAGCAGACCTTAATCAATGAATACTTACCAATAAATGGGTCAACGATTGTCTTAAATACATATGCTGACTTCACCTTAGAGAAATCATAATTTGCCTGGAAGATTTCATTTGTCTTCATATTAATACCGGCAAGCTCCTTATTCTCAGGACTTGGCAAATACTTTACAATATCGTCCAATAAGGTGTATGTACCCTGACATAAAATATTAGAACCCATACTGATTGGAACAATTGTTCCGTCAATTACATTTGTTCTTAATGCAGCACGAATCTCATTCTCAGAGAAGGTCTCGCCCGCAAAATAACGGTCCATAAACTCCTCACTGGTCTCCGCAACTGCTTCCATTAACGTACTCTTATATAACTCAAGATTATCCTTACTGTAATCAGGGATTTCGCAGTCAACTACTTCCTTACCCTTCCATCTGTTTGCATTCTCACTTACAACATTAATATAACCTACAAACTTCTCATCCTCACGGATTGGGAAATGGAATGGTGCAATCTTCTTGCCGTACATTTCTGTCAGTTTCTCTACAACATTCTTAAATGACGCATTATCCACGTCCATGCCTGTAACATAAATCATTCTTGGCAGCTTATACTTCTCGCAAAGCTCCCATGCTCTCTCTGTTCCTGCTTCAACGCCCGCTTTGCCTGATACAACGATAATCGCTGCATCTGCCGCACTGATTGCTTCCTCTACCTCACCGATAAAATCAAAATATCCCGGTGTATCCAGTACATTAATCTTGACACCTTCCCACTCGATTGGCACAACCGATGTACTGATAGAAATCTGTCTCTTCTGTTCCTCTTTACCAAAATCGCTAACTGTGTTTCCGTCCTCTACCTTCCCCATTCTTGAGGTGATACCAGCCAGATACGCCATAGACTCTACAAGGCTGGTCTTGCCGGCCCCGCCATGGCCTAATAAAACTACATTTCTAATCTTGTCTGTTGTATAAATGTTCATTGTAGTTTCCCCCTTATCGCAATTTATGGATATAACTTTTGTATTGTTATATCATTGAATATAGTTTACCGTAATTTGTCTGAATGTTCAAGTGTTTTACATAATTTGTTTAACATATTTTACACAAAATATATTGTGCAATTATCATATGAAGACCTTTATCTCTCTTTTTCCGACAGCCTATCCTAACAATTCCTTCATTTCATGGCATAATGATTGCATGCAATTATGATTGCATGTATATAAAAACATTGACTTTAACACTTTAAAGTGCGATAATCTATGTGATTATTAGTCTTATTTTCAGGCTCATATTTTGCCACGAACCTTAGACTATTCTATGAATGATTTCTGTCGTTTGTCACTCTATTGCGTGTTAGCTAACGACAGCAGAAAGGCATGGTTATATTATGAATTTTCAAAGATTTGGTTTTGTTGGTCTAGGATTAATCGGCGGTTCTATCGCCAAGGCAATCCGCAAGGTTATCCCTGACGCATATATATTAGCATATGGTCCACACCCCGAGAAGTTTGCAGAAGCTGTGAAGGAAGGTGTGATTAGTGAAGTTACCAAGGAGATTAATGAAAGCTTTACCGGCTGTGATTTGATTTTCCTTTGTGCTCCTGTGTCTACGAATAATGAGAATCTGAAGCTGTTAAAGCCTTATTTGAATCCTAACGCTATCGTTACGGATGTTGGTAGTGTAAAGTCTCCCATTCAGGATACTGTTGTAGAGCTTGGTCTGGAATCACAGTTTATCGGCGGACATCCTATGGCAGGAAGCGAGAAGACAGGCGTTGGCAACTCTGACCCATTGATTTTGGAGAACGCATACTATATTTTGGCTCCGACTAAGGAAGTTTCCGAGGATGCGGTGTCCGCATACAGAGATTTGGTAGCTGCCTGTGGTGCTCTTCCGATTATCCTGGATGCCAAGGAGCACGACTATGTTACCGCTGCAGTCAGTCATGTACCACATTTAATTGCTGCAGCACTTGTAAATCTTGTTCGCGACCACGACACCAAGGACTGTACAATGCACCAGATTGCCGCAGGCGGCTTCAAGGATATTACACGTATCGCATCCTCCTCACCTGCTATGTGGGAAGCAATCTGTATGTCAAACACTGAGAACATTGCTGATTTGTTAGATGATTATATTGCTTCTTTGCAGATGATTAGCTCGAAGGTTCGTGCCGCAGAGGACGGATTTACTTATAAGCTTTTTGAGGAATCCAAAGAATATCGTGATTCCTTTGCTACGCAGTCACGAGGTCCCATCAAGAAGGTCTATGGCTGCTATGTAGATATCCCTGACGAGATGGGTGCTCTTGCTTCTGTCGCTACCTATCTTGCAACTCATCAGATTTCGATTAAGAATATCGGCATCGTACATAACCGTGAGTTTGAAGAAGGTGTATTACAGATAGAGTTCTATGAGCAGGCTTCTCTTGACAGAGCTATTGCGTTGCTGGAAGTCAGAGCGTATAAGGTATACGAGCGAAAATAACCGGTTTGATTCACCTGTATTAAATGATGTTGTATAAAGTAAGTCTCCATGACATATACTATTAGAAAAATGTCATGGAGATTTTTATGTGGAAGAAAAATACGAAAACATATGCCATTGCAATTCTGATTCCACTTGCAGTTGGAGGTCTTGCTGCCTTTCTGACAAGAAACAATATGGATATATACGACCAAATTAACAAGCCTCCTCTTGCACCACCTGCAATTGTATTCCCCATCGTCTGGACTATCCTCTATATCCTAATGGGTGTCAGCAGTGCCCGCATATGGCTAAAAAGAGGAAACAATCCGGAAGCTACGGTAGATGGATTATTCACTTATGGAATCCAACTGTTCTTTAACTTCTTTTGGAGTCTTTTCTTCTTTAATTTGCAGGAATTTTTCTTTGCCTTCCTGTGGTTATTGATTCTGTGGGGATTAATCTTACGTATGATACTACAGTTTCGCAAGGTTGATGCTCTCGCCGCTATATTGCAAATACCCTATCTTGTGTGGGTGACCTTTGCCGGGTATTTGAATTTGATGATTTATTTGAGTAATTAAACAGATGACCATCTTTGTATTCTCGGAAACTCCTATAAAGCGAAAAATCCATGTATTTCTTGTAGGATTCTTTGGTTTGTGGGTTTATAACACGACTGGTAAAATATCAGCATACAAGTACCCAAAAGACAAGGAGATTCCTATGCAGAAGAAAATAAATACTAAATACAAAAAACATATTCTTTGGACAATTCTAATGACAATATTATGTTTGACGGGTTGCCAAAGCTCTGTTTCCAATTCCACAAGCAAGGCTTCCTCACCGACTGCAAGCTCTGTCACATCCGTAACTGAGCCTTCTGATGCCGAACATTCTCTCATACTCTCCCATGAAAGCGGTGTATACGAGAATGAATTTACATTAACTGCAAGCTTTAATGAGAGCTATACCCTCTACTACACGACTGACGGTAGTAACCCGGATGATAGTGATACCGCTCTCTATTATGCAAATGGTATCAATATCTGCGACCGCAAATGGGATGAAAATATTGTATCAGCGGTTTCAACCTCACTGATTACCACCAATTACTGTTATCTGGACGGAACTGATGTCATTTGCAAGATGGATGAACCAAGTAAACTTGCGGTGGATAAATGCACTACTTTACGATTTGTGTTGAAGGATAAAGACGGCACGGTTATAGAAAACACCGGGGCGACCTATTTTATCGGTACTCCTAAAGAGCACATTAACGGAATTGCTGAAAGCTGCAAAGCTCAAGGAACGGACTTGGCTGTTATCAGCATCTCTATGGACTACGATGATTTATTTAGCGATAACCGCGGTATCTACGTTCGGGGAAATGCATTCAAAAATGCCTACAGCTACTTCCGTGCTACCACCTCCCGCTACTCTGCAGATGACACCAGAAAGGTAACCGCCAACTACTCTATGAAAGGCAGAGCTTGGGAACGTGAAGCACATATTGATTTCTTTGAAATGAATGCAGGCGGCAGTCAGCTTGTGCTATCGCAGGACTGTGGTATCCGTATCCAAGGTAACTACTCCCGCTCCGACCTGCAAAAGGGCTTCCGTCTCTATGCCAGAAGTGATTATGGCGAAAAGAAATTTAACTATGCTGTATTTGGTGAGGATTTAAAGAACATAAAAGGAAATGTGATTGATGAATTCGATACTATGGTACTTCGTGCCGGCGGAAACTGTGCATTTCTTGCAAAATACAATGACACCTACTGGCAGGACCTTGCCAGTGAAATGAATGTTGCCACCAAGTGCTCCCGCCCTTGCGTTGTATATCTAAACGGTGAATACTGGGGCTTATATGTATTGGAGGAGGATTACTCTGACGATTATTTTGAGTCACACTATGATGTAGATAAAGAAGATGTGATTATTTACAAAGGTGATGCAGAGTCTCTGGCTCTTGGCTATAAGCTGGATGAAGGAGAACTTCCTGAGGGCGAAACCGATGAGACTTATTACTTTAAAGAACTGTTGGAGTTCTTTGATACACATTCTGATTTGAAATCCGAGGAAGATTATCGGGAATTTGCTAAGCTTGTGGATGTGAACAGTGTTATGGACTACTTCGCCGTAGAAGTCTGGATTAATAACAAGTGGGACTGGCCGGGCAAGAACTGGTCTATGTGGAAAGCTGTCGACTCTACCTCTGACAGTCCCTATGCTGACGGCAGATGGCGCTTCTGTCTCTACGATATTGAATTTGGCGGTATCAGCGGTGCAGGCGATGCAAAAACAAATACGATAAAAGAAGATAATTACAAACCCAAAGGGCTACTGGATATGAATACCAATAATCCTGCGGTACTCTGCTTTGCCTATCTGATGACAAATGATGGATTTAGAGAAGCATATTGTGATAAGCTGTTGTCTTTGGCAGATACATATTTTGAGAAAGACGCTGCATTAGAAATGCTTAGTCAGTATGAGGCTTCTTATGGTCCTCTGTTTGACCAGTTCTTTAGACGATATCCGGGTACAGGCGACACGAATAATGCACTTTATGGCGGATATGGAAGTTCAAAGTGTATTCGGGATTTCTTGGAGCTGAGAGGTGCGAATATACAAAGAATGGTGGATTGGGTGGAGAAACAGTATAGCTCCACGCAATAATTTGTGATATGATATAGATTGTTGAGGTTTCCATGTTCAACCGTGGGAGCCTTTTCATTTCCCGATAAATCTAAGGAAACATGAGGTAAATTAATTTATGAAAGATAAAATCAAAGTTCTTATGGTATGTCATGGAAATATCTGCCGCAGCACTATGGCACAGAGTGTTCTTACTCATATGGTAAAGGAAAAACATATCGACCATCTCTTTGAAATCGAGTCAGCTGCTACCAGCCGTGAGGAAATCGGCAATCCGCCACACTACGGTACTGTCGGCAAGCTCAGAGAAGTCGGCATCCCTGTCGTTCCACATCGTGCGATTCAGATGACAAAGGCTGATTATGATTACTATGATTATCTAATCGGTATGGATACAGCCAACATTCGTAACATGACACGTATCGCCGACGGCGACTCTGAAGATAAGATTTATAAAATGCTCTCCTTCGCTGGAATTGGACGCGATGTCGCTGACCCGTGGTATACAGGAGACTTTGATGAAACATACAGAGATGTTGTTGCCGGGTGTGAAGGGTTTTTGGAGTTTTTGAGAAATGAGGGAAAGTTATAAGAATGGCATAGCCACCAGCTAAAGCTGATGGCTATGCCATTCACTTACATCTCCACTCTTATCTTCTCTATTAGTGTAATATCCGCTGGCAACCACTCTACAGAATCTAACTCTTCCTTTGTCAACCATTTAGCTGCTTCATGCTCCTTCAACACTAAATCACCCGACACAATTTCGGCCCAGAAGCAATCCATAGAAAGATGGAATGTTGGGTAATCATACTCTATCGTATCAATTAATTCTCCAACCGTAATCTTTGTCTCCAACTCTTCGACAATTTCACGCTTAAGAGCTTCCTGTGGTGTTTCTCCTTCTTCAATCTTACCGCCGGGGAACTCCCAACCACCTGCAAAATCACCATATCCTCTCTGCGTTGCAAAGATAATCGGATCATCTTTTTCATTTACAGCTTTGATAATAGCTGCTACTACTCTAATTGTTTTCATACTGTTTTATCTCCTAATTCTCCACAATATATTCATATAAATCTTGTCTCACAGGCTGGTCCAAAAGCCATTCAATCTCAACCGCAGTCTTGTCTGTATTTGGCATGATAAACTCCTTTACCCGACCGCTCGCTTGCATATGACCAAGATAATAAAATTCCTTTGAAATCTTGTCATCCTTATTCTTTCTCACAAATAAATGAACCTGAATACCTCTCTCATTTGCATGCAAGAAATTCTGTACATCCTCAGAGGATATAGTTCTACCTGACTTTGATATCGCAATCAGGCTGGAACTGCTTGTGAAATGATCCTCATACTTTGTTGTATCACTTATATCTTCTGATTTATCGTAGTTTATAAATACTGGGAACGTCTTTGTTTTCTTATCATATTTATAACCACCAATATTAAGAGGAACTTCATTATTCTCCCAATTCAAAAGTCTACATACATCCTCATAGGTATACTTTTGATAAAGTACCAAATCTGTATCCTTATATGTATTAGAATAATCTCTCTCATATCGGCTAATACCAAAATCTACAAGTTCTTTTAATATTTCGCTAAATTCCTTATTTAACAGCATCTTCTCAAAGGATTTCGTTACCTGATAATCATTTGAAGAATTATCTTTCTCTATAAAAACACACTCCGAATACGTATTCTTACCAGTGCCTGCTGGAAACTCATTTGTCATGATATTGACTATATTTTCCTGCTGATTCATGCTCATCTCTATTCCATAGTTATTCTGAAGATCTGCTTTCAAATTTGTAAAAAGCATAAATCTAGATAAGCGATTCACATACTCCAGCATTCTATCCAAAAGACGAAGCTCTTGAATTCTTTTTCCACTTGCTAGCTTTTTCGATACGAACTCAATTACTTTCTCTTCCTCTGGTGACAATCTAACTCCATATTCCTTCTCATATTTTACAAGGAACTTGTAATATGAACCCAAGCTATTGTTATCAAAGATACGAAGTACATCCATTTCTCCGTAATCATCAAAATCTCTTAATCTCGGAATGCGCCCCAGTTTATTCTTAAGATTCGTATAATTCTCCTTAATCAATTTAATATCGCTAAAATTCGCATTATCAACAGCCGCAAAAATTCTCTTTCGACTAATCTCATCAAAATGAATCGTGCTTGCTCCTGGTATCACACGACCACCTTCCATAAGATATCTACGAATATTATCCTTGTTATAGCTTCTGTCTCCTGACAAGGCTATTGGAATCATAAAGTTATTCTTATAATTACCTATAAAATCCAAGATAACAACATATTCCTTTTCAAATGCCTTCCTCAGACCTCGTCCTAACTGCTGGATAAAGACAATCGGTGATTGCGTTGGGCGAAGCATGATAACTTGATTTACCTCTACGATATCTGTTCCTTCTGAGAAAATGTCTACAGTAATAATATAGTCCAAATAGGCATCATCCTTAGACTGAATATCCATCGTTAACCGTTCTATCGCCTCTGCTCTTACTTCCTCTGAGTCTGCGCCACTCAAAGCTATTGTTCTTAATCCCTGTTCATTAAACTTTCTAGAAAGCTCCTTTGCTTCATCTATTCTGCTACAGAAAATAAGACCCTTTACTCGCTCTCCACAGTATCCAAAGTACTTTGCCTGCTCCATAACATACTTCACACGCTCATCGCTTGTTAAGAATCTAAAATTCTCTAATTGCTCTTCCTTCGAATTTCCTTCGTCAGAAACCACTGCCAAATCTGTAATACCAAAATAATGAAATGGACACAACAAATCCTCTTCCATCGCCTGTTGCAATCGAATTTCATATGCAATATTATGGTCGAAAATCTCATAAATATTTCGGCCTTCTATATTGTCGTCACGCTTGTCCGGTGTAGCAGTCATTCCCAAAGTAAATGTAGGCGTAAAGTAATCCATTACCTTCTTATAACTTCCCGCACTTGTGTGATGTGCCTCATCATAGATACATGCATCAAAGTAATCTCTAGGAAACTTCTCTAAATTCTCCTGTTTGCTGAGAGTCTGTACTGTTGCAAACACAAAATCTGCATCATAATCATGTCTAATTCCTGACACCAAACCCGTTCTGATTCTACTTCCAAATACACGTTCAAAGGATACTTTTGCTTGCTTTGCAATCTGATTTCTATGTACCAAAAATAAAACTCGTTTAAAACCGAGCTCTCTCATAGCAAATGCTGATGCATAAGTTTTACCTGTACCCGTCGCAGAGATTAATAGTGCTTTATCAACTCCATTCTTTCTCATTGCCATTAAATTATTAATAAACGTTGTCTGCATCGAATTGGGTTGCAAAGTATATGCTTCCACCGATGGAACTGCTTCATTCCTTGCAATTCGTTTTTGTTCTGCAACCATTTTGTTAAATAGTTGCTTTTCTTCATATTTCTTACGATAATTCTCTATAAACTCATCATAAGTCTTGGTATATTCAACTTCATTCCACAGCTTATCAAACTCATTCAGTACAGAATTTATCATTTCTCCCTGGCTCGTTGATACCAGCTTGGTATTCCATTCCATATTTCTGGTCAAAGCATCTTGTGTCAGGTTAGAGCTCCCAATGATAAATCGATATTCTTCGTCCTTATGAAATATATATCCTTTGGTATGAAAGCCATTACCTGCACGCTCTGTTTGATACATACGTAACTCTATATTAGAAAGGCTCGCAATCGTATCCAATGCAGAAGGGTCACTAAATGAAAGATAGTCTGTCGTCAAAATCCTGCCCGGAATACCTCTTCTTTCCAGCTCCTGTAAAGTCTGCAAAAGCGGTGTAATTCCTCCTCTTGTAATAAAAGCCACACTAATTGCAAATTGGTCACACTTGAGTAATTCGTCTTCAATGGCAGAAAAAACCTTCTGTCCCTTCTTATTATCGTTATAAATAAACTGAGGTTTGTATGCCAAATTCGAATGAAATGTGTTATCTATAAATGCTGTTTCAAGACCACTTTTAAGTTCTACTATTGACTTGGGCTTCATCTTGGTGTCCCTCCTATTTCAAGCTCTAATATTTTTACAATAGATTAGCTAGAATTAACGTCACGATTCTTTCAATTCATAAAATATTGACCAAACATAATCCTCACGTTCATACTTATCAACATCTTCCCAATCTCCGCCATTTTTATCATTCCATCTTTGTGGTGCTATTTCTACTGCCTTTTCCCAAAGTTCATTCTCTTTACTTGCCATTTTAACATATCAAAGCCGACTAACCAAGCACATTATTGCTCTTATGTCAACTCTACATCCTTTCCAGCTCTCTCCTGATTGCTTCAATCTGTGAAATTACTTTCCTAATCCGCTTTAATGCCTTATTCAGCCTAAGGTACGTCAATCTATCCAAGAATTTAGTGTCATACATAATATCCGCTAAGGAAGTCAACCTTGAATATTTAAGTCGTATTGTTTTATGGTATAAGATATTTTTTAGTTCGCCATTCAGCCTATCAATCTCATTTTGGGCATCATACAGAAAATACTCTGCCTCATTTAATAATAGATTCTTCATTAATGATGGCGCAAATTTATTTGTTATTAAATCAATTACGCTAATACTGGTTATATCATTTAGCATGGACTGTGCTCGCATAAGATATATTAATGCACAATCTGCTGCATCTACAGCATTGGCTATAGCTATTTCATTTACGCTATTATCTTCAGTTTTCTCCCGCATATCTTCTGGAAGTTCAAGCTTATATTTATGAGCTATCTTTGATATTAATTCATCATTTATCTCACCATACAACTCTTCTAAATCTTCCGAATCAAGCATGGAACCAGAAGCAAGTGCTACCCTTCTTATTGTCTCCTCATCGCATAATCCAATCATTTCTAAAATATTGTCACAATCGAATTTCACACCATATTCCAAAGCTCTACATATAAAATCACTTGCACCTTTTTTATCAGTACAAAATAATTCATGCGCTACTTCCATTACCTCATCATCTGTTCCAAATTCTTTTAAATTCTTAGAACGCACAATTGCAAATTCCATACTCCAATCATTAAACAAATCATAAAATCTGTCCCAAGTTATCGTTGACGATAAATCTGTACATAACTCTTCTTCATGCTCTTCCATAATTTCTTCCGGCATTGCTATATGATACTTTCTTCCAACTTCTATAATAAGCTCATCATCAATACAACCATGCAATTCTTCTAAATCCTGCTTTGTAAAATTCTCTGCTGATTGATAAAAAGCCTTTTTAAAGCATTCTTCACCACACAAATCTTTGATTTCTACCAGCTTCTCTCCAGAGAACTTAATTCCATTTTGCAGTGCTTTATTAAGAAGCCTAATTGCACCTTTTTCATCCTCATAAGCAATCACATAAAGGGCATCAACAATTTCGTCCGGCGCACCTATGTTTTCAAGCGAAGATATTTTATTTACAGCGGTACTAACTGCCCAATCATTTATTTTTTCATAGTATTCATCCCACTTCATATAAAACCTCCTATTATACATACGTCATGAATTGCTTTTCTACTTTTTTATTAATATTTCTCATGATTTTATGATAAATTAAATGTTGTACAATAAACGCGCCAAGAACTAATGTTTAGGTTTTTCAAATACTAATAGTTTTCATTCCGTTAAGTAAAAATTCAATTTCCGTTTTTTAGTTAACCAATAGTTTCCATTGACTTTTTCCCGTATATGTACTACTCTTATCTCAAGAAATGAGTTTTGTTACTGAGTAAAGTCTTTGGACTGGAAAAGGTTGCTTGTTTCTTTTTTTATTTTAGTGATATCGTATAAGTATAATTTATCATCTTCTGCATGTCTCACAAACATAATTGCGCAAAAATACATTATATCTTTCAATGTCTTCATATTCTTTTTCATTAGCAATTACCAGCATCTCTGGCAATCCTTGTGCTGTATTTGCCTTAGCTTTGGCATTCGCACCTTTAAGAATATACGTATAATTAGAATGTGTATACTCGTCAGGTAAATCAGCTCCAATATAGACCATACCATTTTTGTTCTTAATAATATGTGCTTCTCCCACACACTGCTTCAAATACTCTTCCACATCCGACCACTCTATTGATTGTTTTCACTCAAATCGAATGTCATGAATCACTACGATTTTGTTTCCATCCAAATCTTCCACACTTTTCTTTGCATAAAAATATCCTCCTATCATAATCCCTTCGCGAGCTCATAATAAGAGGATATCACTTGTCAATAGTATTTTCATTGGGCGGTTAGTCAAAAGCCACCTATGCCACCGCCTAATATAGTTTCATGTAATATGCCATATACCGTTTTTGTACGACTCTTGAACTGTATCGATCCATATCGTATATCACCGGTTCCGTATTTTACCAAGAAATCTTCCATGTGAACATTCAGTAGTTCACTAAACATAAATAAATAGTCAACCGACGGCAATATCAATCCCTTATACCAACGGTAAATCGGCTGCTCACATGATAAATGAAGGTAATCTTGAATCATGCGCGGTGTATATCCTGCGGATTCAATCATGTGTTTCAGTTTTCTTCCGATTCATTGCATGTCTATGTTTGGATATGTTGGTTTCTGACTCATTCGCAAGCTCCTTTCTGTATTATATCGGTGTAACTTTATTTTAATATTGGCTGATGTAAAAGCAGACTACCTCTCGTTGCTTTGGAACGTCTATTTACGGCGAACAAAAACTCAAACCTTTTGAATCTAGAAACAACCATCAAAAATATATTCACACAATGCTTTACCAATAATTATATATTTCTTTTCTCTTTTCAAATGCCTCTTCTCCGCCCTCCATTATATCCACAATTTTTGTATGTATCGCCTCACTATCTATGGATCCTTGTTCTAAATTAATGATTTCACAATCCGCATCATATTCAGTCGCAACTACCTTCTCTGCATCTCCCAATACTGGAATATTTGCATTATGAGTAGCAAATATAAATTGCATATCTTTTTTCTTTTTCCTAATTGTTTGTATTAACTCTTTATAAATCACTTGATTGTCCAAATCATCCTCCGGTTGATCAATTATTATCAAGTCACTATCATTTTGAGTTAATATAAACAAAATCAAGGCCGAAGCTCTTTGGCCGAGTGAATGTTTACCTAATGGCTTATCATGATAAATAATTTCTATCTTGTTTGATGTGGTATAAGTTAAAAGAGTTGCATAATTATCATTTAAAATAGAGGATATTTTTATAAACATTGCATCTGTTAATTCCTCCTTTAAACGTCGCGAGTCATCCAAAAAGTAATCTTGTATAATATCTGCAAATTCATCATATCTCTCTGAAAGCGCATCAAATTTACCATTCGTAATTCCTGTTCCTTTAAACTCTTTAGTTAAATTATCTCTGAAATTATCCTTATCTCCTAAATAAGTTATATTAATTTTTAATTCACCTTGTCGCTCATTTATCTCATCTATACTTGCTTTATAAGACTCGTATTGTTTCCTTAATATATCTTTTCTATCTGAGAAAAATTTTCTAAGCAACTCCTCAATAGAATCTTTTTCCTTCAATTTCAATATATAACGCTTTATCTCTTCATTATTTGCTGTCAATCGTTTCTGATACTGTACATAACTGTCAACATCTAACGTATCATCATTAATCTCTCTTTTTATTTCTGCAAATTCTTCTTTTAATGAATCAATCCTTTCTTTTAACTCTTCTTTTATATTACCTAAAACATTAACCGTATCAGATAATTCTACAACTGCTTTCTCTATTTTTGCAATTATCTTTGTTATTTTATTAACCTGTTCATTTGCTTTAGTAATAATATCTTGATTATACTCCGTAATATAATTATCCAATCTCAATTCATCTATTTCTTCTATTTCACAATTTCTTGACAATGTATCTCTGACAACCTGTAACCTATTGAGAATACTTGATAATTTCAATAAATCATCATTACATGTCGTTTGTTTTTTAAGCTTTTCATCAATTCCATTCTCTTTAAAAACCTTCAACCTATGTTGAATCTCTGCATTCATACTATTTAATTCTTCAATTTTATTAGGTATATCTGACACTTCAACATACTTTTTTAAATATGTTACAATTAAATCATTCACTCCTCTTATTTCACGCGAAACATCAACTGTCGCATTACCAACTATCTTATCTAGCAGTTCCATTTCATATCCCGCTCGGGTTAATGCCAAATCTTTTTGTCCAAAATATAATGGATTATTTACAACATCATTCACCTGTATAGGAACTCTTATATTATTCACATCATAAATTTCTGGTTCCTCTTCCTTGATTCTGCATATTTTGTACTTAGCCTTGTACTTATCTATGACAGTTATTTCAATTTTTCCTCCATTGCCTAACGCAGTTTTTACCAAATTAGTTTTATATTTATTATCTGGTTCGGCAGCTTCGAGATTTAATCCATACCTCAGAACCTCTAACATAGATGATTTTCCACTTCCTCTAATACCAATAAGTGTATTTAATTCATGTGATGGTAAAAAGACTTGTCCATCTAATTTTCCACCTATACACTTCATTTCTGTCACATACCCATGATCTATTTCTGGTATTTCCGAATACACTCTATTCTCATAATCACAGAGCGAATACTTAATAGCATTATATGTAAATGCCCCAATTTTTAAATATGTTTTCTGTTCACCTTTTCCGATTTCAGAAATTTTCTTTGGATCAGAACCTTCAACATTCGCTATCTCATATCCCATCCAATTACATACATTTTGCTCCTTATCTCTTGTTCTGACCTTCTGAAATGCTAACACCCTTTGCTTAAATTCTTCTTTATGCGACAATGTTTCAATCAATCCCCCTTCACACTCATTCCAAAAACCACTTTTTTGCTCTACATGCGCAAAAATCATAAAATAGTCTTTATTTAATGTATTGAGCGTACTAATTACCTTAATTAAATCGGCATTACATCTTGTATTTTCATTGCCTGGATTGTCAATCCCTAAAAACAATGAATCAATCACTCTTCCTATGTGATTCTGTCCGTTTGCCAACCACTCATCTGGATTGAATACAATTAATGTATGTACACCATTTGCCCCCTCTTTTATTGATAATTCAACTCCCGGTAATATAAAAATATCTCTCCGCTTAGCTGCTCTTTTAATTGCTTTATATTCATTTATATCAAATTTATTATGGTTCGTAATTATACCAACCCTAATGTTTTCATCTTCAAGTTTATCAACGTAATCATTCACAAAACTATTTTCTTCACCCTGATACGTAAATTCCTTATCTGCTTTGGTATGAAGATGAAAATCTACACGCAATATTTCGGAACCATTTTCAAACATACCCCAACCTCCATTGCTCTTAATTTTCTATATTACACCATAACAAATTGATTTATATAACGATTTTGCTATGGCGCATTATTCTTTGGTTCAAAAGTCCTCCGTAAACCGTTGATTTTACTAAATTCTTTCAAAATACAGCTATACAATACTCTTAACACATCATTTACCACACCTCAGATAAAGCTTTCTCTATCTTTTCTTTCTCTCCACTTTTATTCGTTGCCAATCGTATAATTGGTATTCCATATTTCTGTAAAATTCCATCCTTTAAAGCATCTCTCGCCAATTGTCTGGGATTATTTTCATGAAATGCAAATCCATCAACTTCAATTACTAATACAATCTTTTTATCTTGTTTGCAGAAAATAACAAAATCCAATGATGCTCTATGATTAACAAATCGAAGTTCTTTTTTTGACAGCAATTCTGTATCCTTTAAAATATTGCATAATAATACTCCTTGTGAATAATTAAATCTTCCATATTCAGACTGTAAAAATATTTCATCTAAAAGCACACGAATCACTTCCTCAGACTGATATCGCGCATTCTTTTTCATCTTTTGCTTTAAATCATTCAGTTTAGGAGAATACTCTTTATATAATAAATCAAACACTGATATCACATTACTTTCAATAATATTTTTATCTAATGTATTATAATGTATATATCTAATCAAATCTCCAATTTCTTTCCCTTTATAAAAGAATAATTCTTGATTTGTAACTAAAATAAATTGTTTTATTGCACGCGAAACAGCAACATTTATCATATGTGAATCATCAACAAAATTCACACCACTTATTCCATCCCATGTAGTATCCAGTACAGTAGACATAATCATAATATCCTTTTCTCTTCCTTGATATTTATGTACTGTATCACTTTCAATAAAAGATGGTAGAGATTCGCTAATCTTATTCGCTTGTTTACGATAAGGCGTCACTATACCTATACTATCTGTTGACTCTAACCCTTGAACCTCCCTAAGAACCTCTTCTTTAATCACGTCAATTTCTCGCTGATTATATCTTCCCTTATCATTTCCACGTGTCACATGACGCATATGATTTCCAGGAACAGTCTTATAGACTATTAATGGATTTTTCGATAAACTCTCATCTGTATACGCAATTAACTTACCACCATAATATTTCTGATTACAAAATTCAATTATCTGTGGATGACAGCGGTAATGCTCGTACAACATTTTACAAGGAATTCTATCTCCATATATCTCCATGAAAGATGTCAAAACACTGTTCCTAAAATAATTATATTTCTCATTTATTATTACAGATTTTGTCTTTTGCATAATTGAAGTATCGATAATTTGTGGCAGTTGCGCTTCATCTCCAACAATAATAAGATTTTTACAACACGAACAAACTAATACCCCTGTAATTAGATCTACCTGTGAAGCTTCGTCAATAATAACATAATCAAACAGATAATTCCTCGGTATTGAATGCCTCAACGAATGTGTCGTACTCAATATTACAGGATATCTTTCTAAAAACTTTTTATATTTAGGTTTATAATTTTTCTTTGTAAAATCATAATCTATTATATTAGAATATCTTTCATACAAGAATTTACGAAACAATTTCTCTGAAATTTTTTGATGTTGTTTATTTATATCAGCAAAGTTTTCATACTGTAATTTTTTCACTATGTTGTTAATTTTTTCTTCCAAATTCGCTATGTACTTATTATAAAATTCTTTTTGAAGCATCAAAAATAATTCTTTTTCATCTACTCTTAGTTTGTTATAATTGAATACACCATATCTGAAACTATTCTTCAAACGCCACAAAAACCTTCTTAGCAAATTTTGCTCAACAACCAACGATGTCTCCGCCATAAAAGAAAGTATTGTATCTGATGTTTCACTAAATAACGGAAAATCACTTATTTCACTAATATTCTGACCCTCATAATACTTCATAAAATGCTTCTGTTCTAATATCCATGCCCTCTTCTGCTGTTGCAATTTCTTTCGTTCTCTATCTAGTTCCAACAAACTATTAAGTTTAATATTTAACATTTTAACCTGTTGCATTAATGTTTCTATATTCTCTTGACAATCCCATTCTTCAATATGTATTTCTGGCATATGATTAAAAAAAACATCTTGATTTTTTCCACTCCCTAAAAAAGCAAATAAAAAACCGTAACCTTTATTTTCCATCTTTTCTAACACATTTTTAACAGCTTCATTATTATTCGCTACTACCGCCACACTCTTTTCCTGAATAACAACAAGATTAGCAATAATATTTAAAATAGTCTGTGTTTTTCCTGTTCCCGGCGGACCTTTGATTATGGATATTGAATTTGATAGTGCATTTTCTAATGCCTGTTTTTGGCTTATATTAAAACAAAAAGGAAAAATAACCCTATTATCTATTTTATTTTCTTCTCTTATTTCTTGTTTTAGATATGCATATAATACACTCTCTGGATGCACATAGGTAATCTGCTCCATCTCACGTCTAAGAAACCCTTCTCCATACTCTTTTGAATCCTTATGAGAAATATATTGAGAAATTTTTTTAAAATATTCTAATATATCCTTTACCTGCTCATCTTTTATCCCATTAGGAACAATAGAAAAATCTCTTGCATGAACGTTAATTATTTTGCCATTATGTTCAATTATTCTAACATACTTTCCAAAATCCAGAATGCATTGCGGTTTATATATTGGAATATTTCTTTCATAGGCAACATTTCCAGATAATTCGATTTTTCTAGGATTTTCAATAACAACCACATTTTTCGGCTTATACGGATAACTCCGACCACTTTTATAAGTAACCTCTCTTCTATTTTCATGCAAATCATCGGCAATCCAACTTATTTCCGCTGTTTTATCAACACCACGAATTAGTATCATCACTTTTTCTACATTAATTTCCACAGCAATTAATCACTCCAAACTTTTCTTTGCATATAACATTCTATTCCTACTATATATTCTACCCCATTCCTTCCCTCTATTAAATAGAACTATAGTTCCTCCCATCTCAAAAAACCTTATCGGCATCACTCGCCGATAAGGCTATTCTCCCCTTTTATTCTATAAGCTCAATCCCTCTACATCCTCACTACTCTCCATCCTTCTCCCGCACTTTCTCTATGCGTTACCATCAGTACAATCTTATCCCTTGTCAGTTCTTCCATCGCCTGACGCAGCATTTTCTCACTATGGGTATCCAGTGCTGATGACGGTTCATCCATGAGCAGTATCGGTGAATTCTTCAAGAACGCTCGAGCAATCGCAATACGCTGCCTTTGTCCGCCGGACAGATTACTACCTCCTGCACCCAAGTGCGTATCATACCCTTGTGGCAGTTTGTCTATAAACTCCTCCGCATAAGCCTGTTTTGCTGCCCTGCGTATATCCTCATCTGATACAGGTGCGTCTCCACTGCATCCGTATGCAATATTTTCTCGAATTGTTCCTTCAAAAAGATAGCTGTTCTGAGGGATATATGTAATCAACTCTCTAAGTTTTCCTAACGGATACTCGCTTACATCATGCCCGTATAACTTCATCTCACCTTCCGCCATTGGATAAAAGCCCATAATCAGCTTCAATAATGTACTTTTACCACAACCCGACTCTCCCATTATCATAATCTTTTCATTCTCCCCGACCTTGATAGAAAAATCTCTAAGCGCCTCGCAAACTCCATCATAAGAGAATCTCAGCTTTTCCACCCGTATCGGCATTTCGTCAGTCTCTACTTTAACTACCTCTATCTGCTCTGCCTCCTCACATTCTAATTCCAGAAAATCAAAGACTCTCCCCGCTTTCACCAAAGACGATGAAAAGGTTGCCAGCGCAGAGCCGAACTTCTGCATCAGCATACTGACATTCATTTGCAAGGATACAATCGCCATTACTGTTCCATAGTCCAACCTGTCGCAAGCCACCATATATGCACCGACACCTATTGTTCCAAAGCTTGCAAGAATCCCCAGTACAAATGCTACCATCTCAAGCAATGCCGACTTTCTGACTCTTTCCCGCTCTTCATTGGTCACCTGTTCATTTTCTTTTTGAAAATGCTCTAGAACTATGAAAGCTCCACTGTACATTTTTATTATCGTAAATCCTGATAAAATATCACTTATCTGCGTTGTAAGCTTTGTTATCTTATTTTGTATTTCCTTATCCATCCGCTTTATCTGCTTATTTATCTGCATGGAAACAAATACAGTTACCATGCAAAAGCTCACCGATACCAGTGTCAAATTAGGGCTGTATATCAGCATCGCTATCATTGAGGCTACTCCATTTAACAGCCGTCCAAACACCCAGTATATATGCGAGAAATATGAATCCTTAAGAGAATTTGCATCCACGTTCAAAGTCTTAAGAGCCTCTCCGCTATGATGCATATCGTAATACTTCATATTCATTTTCATCAGTTTCTCAAACAGTCTGATTTTGATATCAAATACAATTTTTCGTACCACTTTAATCTGAAAATATCTTCTGTATGGTGCCAGACAATTCAGCAGAACCAACAAGAAACAAATACTAACCGCTTTTCCGAATAACCTCCTATCGTTATATTCCAATGCATTAAATATTAACTTGTTCATATACGGATACAGCAGATTCAACAGAACTGATGTAATTAATGTAAACACAAAAATACTCCAATACAGTACCTTATATTTTCCTATATAAGAAAGATATCTTTTTAACTCCTTCATAACACAGTCCCTCCTTGCACCTCAATAATCTCATCATAATCTGCAATGGTAGATAGTCGATGCGCCACAGTTACAACTGTTTTATCCCTCGAAATCTCCGAAAGCATCTTACTTACATATTCTTCAGTCTCAATATCCAGTGCTGATGTCGGCTCATCCAGCAAAAGTATTGGCGCATCCTTCAGAATCGCTCTTGCAATGCAAAGCCGTTGTCTCTGCCCTCCCGACAAATTGTTCCCCTTTTCTTCCAATACAGTATCGTATCCCTGTGGCAATTCACTCACAAACATATCACAGCCCGCTTTCCTAGCCGCATCCATGATTTCCTCATGGCTTGCTTCCGGTCTTCCAATTCTTATATTATCCAACACACTCATGGGAAATAAGACTATATCCTGTGAAATAAGTGCAATATGACTCCTCACAAACACAGGACAAACTTCCAAAAGATTTTTTCCATAAAATAAAATCTCTCCTTGCATAACCTCATATTGCCTGCACATTAATTTTATAATAGTACTCTTACCGCATCCACTTTGCCCTACAAGTGCAATTCGTTTTCCCTTTCCAACCGTCAGGTTAAGATCTTTCAATATCACCTTATTTGTTTCTTCATATCCTGAATACGAAAAAGATACATCTCGAAATTCAAAAACCTTTTTACATTCCATGTCCACATCACAATTTGCACTATCTTCATCCTCTATCGGCATTTCCAAGATTTCAAACACTCTTTTTACTGATATCAGCGCCATCTGCGTTCTGACCACCAACTGATAGGCATCTACCAACGGTTCATTTACCTTTCCTATTCCGCTAATAAATGCCACCAACATTCCCAATGTCACCTCTCCCTTCAACGCAAGGTATCCTCCAAAACATAACGCTATCGCCCTCGGAGCCTCTCTGATTAGGCAGGAAAGCGGCTCTATGTTGTACTGCCACAAATCATTATGATTAGAAATATCAAAGGTTTTCTTTAATGCTTTTGTATACCGATTCTTCATTTTCTTTTGCAGATTATATGACTTTATTACATCTGCACCATCAAAAGCCTCCTGTATATGGTTATTTGTTAATCCCAACTGCTTTACATATTCCGCCTGTGCTATTTTAACCGGTTTCAGAAGCTTAATACTCAAGGGCACCATAACCGCCAAAGGTCCAAGACACACAATAGCAAGTACAGGATTTATAAGTATCAGATAAATTGTAAATACTGTCACCGCAATCGGTACATATAAGCAGTCCTTAAAATATGTCTTCATATAGCCTGCTATCCCTTCTACATCCGAAGACATCCTTTCTATCACGTCCCCAAAATTATTTTTCTCAATAAAATCAGGTGAAAATTTCACAATATGATTAATGAAATCCCGTCGCAAATCTCTTAATATACCTGCCCCAAATACCCCTGTTAACCACACTACGCAATAATTTGCAAGCATTCCTATCATAATTACCAATAGTACCCTCACAATAAGTCCCATCAATTCTCCACCAAGTGCTCCTACGACCGCTTGGTCGATTAGCTGCTTCAGAATATCTATCACCCATACGTTTGTTAAGGAACAACCTACGCTTGCCAAAGCAGTAAACACAATATGCCCCCAATAGGATTTTGCATAAATTATTAGTCTTCTCATACTGTACATCTCCTTCATTATTTGTTATACTTTTTACAGTTTATCAACTTGCTTTTTCTATAACAATTGCAAAAATACATGCTTTTCATATACTTTTTGCAACATTAGCTAGTTCAAAATTGCAAATAATGAAATTTAATACTGCAAAAAGGAGAATAAATATGCCTCAACAAGACAGACACAAGGAACGCAGCATCCCTATCGAATTTGAATTTTATGATACACTTACAGCTTTGCCACGCGACGCCCGTTGCTCTATTGTTTTGCTTACTTGCGGAAATGCTACCATCAAAATCAACAATCATATACGCCTGTTACATTCACCTTGTGTTTTGTGTCTGTCCCCAAACGATACGATTGATCTGATTTATTCCGAGAATCTCAGTGCAAAATCCTTTCACTTTGACCCTTGGTATATTAAGGCTTGTCTTTGCTTTGATAACCTTGAAGATTCAATTGAAATCGAACCGGAATATACCTATGACCGAATTAAGCTATACATGTTCACGAAGCATCATGAACATTTTCAAGGAATTTTGTCTCTCACACCGCAGAACTACATCCATATCAATGAGCTCATGCTAATGATAGGCGCTGAAACCTTTTCTCAAAGTGACGGTTTTTGGACATGTCGTATTAGAAGAATGCTACGTCAGCTTATTACTTATATATTCGATATTTATGCAGACCAACGTAAGTTGAAAATGTTTGAGATGCCTGAAAACCATAATCCCGCAACACTATGTGCCGAATATATTCATAGCCATTATGCTGAAAACATAACACTTAGCGAGCTATGTGAACTTGTTAATTTGAACAGAACTTCTTTGAATCAGCGATTTAAGGAACAGTTTTCCTACACCTGTATGGAATATCTTTTAAACTATCGACTAAAAATTTCTCAGGAGCTGCTATCCAATACAAACATGAAAATCTCGGAAATTGCAGACAACTGCGGTTTTAAATATGACTCCTATTTCATACGGCAATTTACTGCAAAACTTGGTATTTCTCCTGCCGCATATAGAAAGAATCCTCTTTCCTATTCTTCATATGACGGAAAGCCCATTCGCAAGCTTTAAGTTTCTTCTAAACTATACTAAAAAGCTCCAACAGGCTAAAGCCCATACAAAAAAGAAACCAAACGTAAGCCCATTCACTTACCTTGGTTTCTTTCAAATATCTTATTTCAAATTCTTAATCGGTGTCAGATACTGTGCTCTGCGGTTCTCCTGCTCTGCCAGATAAGACTGGTCTGTTGAAGCATGCAGCTCCTGCATATACAGATGATGATTCTGTGAAATCTCATCGTTATTCTTACCAAGTAAGAACATCGCAATATTAGAGCACTGGTCTGCTGTACGCTCCAAGTATGTCAAGACATCCATAAAGATAAGTCCGGCATTGATAGAACAAACACCCTCGCATAATCTGTCTGTATGACGATTCTTAAGAAGCAATACCATATCATCTATTACTTCTTCTAAAGGCTCAATACGTCTTGCGATATAATCATTCTCATCCGTCATCGCCTCAATCGTTAGACGCATAATCTCATCGATTGCATCATTGATAACAGCAAGCTCTTTCTTCGCTATCTTAGAAAACTTCACATCTGTGTCAGCCTTCTTCTTAGCCAACTCATCAAAGTTTGTTGCATAGTCACCGATTCGCTCAATATCTCTGATACATTGCATCAACATACTATGCTGACGCTTATCACTCGCATTCTTTATGTGACTTGATAATTCAATCAGATAATGATCTGTTCTATCAGTAAAGCAATCTATCTTATCTTCGGCAGCATATATTTTCGTTGCTCTTTCCTCATCATATTCCTTGAACTGCTTTAAGCTGCGCTCAATATTCTTCTGCGCAATCTGTGCCATATTCACTGCAAGCTTAGTTGCCTCAGCAAGTGCAAGCGGAGGCGTCATCATTAGCTTAGAATCCAGTGCTGCAAGCTCAGGATACTTATCTACAGCTTCCTCTTCATCATCCTTAACAAAGGCACAGGCAATCTTTACAAGAAGTCCTGTAAATGGAAGAAGTGCAATCGCTGTCACCAAATTAAAGACTGTCTGGAAATTCGCAATAACACCGCTGTCAACCACGCCTTCCCATAAATCAGGCATAAATCCAACATTGCGCAATATGGTCATCACAATCATAAATAATATGGTTCCAATCGTATTAAATACAATATGTACGATACCTGTACGCTTTGCATCCTTTGATGAACCGATAGAGCAAACAAGTGCTGTAGTTACACAAGTACCTAAGTTAATACCCATAATAATAGGATATACAAGATCAAAGGTCATAACTCCTGTAGAGGAAAGTGCCTGCAAAATACCAACCATAGCAGAAGAACTCTGCACAATCACGGTAAGCACAAGACCTGTTAAAATACCAAGCAATGGCATATCAGAAAAGAATCCAAGTAAGTTAGCAAATTCCGGTGAATCGGAAAGCGGCTCTACTGCATCAGTCATGCCTAAAAGGCCCATGAAGAGAATACCAAAGCCTAATGCAATCATTCCTACATTCTTACTGGTTTCCTTCTTGATAAACATCACACAGATGATTCCAATAATAAGCGCAATCGGTGCAAGTGTATCAGGCTTAAAAAACGTAAGAATAGAACCACCGGAGGAATCAATATCCATCAAACGAATAATCTGCGCTGTTACTGTCGTACCGATATTAGCACCAAGAACAATACTAACTGCCTGACGAAGATTTAAAATACCTGCGCCAATCAAACCAACTGTCAATACAATGGTAGCTGTCGAACTCTGAATAATCGCCGTTACCAAAGTACCTGTCAAAAGTCCAAGAAACACATTCTGTGTCAATTTCCCTAACACATTTTTCAAAGTGTTGCCAGACCCCTGCTTAAGGCCGTCTCCCATTATCTCCATACCATATAAAAACATGGCAAGACCACCAAGAAGCTTAATAATCATTAAAATCGAATCCATACACTATTTACCTCTTTACTAAAGTGAAAAGTAGTGGTTAGTCACTGTGACAAACCACTACATAATCATACTTTATTTTACTCAAAGTAACAAGATAGTTTTTTATTTATTGACATTTTTTTGACAGAAATCACTTATATACCATCTATTCCATCTCAACTCTTATCACGGTAGCCGAATATTGCGGCACGGTATAATTGAATCGTTCACTTATGCCTTCAACCATGAATTCCTCCATCATACAATCCTCCTTTGCACCAAGGACATTGTCATTGGTAAGAGAATCGCCCTTTACCTGATTTACGACTGCCTCAGACTTCACTTTGTCAGCCCCCTTAAGGTCAATCGCAAAGGTTCTGTCCTCATCCGTCACATTAACAAGCTTGATGATAATATCTCCATTTTTATCTGTGCTTACCACCTGATATGCCTCATAGCCTGCCGAAGTCGCAAAGTCATAATCCACATAAAGCTTATCATCAATGTAGCATTTCACATTCGTATCTGTTACAACCACCTTCAACTCATAGGTTTGACCTGATTTGATCCTGCAATTCTTCACAGTACCTGCCACCTGGTCGCTCTTTGCCCCCGATGATACCTGCTGCAAGCAGGATACTGTATTGTTCCAACCACCGATATTCCAGAAGTAATGGTCATCCTCTCCCTGCACTACAAAAGGAATCAGGAAGCCTTCTGCACCAGCTGTCTTGGTAGCTTCCACTGTATATGTATAGTTTGACCAGTCTGTCTCACCATAGTAAGCTACCGTTCCTGTTGTCGTCGCACTTGTAGAATTGCTCCACTGTACCAGCTGACCATCCTCTACAGAGAAATCACCGTCTGCCACATCATCCCACTCTGTTCTAAAAGTATCTGTATCAAAGCTCTGCTCACCTAAGACTTCTCCTGTCTCATTAGATACAATCTTGATATTATCAAACTTTGCAGTAGTGTTCCATGTACCAACACCTATCATTCCCTTTGGCGCCTCCAGCGTTGCCTCTGCACCAACAAATTCTGTATCCAACACTGCTGTACCTACATTAGTTGAAAACAGCTTCTGCATATAGTAGTTAATCGAGCCTGTACACTGGTGATTATTAAACCATATAAGGTCTGGTGCCCAATGCATTGCTGTCGTATTTCCAAACAATGGTGCATACGCTGCCATTCTGATAATATCACCATTTCTCTCGATACCTGTCATATATGCAGCCTCTGCCAATGCAGCTTTCAGTGTATTAGACTTCGCTGCATACTCGCCAACAAAGACATTAATACCACCACCATATACCGTGTCTGTCAGACTTTCTCTGCTATAATTTTCCTCATCGTAGTAATCTGTATTCTGTAAAAACCACTCTGGTGTATTGTAATAATGATGGTCCGTAGCACCCGCAAAGTCTAAAATATTCTTGTCCTCATGCTCCTCTAACCATTCCTCTGCATACTGATATGACTTATAATTGTCTGCACCACTTGTCGCATCATCTGTTCCTGCCGAATACATCAGCTCGATTCCCTCAAACAGCTCTGGATTCTCCTTTGCAGCCTCTTCAAATGCCTCTACAAAAAGAGAATATCTCAAATAGTACTGATTGCCCCAGTTCTCATTACCAATGCCGATATATTTTAATTCAAATGGTTCCTCGTGTCCCATTGCTGTACGAACTGCGCCCCACTTCGTATCTGCGCCGCCTCGGCAGAACTCTACCAAATCCAATGCATCCTGAATAAAGCCTTGGAACTCTTCACTTCCTACAGGTACTGCCTCACCACCTCTTACCTGACAATAGAGACCACAGTTCAATACAGGTACACCGATTGCGCCGATATCCTCTGCCAGCAGGAAATACTCATAAAAACCTAATCCATACGTCATATAAGCCGGCATCGGGTCATCCTTCAATCTGATATTTGTCCAAATATTCGTGCCCTGCTTTCTGGCTGCTACATCACCGTAGGTATCATGAAAAAGCAACGGCTCACCGTCACGTCCTACACCAATGGAATCCTTCCAGTTGTACATGGTCTCATAATCATATCCTTCAATAACACATCCACCAGGGAATCGCAAAAAGGACGGCTCTAGCTCTTCCAACATTTTAGCCAAATCACTTCTCAGACCATTCTTTCTATTCTTATAGGTATCCTGTGGGAAGAGCGATACCATATCTATGGCAATACTTCCATCCTCCATCAATACCTGAAGCTTTACATTCTTATTAGCAGTCATACTGCACTCAAGAGTTGCCTCATACTTCGCCCAGTCCTTTGTGATTCCCGAAATTACTGTTTCTCCAGCAACCTCTTCTCCCGCTACCAGCCTAACAGTTACATCACCTTTATATTCTTTCAGTGCCTTTGCCCAGATACTAAAATCATAGCTTTTGCCCTCTTCAACAGATATTCCATCCAAGAATCCAACATTCGCAACACCTGCTTTATCACTTGTTGCATTATTCATTACCAAATAATTGATATTATTTTCGTTTAACGCACCTTCCTCATCATCAAGCACAACAAATGCTTCCACTTCACCCACTGTCTGCCAGCCATACATCTGGTCACCCTTGGCAATCTCCGTAAATTCAAAGGAACGATTCACTATCTTCTCAGCATACAAACCACCATCTGCTGCAAAGTTGATATCCTCAATAAAAATTCCCATAAGCAAATCACTGATATCGTGAAGCTGTTCAGAGGCATTAATATTCAACGTATAATCCGTCTTCACCGTATCATATGCCGATACAGTGTTCTCAGCTTCTCTTTCAAACTCTACCTTCTGTGACACCTCTACAGCCTTGCTCTCCTCTGTAACGCTCTCAACAGCCACTGTTTCTTCGACCACATCACTTACATGCACTGTAGGTTCACTACTTGCGCATGCCGTCACAGAAAACATCATGGAAATCGCAGCCAGTACTGCAGTTAGCTTCTTGCCTTTCCTCATCATATCCCTTACCTTCATAAAATACTTCTCCTTACTACTCATTTCACTACTCTTTCGCGAGATTAATTTCATACTATTACAGTCTAAAATGAAAGTCAATTACTATTTTAGTTTTATTTTAACTGTTTTAGTTTTATCTAAAACTCATGTTTTAAATGAGGATAAAGCATTGAAATCCATTTGACATCTTTCCACTAAAATGCTAGCATTCTTTTGAACATAAGATGTATCTAAAGTATTTTTGATTTATTTAAAAGGATATCCGAATATGATTTATATTAATAATTTAGAGAAGGCGCAGCAGCTCTTTGATGCCCTTTCTTCTCCCACTCGAATGAAAATTATAGAATTGCTGCAACAGACACGCAGTATGAATATGGACACTTTATCCAAAGCACTCAATATATCAAATGGCGCGCTTACTGCACATATTAAGAAGTTATCTGATTGCGGAATTATCAACGTGAAATTACAGTCAGTAGGACATGGAACGCAAAAGCTTTGCATGTTAGGCGAATCTAAGATTGTAGTTGATTTAATTGACCAAACCTTATCTGGTAAATACGAACGCTTGGAATTAAATGTTGGTCAATACAGTAGCTGCAAAATCAATCCTACCTGTGGTTTCTGCGATAAAATTCGTCCGCTCTTTGATTTTGATAATCCACAATATTTCAAATATCCAGAGCATTTTGATGCTGAATTGCTATGGTTCTGTGATGGATTTGTTACCTATTCCTTCCCGAACCCTCTGCCGGAAGGTCAAACACTCACTGAAATCCAGCTTTCTATGGAGCTATCCAGTGAAGGGCCATTCCTTGCAAAAGATTACCCAGCGACCATTCATTTCTATAATCACGATAAACTACTTGGAAAATACGTAAGTCCAGGAGAATTTGATGAGCATAGAGGAAAGCTTACTCCCGAATGGTGGTTTTATGGTCAATATGGAGAATTAGTTACAATTACAATAGGAGAAACAGGAACCTGTATCAACGGCTTGGAGTCCTCTTCTTATTCCATCAGAGATATTCTTTCAGATGCAGGAGAAGATGATTTTATTCGTCTCAAACTTTCATGTGAAAATCAAACCACTACCAAAGGAGGAATTATGCTTTTTGGTAAGAATTATGGCGACCACCCTCAAGGTATTGTGATGAGAGCAGTATATCGCTAATTCACCTTTATGAAACAAAAGGCTTAGGTGCGCTTTGCCACCTAAGCCTTTTAGATAAGAGGATTTCCTTCTTTCTTTACACATTATATTCATTTCTTAGATTCTGTGCCATATCATAAATATCATTAAGAATCGCCTTTACCTGATTCATGTCATCCACTGCCTTAGTCATCATATGCGTACCATCATCTGCGGCAGCAGCAACCTCCTGACTGTTTGCCGAAAGCTGTGTAACTCCATCTGCAATCACAACAGATGCATTAGTAATATCAGCAATTACACGTCTAAAGTCATTGATATTTTCCATCAGTTGCATCACACCTTTATCAATCGCATCAAATTTACCCTTTGACTCTTCGATTAGCTGATTCTGCTCCTCAACTGTCTGAACAGAATGATTAATACTCTTTGTAACCAGTTTTACATCGTGATTCAATTCTCCCAGAATCTCTGTAATCTCTTCTGTCGCCAGCTTAGTCTGCTCTGCAAGTCCTCTGATTTCATCCGCTACTACAGCAAATCCTCTGCCTGCTTCACCCGCTCTTGCCGCCTCAATAGAAGCATTTAAGGAAAGCAAATGTGTCTGGGTCGAAATACTGGCAATCGTACCTAAGATATTCTGTACTGCTTTTGTTCTATCATTTAAAGCTACTACATATTCTACTGTCTGCTTATTCTCAGTCTCAACCTCTTGTGAATGATTATGAAGCTTATCCATCGCCTCTGCACCAAGTGCAACCTCTTCCAACGCAGTTCTGGATGCAGATGCCATCTCATCTGTCTGTTCACTTGCCATTCGCACATTATCCTCGATATCCTGACACTTCAAGGACTGCGTCTGCATCTCATTTGCAGTACTTTCAATATTAGCAGCAATCTCCTGCATAGAAACATTACATCGATTCAAAGCATCGTCCAAGGTTTTGATATGTTTATTGGCTCCGTCAAAATGTGTTACAAGTTCCTCCGAAACACGTCTTACCGTTTCCATATTTTCATTATTAAATGCAATTGATATCTTCGTAATCATATAAACAGCTACAATAATCAGAATAAGTAGTACCACCGATGTTCCGGCTTCTGTTGCCGATACCTCGCCCCTGCCTGCCAGCGTCATACTTTTCACTGTAAAAATCGGCAGCTCTATTGCAGACGTAGCGATAATTCTTTTCTTATCCAGATATGCCATCTGTGAAATTAATAAAGGTGCACCAAGCATGTAAAAAAACTGTGCGTCTATCATAATGACCATGACTGCCCACACAAATGTTGTAATTCCCGACATAATCATTCCACACAACTGGGTCCCCTTCTTCATACGATAAACAACAATCGTCGCAATGGTACCTACCACACTCACCACCGTAACAATCACAGCTTTTGTACCACCACCCGCAGTGCTTATCATTCCTAACATATTTAAGAAAATACCAATCAGCACTACCAACAGGGTTGCCAGCACCAGCTTATCCGCTTTTCTATACTGCTTCTCTGTCATATATCTATCGCCCTTTCACAAATTTAATTTATGGTTATCCATTTTACCTACTATTATAATTTTATATACAATTCAAACAAAATGCAATACTTAACAGATTATTCGCTCATAAATACAAAAAAGGAATGGATGTTACTCCATTCCTTTTCAAAACTCTTATTCCTGAACCAATACAACCATATCCGAAATTGCGTTAGTCATTACAACTACGTTACCAATCTCATTTACTGTCATAACGTTCTTTACCTCATACTGACCTGTTATAAGATTCAAAGCGAAGATATATGCAGTCTTTCCTGCATTCTCGGCACCTACATTGATATGTGTACCGATTTCATAGGTCAACTGTTTCTCTTCTACTACCGTAATCTTATAGGTTTCAAAGCCTTCTGCGAAGTTATCATCCTTCTCAATCTTATTCTTGAGTGTTAAGTCTGCTTCGCTTCCTGTCAGCTGTAAGGTATCAATTGTGTATCCGATACCATTTCCTGCATGAACCATAACGATTGCATACTGTCCATAGTACTTCGCTAATACATCTGCCTTAAGCTTACCTTCTGCTGAAAGCTTGATTTCAGCTGTCATCACACCGCCAAATGAAGGATTTGCAACAAGTGGTGTGCTCTGCTCTACAATTGTAACAGTCGTTTCCACCGTAGCGGTTGATGGGCTCTTGCTGGTTGAAGGCTTCTTATTTTCTGTTGTACCCTCATTTCCGCCAATAGAAGGTGCATCTGTCTCCGGCTCCTCTGTAGAAGGCTCATCCTCAGGTGTTTCCTCTACTGTAGGCATCTGTGGCTTCACTGATTTAGCTTCATCACTTGTTACATCCAGTCTTCCGCCTGCATTTACAGGACAAAGCTCTGTAGGATTCAATAATCCCTGCATATTGATTGTACCATCTGCATTTCTGGTAGGAATGATAGAAAGGTCAACATTCTCAAACCAGTCATCTGATACTGTTACAGCCTTATTGTTATAAGATAAAGCGCCATCATATAAGTAATTATTCTCTGTTAAGAACGACTTTGGAATCTGGTCAGCAAAGGTTGTATTATCCTTAGATGTTACGGAAATCAATCCCTCTACTTCCCACTTCTGTAAATTGCTTGCCTTTGTTGCAAAGCTAATATTATAAGCTCCATTCTCTCCAATTGCATTGCCGTAAGATGTAGAATTAAATACCTTACAGTCAGGACAGCTGTTACTTGTGATACCCTTACCAATATTACCAAATGCAATAGAGTTCTTTAAGATATGTCCGCCGTACATATCATTACCACCAAGCTTAAATCCGTTACCTTCACCGTACTCATAGCCTGCTACTGTTGTATCTTCATCTGTTAACCAACCATTGTTATATGCGATACAGTTCTCGATTGTAACTGCTCCGATTTCGCCTGAGATTGCCTTTGCAAATAAATCCCAGCCGTCATCAATATTGTTATGTCCGATACATCCGTAGAATACATTTCCTTCACCACAGGTTAACTTAGCAGCAAATCCGTCTGCATCATTTCTTCCTGCATCACAGTTATCGAAGGACTCACAGTTCTTAATTAAGTTGTAAGAAGGCCATAATAATGCTTCATAACCCGGGTCTCTGTCTACGCTGCCTGAACGGCTAATCTGGATACCCGTGTTACCTGAACCCTCTACAGTACACATCTCGATTGTATTATAGTTACCTGATACCTGAATACCTACTGCACTTGGGTCCTGTACATAGATACCGTATACATGCCAGTAGCTTCCTACGATTGTTAATCCAAAGTTCTTGAATACAACACCATTTACATCTTCAGCTACCATGTAGATTGGCTTGTCTGCTGTACCGGAAACACTTCTTCCGATTGTAATATTGTTACATGTATATGTACCATTCTTTAATACAATATACTGACCAGGCGCCGCATACTTCACAGCTGTTGCAAGGTCTACAGGACTTTCTGAAGTTCCCTTACCTGCCGCAGTTCCATCCGCTGCAACATATACTACTGCACTGCTGTTTGCAAGTACCTGATATTCTACCTTAGTAGACTTAGTCATTGTGTCATACTTTGTGAGGTTCTGTGACGCATCCGGTACAAGAGAAGATACCACCTCATTTGCACCAAGCTTTACAGGAACATTCACACGAACTACCTTATTTGCCTCAACTGCACCCTCAAAGCATGCTGTTCCGTTTACAGATACTGTTAAATCACCTGCAATATTTGGAACATAGATATACTCATATACATCTGTACCTACATTATTAGAAGAAAGAATCGCTGCATTTGGTGTGATTGCCTCACTCTTCTCTACTGATGTAATACCTGTACTTTCAGATGTTTCAAACTGAATATCTGATACTGTAATACCTGCATTTCTTGATGCAAATACACCGATGCAAAGAGAACCATCTTCCTGCTTACTTAAGATTGATAAATCCTCGTATTTTACAGTTTCTCCGTTACAGCTTGAATAATATCCATCATTTGTCTTCTCTAATGTAAATGTATAGGTTGTGCCAACCTCATAATTTGGCTTTGTATTCTGGAATTTCTGCTGCTCTGTGATACGTGTGTATCCTTCTGTTGCAGTTGTATCTACAGACTCATATCCGCTGATATTCCTCTGTCCCACGAAATTAGCCTTCACACTGAAAATCTGTGTAGATACTGAGTTAAGCTGCTTACACTTAATCCATAAACCATCTGTTCCGTAATAGTTGTAACCAAGCATATCTGTTGCGATGATACCGTAACCTGTCTGGTTATCAAAGGTATTACCATAAAGGCTTGTTAAAGTAAATGTAGCTGTTAACTTAAAGTTCTCTGTATTAGGGTCAATCATAGTGTAGAAGTACTGGAAGCCTTCCTCACCATCTGAAATCTTACCATTACCTGTTGGTGCAAATGCCACTGTATTAGCTGTATTTACAACATCTACAGTCACTGGTGCAATACCCTGCTTGTTTGCTGCCTCATCCTTTGTAGACATATCAACCTTCTGTAAAGTATTACCTGCAGCATCTGCTACAATCGCATGTGTCTCCTGAGCTGAACCAACTGTTCCGAAGAACCATTCATGCTGTGCATCCTGAGTTACTACGAAGTTAGGATATTCGTAAGTCGCAACAAATCCGTCTGCCTTTCTTACTGCCTCAAGCTTGAAGTCATAAAAAGCACCTACTGTTAAGCCTTCAATTGTTGCATAGCCGTCTGTATCCTCTGTTTCGAAAGTAGTGTATTCAGCAGCACCACTCTCCTTATAATATACATTGAAATAATCTGCATAAAGTGCGTTAATCCAATCAAGATAAACAACACCATTTCCTCTGTTCTGAGCCAGCTCTACGATAGGCTTCTTAACAGGAAGAACATATCCGTCATATGCGTATACTTCACTTGACTTATCTGCCACGCCTGCTCTCTGTGCAATTGCAACAAATGTATAGTTACCACTCCAAAGAGGTGCAAACTCTACAGCCATACCAGGCTTTGTTACTGTAACAGAACCTGCTTCATGTCCCTCATAGAACATAATAACAGTTACCTGCTGTGCACCCTTATATTCATCAATCACTGCTGAATAATCTACCTCAAGATTACCGTCAGCATCCATTGTAACCTTATTAATAATCGGAGCTGCTACTTCCTCCCATGGAGTAACTTCCTTCTCACCCTGAATAAGCTTTACCTGGAAGATGTTTGCTGTAGAGCCTGCCATATATGCATAATAGCTCTTGCCCTCTACTACATCTACTGTTACATCATCGTAAGTACTTGCACTTCCTGATACTGCTGTCTTTACAACCTCACCATCGCTGTTTACTACATAGAAGGTCTTGTTGCTCTTCTGTGTCTTCTCGCTGATTACAAGCTTGCCATTTGCTGATGCTGTATACTCTAAATAACATCCGCCATTCGGAATAGAACCCTTTGCATTGGAACCATCTGTCTGTGCCTTTGTTCCGCCTGCCTTTGCATAAGTTCCGTCAGTCCCAAACGTATCTCCACCTGCTGAATCCGGTCCACCGATTGACCAGCCTTCTCCGCAGAGCTTCAAGCCATTATCCTCTGTTGCATTGGCATTGAAAAGAGCCTCTGCACTCCATGTTCTGATTGTCTGTGTCGGTACAAACTCAGCCTTAAAGATATTCGCTGTAGAGCCCGCCATATATGCATAGTATGTAACGCCCTTTGTCACAGGTACCTTTACATCATCATAAGTACTTGCACTTCCTGACACTGCTGTTGTTACAACTGTTCCGTTGCTATCTACTACATAGAAGGTCTTATTACTCTTCTGTGTCTTCTCACTAATAATGAATGTACCGTCATCCTGCGCTGTATATTGTAAGTAACATCCGCCATTTGGAATAGTTCCCTTAGCATTAGAACCATCTGTCTGTGCCTTTGTTCCGCCTGCCTTAGCATATGTTCCGTCTGTTCCGAATGTATCGCCTCCTGCTGAATCAGGTCCGCCAAGTGACCAGCCCTCTCCCATAAGCTGTAATCCATTTACCGCTTCACTTGTTGCAGTAAGCATAGCCTCTGCACTCCATACAGCTGCATTAGATGTAGAAGTAACGATTACTGTCTCCTCATCTGCCACAGTCTCTGTTTCTGCTACCGCCTCTGCCTCAGCCACCATAAGCTCAGGAATCTCCACGATAGTCTCCGTCTCTATCACTGACTCTGTTTCAACAACGGTTGCTGTCTCTGTCACTGATTCAGTTTCAACTACTGTTACTGTCTCTGTTACAGTCTCCGTTTCTGCTACTGTTGTTGTCTCATTCACAGTTTCTGTTTCAACTGCTGTTGCTGTTTCATTCGCAGTCTCTGTTTCAACTGCTGTTGCTGTCTCATTCACAGCCTCTGTTTCAACTGCTGTTGCTGTCTCATTCACAGTCTCTGTTTCTGCTGTTGCTTCAGTCTCAACAACTGTAGCTGTCTCTGCTTCTGCAGCAAACACTGTGACATTCGACATCGCCATGGTAACAGATAAAATCATTACCATAAGCTTCTTAGACATTCTCTTAATGCTCTTTCTCATGTCTTCCTCCTTCTTACTTCAAAACATTTCTAAAAATGTTTTGAGCGGGAATACCTTTTCCCCATCCTTATATAACCTTGCCCAAACCATTGTCATTTTAACTACTCTTTTTGTAGTCAAATGTAAGCGCTTACATCAAAGCGTACAAAATTTGTCTAGACTTACTAACTATATCAAACAAAATGTACAAATGCAATTGTCTATCTTCCAAATTTATGCCAGTTTTTTGGTTATTACTGCCAATAATTTCATTACCCGAATTACGCAAAAAAAGAATGGGCATAACCCATTCTTTCCTTATCTCTACTGGTCCTCACCGAACTCAGCTTCATATGCAGCTACTAACTTCTCAGGCCAATCAGAAACAGGCTCCAATCTACCTGTAAAGAAACGTAAGCTCTTTGGCTCATGCACGAATCTAAGACCGCCAATTAAATCTCTATGGTCATATAACCACTTTACTCTGTCGATAACATACTCTGTCTGTGATAAAGTAAATACTCGACGCGGGAATGCAAGACGAACCATCTCAACAGATGCGATACGCTCACTTCCGTCAGGGTTACGCTCCTCTGACAAGGTTCCTCTCTCCATACCTCTGATACCACCGCAAAGATACAATGCAGCAACCAATGAGCCTGCCGGATACTGCTCTGCCGGAATATGGCTTACTACTGCTCTTGCGTCAATATGTGCACCAAGTCCGCCACCCGGTGTAATCATCGGAATGCCATGCGCATCCAATGCTCGTACACAATGGTCTATAAACTGCGGTCCCTGAGAAATAACATCTAAATCCATAGTTTCTTCAAAACCAATAATCAACGCTTCCATTTCCTTAACAGACATACCACCATATGTCAAGAAGCCTTCGAACATTGTAATATAGTCTTCCATCTCATGGAACATCTTCTCATCACGAACTAAGATTCCGCCGCCACGTCCAAATCCGAACTTACGGGCTGAGAAATAAATAATATCAAACAAATCCGCAATCATTCTTGTAATCTCACGGATAGACTTATCCTTCATGGACTCCTCACGAGTCTTAATGAAATACAAGTTGTCCTGTAACAACGAAGCATCAAGAATTGTTACAATTCCATTTGCCTTAGCATACTCTGTTGCTTCCTTCATATTCTCATAAGAGATAGGTTGTCCACCAATTAAGTTTGTACCTGCCTCTAATCTCATGTACGCAATATTGTCTGCGCCTTCCTTCTCCACACAAGCCTTTACCTTGTCCATGTCAATATTACCCTTGAAAGGTAAATTGCTCTTGGAAATCAAACCTTCGTCCTTAACAAGCTCCTCTACATGTCCGCCAAGACGTGTAACATGTGCCTTAGAGGTTGTAAAGTGATAATTCATGATAACACAGTTCCCCGGCTTCACGAAATGTGTTGCAAGGATATGCTCACATGCGCGTCCTTGATGTGTAGGCAGTAAATAAGGAATTCCAAAAATCTCCTCAAGCTTGTCCTGCATACGATAAAAGGTCTCACTTCCTGCATACGCATCATCTGCACGAAGCATTGCTGACTGCATATTGTCACTCATGGCATTAACACCTGAATCGGTTAACATGTCCATGAAAATATCTCCATTATGTAACAGGAATGTATTAAATCCTGCTTCCTTCATTTTTGCCAATCTCTCTTTTGCCGGTAACAAATTCAGCTTCTGCACGATTTTCACCTTGTGCATCTCCATTGGCAATGGGTCTCTACTGTAAAACTTAATCGCTGGCATTATAAATCCTCCCAAAAAAAATTGCTTTTTAACATGGTTTAGTATACAATATTACCGAAAATTAATAAAATAGATGGTTTAGATATAGGTCATCTAAAAATTCGATGTAGAGGTACAATAATGGAAATTCGAAATCTAGTTACATTTGTTCATGTCGCGGAATTAAACAGTTTTACCAAAGCAGCTCAGGTGCTTGGTTACTCGCAATCAACCATTTCCTTTCAAATCAAGCAGCTTGAAACAGAGCTTGATTGCATGCTGTTTGAGCGTATTAATCATACCATCAGCCTAACTGAAAAAGGACGTGAGGTACTTG
Organism: Lachnospiraceae bacterium; assembly: GCA_015056925.1. GTDB lineage: Bacteria > Bacillota > Clostridia > Lachnospirales > Lachnospiraceae > COE1. The sequence continues at coordinate 11,847 of SVFJ01000006.1, read as the reverse complement.
CCTACGCCCAACAAATCAGCCATATTACAGAGGAATTCAAGCAAAATCTAAGTAACTCCGATGAGTTATCAGGGCATATTCATATTGTTACACCTGACTCCATCTGTGAAATGATGCTGACGCAGAACTATCCTGATTTTTATAAGCATTATCCCAAGATAGCCCTTAAATTCTCAACCGCCGATACGGACGATATGTTCCGTATCCTGAATCATAATGAGGCCGATGTCATTTTCACATTAGACAGCCATGTATATCAACCGGACTATATCATCGCCAAGGAGGAACGTATCTCTACTCATTTTGTAACAAGTGCCGCTTCTCCTCTTGCAGGCGTGAAAAATCTTTCTGTAAAGGATATTATTGATTACCCATTTATTCTTACTGAGAAAAAGATGGGGTATCGACGTGTTTTTGATGAAACACTTGCCAGTATGTCCTTAGATATACAACCCGTCATGGAAATCGGCAGAACTGACCTTATCACAACCTCATTGGAAAATGGCGTAGGAATCTCCTTCCTTCCTGACTTCGTTACCCAAAAAAAGGTTGATGAAGGCACACTTGTCCATCTTGGCATTAGAGATTTTGAAATTGATATTTGGAAGCAGCTTATTTATCACCGTAATAAATGGATTTCCAAACCCTTCCATGCATTTATCCAATATGTCATGGAGCATGAGTTTGATTAAAAGGAAGCGATATTGTATTACATCTTTTTGCATGATATGATTATGTTAAACCATACTACTAAACAATACGGAAGGAAATACCACAATGAAAATGCTATGGAAACTTACAAAAGAAGCCTCTCGTTACAAAGGGCTTTATATTATTGCCATTCTCTCGACATTACTCTTAACCGGAGTTAACCTTGCAGCACCCAAGGTCCTATCAACCATGACAGGAATTGTCGGAAGTGGACTGAACGATGAGACGCTTCAGCAAATCGGCAATCTTGCTCTCTTACTTTTGATTCTCTATATGCTGCGTATTGTATTCCGATTCTTAAGCAACTATCTTGCACATAAGGCAGCATGGTATTTAGTGGGTGACCTTCGTGACAGAATGTATCACAAATTGCAGAGCCTCGATTTAGGCTTTTTCCACGATAAACAAACCGGTGATTTGATGAGCCGGGTTGTAAATGACACTCGAGACTTTGAGCTTTTGTATGCGCATATGATTCCTGACATGATCACCAATATCATGACCTTCGGCGGTGTTCTTACTATTCTGTTAGTCATCAATTGGAAATTAGCACTCATTACCTGCTTTCCGATTCCTTTAATTCTGATTTCAGGTGTAATTTTTGCCAAAAAAGTACGACCATTTTTTAAAGCTTCTCAAAAATGCATGGGACAATTAAATGCCAAACTACAGGATAATCTTTCAGGTCTTCATGAGATTCAATCCTTTGGTCAGGAGACCCAAGAAGCACAGCTTGTAAGTGCAAGCAACTTTGAACAGGTTCGCGCCATGCTTCGTGCGCTAAAAGCAAGTGCCCTGTTCCACCCAAGTGTGGAATTCATCTCCTCCATCGGTACTGTATTAGTCGTTGCTGTTGGTGGATATCTTGCCTATCTTGGACAATTATCCGTAGAAGATATTGTTGCTTTTGTATTATATCTTTCATTGTTTTATGCACCAATCTCCGGTCTTGCAAGCTGGCTTGAGAATCTCCAGCAATCATTAGCCGGTGCCGAACGTGTCACTCTGATTTTGGATACACCTTCTGCTATAGAGAATAAAGCAGATGCTAAAGCCTTAGAACAAGTAAACGGTGAAATAACCTTTGATAATGTTTCCTTCCACTATAGCAATCAGGTTCCTGTTTTAAAGAATATTTCCTTTACCTGCAAGCCGGGAATGATGGTTGCTCTTGTTGGACCAACTGGTGTTGGCAAAACTACTATAACCCAGTTAATTTCCAGATTTTACGATCCGGTACAAGGACAAATTCTTGTGGATGGCAACAATCTAAAAGACGTGACACTCGAAAGTCTTCGCCAAAACATTTCGCCCGTATTACAGGATACTTTTCTCTTTAATGGTTCTATTGCAGAAAATATCGGCTATGCCAAGCCAGAAGCTACCAGAGAAGAGATTATCGCTGCTGCCAAAGCAGCAAACATACATGAGGACATTCTTCATATGCCCGAGGAATATGAAACACAAGTTGGCGAGCGAGGACTTCGACTCTCAGGCGGTCAAAAACAGCGTATTGCCATTGCAAGAGCAATCCTACGTCAATCTCCTATCATTATCCTGGATGAAGCGACAGCCTCAGTTGATGTAGAAACAGAGAAACAGATTCAGAACGCAATCAATAACATGGCTGGAAAGCGTACCATTATTGCGATTGCACACAGACTATCTACGATTAAGAATGCCGACATGATTTTAGTAATTCATGAAGGTGAAATCAAGGAACAGGGAACTCACGCACAGCTTATAGAGCAGAACGGTCTCTACGCACGTATGTTAAGAGCACAGTCATAGACCAGTAAACAAAACACGCCCCGTTGGATATCTCAATCCACCGGGGCGGTAAAAATACCATTCCATATATTACCTCTTTCCTTCTCTTCTTGCTACACCCAAAACGCAATCACTTATGAGCTTCAAATGCTGTGCATGCTTCCTTCATGCACTTTACATACTCCCCCACAGGTCCTGCCGCCTCTCTTCCGTACTGCTCCATAATCTGAATAATCGCAGAACCAACAATCACACCATCTGCACAGGCTGCCATCTGACCTGCCTGCTCTGGTGTCGAAATACCAAAACCAATTGCACATGGCACATCGGTATTCTCCCGAACCACATCTACAATCGCCTGTAAATCCGTAGCAATCTCTTTTCTTGTTCCTGTCACGCCAAGGCTAGATACGATATATATAAAGCCCTCTGCTTCCTTAGCAATGGTAGCAATACGCTGCTTTGAGGTTGGTGCAATCAAGGAAATCAAAGCTACACCGTACCGTCTGCAAATCGGTAGAAACTCCTCTCTTTCCTCAAACGGAATATCAGGAATAATCAAGCCATCAATTCCTATCTCCTTACAGCTGGAAATAAATTTCTCTGAACCATAGGAAAATACTACATTTGCATAGGTCATAAAAGCCAAAGGAATAGCGACTGTCATTCTTAGCTTCCGAACCAAATCAAATATCTTATCCGTTGTCGTTCCACTCTCAAGCGCTCTAATATCCGCTCTTTGGATAACAGGTCCCTCTGCTATCGGGTCAGAAAAGGGAATTCCAAGCTCTATCAAGTCCGCTCCGTTTTCTACCGCTGCATATACCAGCTTCTCTGTCGTTTCCAAGTCAGGGTCACCACAGGTTATAAAAGGAATAAATGCCTTTCCATTTACAAATGCTTCTCTAATCTTACTCATAATCATTCTCCTCTAACTCTATTCTTATCATCACATTAACCTCTAACCGCCTCTACAAAACGTTTCATCTTTACGATATCCTTATATCCCTCTGTCTCCAACGCCGAACTGACATCTACTGCAAAGGGCTGCAAGCTTTCTATCGCCTCCTGCACATTTTCAGCAGTAAGTCCCCCCGCCAGAAAATAAGTTCTATCCAGCTTGCAAATCAACGACCAGTCAAAGCACTCACCTGAGCCGCCACCCGAATCCACCAACACATAATCTGCCCTTGACGCCCGTACAGCATCGATATCCTCATTGCCCGTTATGCGAAATGCCTGAATAATCGGACAGTCTATCCATTTTCGAAGTGATTGGATATAAGCCTCATCCTCATTTCCATGCAGCTGCACCATATCAATCACACCTTCCTGCACCAGCGATGCAATCAACTCCATATCTTCATCTACGAATACGCCCACTATCATAATCCGTTTATCCAACAAACCGCTTAAAGTCTTTGCCTCTTCATAGGAAACGTATCGCTTACTCTTTGGGGCAAATACAAATCCTATATATTCAGGCAGTATTGCATTGGCATATTCTATATCACACTTCCTTCTTAGACCACATAGCTTTATTCTCGTCACATCAATCCCTGCCTTTCAAAAATCTGCCAATCTTCCATTCTCATAATTTCCTGCTGTGATACTTCCAGCCTCGTAATTGATTAAGCTTCGCCTTCTTATCTCCTGCCCTCATTAGTGTTTCTCCTATCAAAACTGCATCTACACCCATTTCACGAAGCTTTACAATATCCTCTGTTGTCCTAACACCGCTTTCTGAAATAAAGAGAATATCCTTTGGCACCAGCGCTCTTAAACGACGGCTATTCTCCGTATCCACTGTAAAATCCTTCAGATTACGATTATTCACGCCAATCATCCTTGCCCCTGCCTTAACTGCCATCTCTACCTCATCCTCACTATGCGTCTCCACCAAAGCAGAAATACCAAGCGAATCACAGATTTGAATATACTCTCGTATCTGCTTCTCGGACGAAATCGCGCAAATCAATAACACTGCCTGTGCTCCTAAAAGCTTTGCTTCATATATCATATATTCATCCACTACAAAATCCTTACGAATACATGGAGCTTTTACTTCCTTTGCAATTTCCTTTAAATACGCATCGCTTCCTAAGAACCACTTAGGCTCTGTCAACACAGATATACAGTCAGCCCCCGCCTGTTCGTACTCCTTGGCAATCTCAAGATATGGAAAGTCAGGTGCTATCAGTCCTTTTGACGGTGACGCCTTCTTACATTCGCAAATAAAAGATATTCCCGGTTTCTTTAATACATTCTCAAAGCCAAAGTCTGATTTTGGAAGCGCCAAAGCCTTTGCCTTTACTTCCAATAACGGTTCTGTTTTCTTTGCCTGCTCCACACGAAGGCGCGCATATTCAGCAATCTCATCCAATATTGTCATCATATATTCCTCCCCAAGCTCATGAACCACTAATTATCAAGATTACTAAGCTTTATTAGCTTTTCTAAAGTTTCTAATGCCTTACCCGAATCAATCAGCTCTGCCGCCAATGCAACACCTTCCTTCATGGACTCAGTCCTACCGCCAATATAGAATGCCGCTCCCGCATTCATTAGCACTGCATTTCTCTTGTGCCCCTTTTCACCCTTTAAGACAGCAAGCGTAATCTTGGCGTTTTCCTCAGGAGTACCTCCTATTAAATCAGCCTTTGTACAACGCGCAAAGCCAAAGTCCTCAGGTGTAATCTCATAGGTTTTAAACCATCCGTCTCTGAACTCACACACGGTAGTAGGTGCACTCATAGAAATCTCATCCAGCTTATCCTGTCCATATACTACCATTCCCCGCTTAACACCTAGATTCATCAATACCTGTGCCAATGGCTCTACCAGATATTCATCATATACGCCGAGTAACTGCATCTTAGGAGTTCCCGGATTCGTAAGAGGTCCTAAGATATTGAATACCGTTCTAAAGCCAAGCTCCTTGCGGATAGCTCCCACATATTTCATGGAAGTATGATACTTCTGGGCAAAGAAAAAGCACATTCCGACCTCCTTCAAAAGCTTTACGCATTTTTCAGGACTTTGCTGTATATTGACTCCTAATGCCTCCAAGCAATCTGCTGTTCCACACTGTGAGGATGCCGCACGATTTCCATGCTTTGCCACCTTCATACCACCTGCTGCCGCCACCAGTGCTGAGGTGGTAGAGATATTAAAGCTATGAGCGTTATCTCCACCTGTGCCTACAATTTCAAATATCTCCATTCCCGTCTCTACCTTTGTTGCGTGGTCTCTCATTGCCGCCGCACATCCTGCAATCTCATCCGTTGTCTCCGCTCTTGCACTCTTTGTTGAAAGTGCTGCAAGAAATGCTGCATTCTGTGTAGCAGATGTTCCACCACTCATAATCTCATTCATGACTGTATATGCCTCATCATAGGTCAAATCCTCTTTATTTACGATTTTAACAATTGCTTCCTTAATCATCTTTATAGCCTCCTATCACTTATCTAAGCTCTATAAAATTCCTTAACATGGTCTTTCCATCAGGTGTCATAATGGACTCTGGATGGAACTGCACTCCATAAATCGGATATTCCTTATGCTGTATTGCCATGACCTCTCCATCCTCTGTTACTGCGGTAATCTGCAGCTCCTTAGGTATCGTGTCCTTATCTGCCGCCAGTGAGTGATACCTTGCAACTGGTGCTGTCTTGGAACATCCCTTGAACAAGATACAATTTTCATCAAAGGTTACCCTAGACTGCTTTCCATGCATCAGCTCCCTTGCATAGGTAACCGTTGCACCAAACGCCTGACAGATTGCCTGATGCCCAAGACACACCCCCAAGGTTGGGATTTCCTTCCCAAGTGTTCCTGCCGCCTCAACAATAACTCCCGCATCCTCAGCTCTGCCTGGTCCTGGCGATAAAATGATGTGCTTGGGCTTCAACGCTCTTATCTCTTCCACTGTCAGCTCATCATTTCGAATCACCTTAATATCTGGATTGATTTCTCCGATTAACTGATATAGGTTATAGGAAAAGCTGTCATAATTATCTATTAACAAAATCATAAGTCCGCCTCCTCTTCCATTTTCAAGGCATTTACGACTGCCTTTGCTTTATTGATGCACTCCTCATATTCCTTCTTCGGTACGGAATCTGCTACAATTCCTGCGCCACTTCTGACAAATACCTTGCCATTTTTCTTATATGCGATTCGGATTGCAATACAGGTGTCCATATTTCCCGTAAAATCTATGTAACCTATCGCCCCTCCGTAAATGCCTCGCTTATTGTTCTCCAGCTCCCCAATCAGCTGACAGGCTCTAAGCTTTGGTGCGCCTGATAAGGTTCCTGCGGGAAGTACGGCTTCAATGGCATCCAGTGCATCAAATTCCTCTCTTATCTCTCCTCGTACGGTAGAGCCGATATGCATCACATGAGAATATCGCTCTATGGAGTGCAGCTTCTCAACCTGAACACTGCCAAACCTGCTAATCTTTCCAAGGTCATTTCTTCCCAAATCCACCAGCATATTGTGTTCTGCCAGCTCCTTTGTGTCAGCTAAAAGCTCAGTTTCTAACGCTAAGTCCTCTTCCTCCGTCTTACCGCGTGGTCTAGTTCCTGCCAATGGGAAGGTATGAAGCACGCCATTTTCCAACTTTACCAAGGTCTCAGGAGAAGCACCTGCTACCTCTATGTCCGTTCCCGAGAAATAGAACATATACGGCGAGGGATTCAAGGTTCTTAAGAAGCGATAGGGGTTGAGCAGGCTTCCCTCGAAGGATGCACTCAGACAATTAGACAACACAATTTGGAAGATATCGCCCTCATGGATATAATGCTTTGCCTTTTCCACCATGGTACTATAGGCTGCTTCATCAAACAGCGGTGTTACCTCTCCTGTCAGGTGTCCGCCTAGCTCCTCCTTCTTCTCTCCGTTCTTTAGAAGTTCTGCCATTCTTTGAAGCTCCATCACCGCCCTGTTGTATTCCACCTCAGGCTCTTTTAATGACATATTAGCTATCAGAATAATCTTCTGTCTAAAATTATCAAAGGCGATTACCTTGTCAAAAAGCATCAGATCTACATCCTTAAAAGCTTCCGTATCCTGTCCCTTGGTTTTTACTGTCGGCTCCTTATATCCCAGATAATCGTAGGAGAAATACCCTACCAGACCGCCTGTAAAGGATGGTAAATACTCAAATCGCGGACTTTTATAATCTGCTAATATCTGACGCAAGTACTTAGATGGATTATCTGTCTGAACTGTTATATTTCCTGCCTTCATCTCTCCGTCCACACAGGTAATCTCCAGCTTAGGCTCAAAGCCAAGAAATGTATATCGTCCCCATTTCTCCTTCTCTGCCACTGACTCTAACATATAGCAATGTGTCGATACGTTCTTAAGTATCTTCATTGCCTCAATTGGTGTGCAGATGTCTGACAGAATCTCACAGCTCACTGGAAGTATGTCGTACTGTCCAGTCTTTGCAATTTCTCTTACAATTTCCATGCTTGGTAAAATTTTCATACTTGCTCCTCCATTTCTTGTGAATAGGTATTCTGCCAAGGAATTATATAGAATTTCGCTTGCGAAATTCCATGCACCGCTGAAGTGTCGCTTATGCGACATCTTCCTCTCTTCAGCGTGTGCATCTACTTTTTTATTTGTCAGTTTATCTGACAAATAAAAAAACGCCCCTGACAGAATAAAAAAATCTGTCAAGGACGAATAAAAACACTATCCGCGGTGCCACCTTGATTTACAGCCACGACGCTGCACACTTAGCAGGATACCTACATATCCCCGGCAACTGACGTATGCCAACACGTCACAGAATACTTTGCACTGTAGCCAGCGCATTTGACTGTGCCCTCAGCGGTCCATTTGATAACCTGTTTTTCACCCGACTCTCACCAACACGGGCTCTCTGTAGAAGCATAATTACCGTTATCTCCGCTTCAACGGTTTCGTATTTAATTTTGATTATAGTAAACCTTCTAAAATATATTTGTCAACACACTTTACAATATTTGTATATTATATACAATTCTTTCCTCTTTGACACAAAAGAGACAGTGAATTATCACCGTCTCTTTACATCATCCTTATTCAATTACAAATGAGCAAGCCTCTGCGTCTGTTCCATCTGTCAATGTAGCAACACCGTCCGATAATGTTAAGTACATACCTACATACTCCAATGACTCAAAGGAAACACCCTCACCCGAAAGTCCTGATACCGTAATAAAGGTCTGTGCATTTGCCTTCTTGCCGTCATCATCCTGAGAAAGTCCTACACCATCCCCTGTTGCAGTAATATAGAGCCCCGGCTTATTATATGACTCTATCGAAACATAATATGCATAACTCTCATCCATCTTACCCGGTACAATCTCCCAAAGCATATCTGCCTCAGTCGTCTTATCCAAATTGCTTCCAAGCTGCATATTCAGATATGGATAAGTTGCATCAACGCCTGAATTATTAAACCACTGATGCGCCAAGACCTCTCCATTACCTGCTGTCAGTGTCGAAGTCTTTCCGCTGATACCCGTAGCTGTTTCCTGGATATAATTTACCCATCCGTCTGACTCAAACACAACCTCTTCCACACAGGCTACGCGTCTGAATCCGCTACCCTTTGGCAAAGAACCGTTATGATATATAAAGTAAGTCTTTCCTAAGAAATCCACAACTGCCGGATGATTGGTATTAGATGTTACCGATGGCTCCATGATGATTTCACCAAAGTACCATCTGCCGTTCATCAAATCATCTGATGTCGCAAATGCCATCTGCTCTCTCCATCCGTAAGCATAGAAGAGATAGTAATCTCCATAGTAATTACCGTTCTCATCCTGTCTTCGGTAAATCCAAGGTGCCTCCGTAAATGAAGTAGGTACCATCTGACTAACGATATCCTTATCAAATACAATCTCTCCATCACCATCAATATCCTTAACAGAAATCATATCCTCATTCAACTCACACATATAGAGCTTACCATTACCCCATGCAAGATATCTGTGCTCCTCACCATTCTCATCTGTCTCAATCCAAACAGTAGGGTCAATATCATTCCATGCTGATGTCTCATCTGTTGTGAAAGAACCTAATACAAGTGCCTGTCCCAAATCAACAAAAGGGCCTGCAGGATTCTCTGAAACTGCTACACCAATAGACTGCTTACCTGCATCCTTATTATTCCATGAGCAGAAATAAAGATAATACATATCCTTACCTAGCTCTTCATCGTAATGTCTGGCAACCTGACCTGCCCATGCAGAGTTATTATCTCCCCATGTAACATCCTTCATAGACATTGCAACACCTTCATATGTCCAATTCACCATATCCTTGGTCGAATAGCAAAGATACTCCGGAATCACATAAGCGCTTGCCGGTGCTGTATCATGTCCCACATACAAATATAATGTATCTCCTACCACCAATGCAGACGGGTCTCCGCCGTATGTTACAGACTTAGTATCTCCCGCATATACAAGCTCGCCTTCCTCACCAAAGCCTAAAAGCGGATTACCTGCTAAACTCTTCTCAATTTCAACCTCTACCGGCGCAATCACTTCAGCCTCTTTTGTCTCTACCTCTATACTCTCTACCACTTCATTTTGTGTCCCTGCATCTGTTGTAGTCTGTTGACTGCTGCATCCGAATAAAGACACTGTCATAATTCCAACCAACAATGCACTAACTAATCTTTTCTTCATGCTAACCTCCCATTTGTGTCTTTCACATTATGTATCATATTTAATGCTATTATAATATGAATAGCAAGATATTTCTACCATCGCTTTAGCAATAATTAAAATGTTTTAATTTTTACAATAACTATTTGTTATCAGTTTATTTATATTATTTTATTAAATTAGTAGATTTTTTCATCTGCTTAGACTATAATTTTATTATATAGTGTCTCAGGGCAAAAAAGAAAATAGGAGATGAAGCTATGTTTAGTCAATTATTTGGAAAATATCTTGTTGAAAAGGAAATCATTTCAAAGGAGGATTACAAGTCTGCAATCGAACAGCAAATGAAAGTTCGAGTAAAGCTCGGAACTATTGCCATTGCGGAAGGCTTATTAACTGAGGATGAAGTTGAAACCATTAATAAGCTGCAAATGCAATTTGACAAACGTTTTGGAGATATTGCTGTAGAAAAGGGCTGGCTGACCAATGATGAGGTCGGTGCTTTATTAAAAAAACAGGGTAATCCATATATGCAGTTCATTCAGGTATTGATGGAGCAAAGTAAGCTGACCGCTACTGTACTTGATAAAACCTTAGGTGCATTCCAAAAGGAGCATGGTTTTTCAGACACTGAAATGGACGCTTTGAAAACAGGAGATATTGATTCTCTCATGCCGATATTCGCGTTCTCTGCAAAGCCATATGTTACGGATATTGCAAGTCTTGTTGTCAGAAACATTAACCGTTTCATTACAAGAGACTTCTATGTAGAGAAAATACAACACACAAAATCTTTAAGCTACTGTCATCTTGCAGGACAGAAAACTGTCGGACATGACTCTGTCTACATTGCTCTTGCAGAAGAAAAAGGGGAAAGCTCTTTTGCCCAACTGGCAACTGCCTTCTCCGGTGAAGCTCATAATGCAGCAAGTGATGATGCTTATGATGCTGTTTGTGAATTTATCAATGTAAACAGTGGTTTATTTGCTTCTGAGCTTAGTGAACAGGAAATCGAAATGGATATGGAACCAACCTTCGCTTACAAGGACCAGACAGTTGAAGGCGACTTCTATGTATTACCAATCTATATCGACGACCATAAGATTAATCTGGTAATCGGTGTCAACAGTGATGTTTCCATGGGTAAAACACCATACGCTTATACAAAGCACGAAACGATTGTATATGATGTAAAAGCCGGTTCAAAGGGTACTGTTCTTCTGGTTGACGACTCTAAGATGTCCAGAAATATGCTTAGAAATCTTCTTGAAGAAGCAGGCTACTCTATCCTTGCAGAAGCTACCAACGGTGCAGAAGCTGTAGAAGCCTATAAGAAACAAGAGCCAGACCTTGTAACTCTCGATATCACAATGCCTGTTATGGACGGTATCGAAGCTTTAAAGAAGCTTCTTGAATACGACCCTGACGTAAAGGCAATCATGATTACTGCTGCCGGCCAGCAGTCTAAGCTTATCGAAGCTTTAAAGATTGGTGCTAAGAAGTTTATTACGAAACCTTTTGAGAAGGATGAAATTGTAAGTAATGTTGCTGAAGTGATGAATGAATAAACACTAATCCCCCAACTCACATGTGATATGTACCCAGAATCCTGGACACATTGATTTATGAACTAGGCACAACACATGGATGCTTCCCTGTATTTTACAGGAGGCATCCATTTTGTTTTTGC
>SVFJ01000105.1 GCA_015056925.1 Lachnospiraceae bacterium | reverse complement strand
AGACCAAAACCATCCAATCATAACCCTCTTAGTTGATACAAAGCAATGTTCCCAAAGCGAGCCATCCTGCGCCATCTCCACGATACTCTTCCAAACTGCTGTTGGTGACGGCATAAAAATATCACTTACAAATCCACCATAGGTTGCAACACACCAAGCCGCCATAATCACACAAAAGGAAATCCCAGATATGCAACCATATGATAATCCCTTTATCTTTTGTTTCTTCATAATTATACTCCACTCTTTACTTTCTTATGTTACCACGTTAGCATACTAAAGTATATCATATATAATTATTTTTGCAAGGACTTTTGTAAAGATTATTTTGCCTTGTTACTCATGCACCGCCATTCAACAAAAAAGGTATACCAAAATGCAAAAACTGCCTTGGTATACCAATATACATAATTATCTAAATCAGAGTGCTCTTGTACTCATTCTTTGTATTGCTTCTTCCATCGAAACGCATCTAGCATATCTTTTATTCCACATCATTTGATTGTAATACTGATATGTCTGCTCACCTGTCATAAACTGATTATCTACCGTAGTATTAGCATACTCTGGCACAATCATGGCAAATCCATGTTCAAAGCCACACTTAATAGTCGCATCAATACAATAATCTGTCTGCAAGCCAACTACAACAATATCTTGTATCTCCTTATCCTTTAAATATTCCAATAATCCAGTTCCTTTGAATGCACTGTTCACATTCTTGTCAAAGATTCTTTCTCCTTCCCGTGGCTGAAATCCCTCATAGATTTCAAAGCCTTCTGTACCTTTGGTCAACTCGCAGCCTTCACCATCATCATGGCGCACATAGATGACCTCTATGTGGTTCTCTCTGGCGGTTTGTATTAAGCTTTTTACATTACTTACGAAAGACTTAAAATTATATAACTTCTCATTTGTAATTAATTTCTGTGTATCTACTACTAATAAAACCATTTCCTACTCCGCTCCCATAACACTCTCCACACTAATATCATACTGCTCTGTCACAAGATGATACTCACAGCCATACTGCTTACACATCTCCAAACAGAGCGTATTATCCCTTAACAACATTTCCTTTGTGCAATCCTCGTCCTCTCCTCGGTTTTCAATCACACTGCCGTAGTTTCTGATATCCCCAAAATGTGCTTCTATGTACTCTTTACTAAATACTAAAAATACCATCTTAATGTCTTCTAAATATTCTGGCTCGAAGTATGTCTTCCAATCATATGGAAAATAACAGCCCTCAATAATCATATTCTGCTCATTCTCAATTGCCGTCTTAATCATTTCACTGACAATCGGCCACAAGAAATCCGTCATCTGATCATCATCATAGGGTGTAAGCGTGGTATGTCCACTTCTAATTAGTCCCATCTTCAAATGATCTAGGGACAAACAGGAATAGTGGTATTTCTCTACTAATTTCTGCGCCAATAATGTCTTTCCCGTGTGGGTACTTCCACCAATTAAAATAACCATGATTACTTCCTCCGAAACTACATATCCATAATAATCTCTCTCGCTACAGCTTCTTCAATCTTAGTCGCATAAACTCCTTCTTCAAACTCAACCACATCACCAATTCCCTTTTGTACCACAAAACGAAGCTGACCGTTCTTAACCTTCTTATCTGTATATAGCTTCTTAACCAAGGCTTCTCTGTCAATATATTCCGGAATTGCGATTGGTAATTTTGCCTTATCTAATAAGCTAAGCACCGCATCCTTCTGCTCTATAGACATAAAACCTAACCTAAACGCTAGCTTTACCTCTGCGACAAGTCCTATAGAAAGAGCTTCTCCATGCAACAATCGATACTCACTTACCGTTTCAATGGCACGTCCGACTGTATGTCCTAGATTAAGCACCTCTCTCAGCCCACTTTCTCTTTCATCCTTCATAACTACTTCATACTTAATCTTGCAATTTTCATTCGCGATATGCTCGCAAGCATTCTTCTCAATATCAAGAATCTCTTCTATATGCTTCTCTAAATACTCAAACAAATCCTTACTTGCAATACACGCATGTTTAATTGTCTCTGCCAAACCACTAGATATCTGTCTTTGAGGAAGTGTTTTCCATGTTGCAATATCCAAATACACCTTTTCAGGTTGATTAAACAAACCAATTAAATTCGTTGCTAGAGGTGTATCCACAGCTGTCTTTCCACCTACTGATGCGTCAGCGGCTGCCAATAAAGTGGTCGCATAATTAATAAAAGGTACTCCTCTACCATAGGTACCAGCCACGAATCCTGCCAAATCAGTTACTACACCGCCTCCAACTGCAATAATACAGCAATCTCTACGATAGCCCTTTTCTAACATAGCATCCTCTATCATGGCTTTTGTTTCTCTGGTCTTACTTGTTTCTCCAGCTTCAAACACAAACAAATCTACACAATACCCTGCATCTATTAATCTCGTAAGAATATCCTCTGCATATAAATCCTTCACCACACTATCTGTAATCACTGCAAATTTTGTAATGTTGCCAACCAAGCCATTTTTTATATCTTTAATCAGCTTGTCTGCCAGTGCAAAACCAATTTCAATCTCGTAACTGTCATCAACAACCTTTTTCAACTCAACATGAAAAGTTCCCATATAGATTCTCCTCTACCACTAAAAATTTAACTCATACATAGAAAACAAAGGTATCTCTTCTATATCTCTTTCCAAATCAACATCTCCCACATATGAAAATCCACATTTTTCATATAATCTTTTTGCAGGAATATTATCTGGTACTACATCTAAACGTATCCCCTGAAAGCCCTGTTCCTTTGCATAAGCAATACAGAACTCTACAAGCTGCTTACCAAGCCCTCTTCCCTGTTGGTCCGGTGCTGTTGCAAGTGTATGACACACCATGTACTCACCTTCTGCCAACGGCTTACCCCATGCCACCTTCTCGTATGCCCCGTCCGGGTCATCATTTAAGACAAATGCACCTACTATCTTTCCATTGTCTTTGCAAAGAAACTGGCTTTTTCCCTGCACTTTTTCTCTGACAGAATCCCCAGAAGGATATACTTTATATACCCACTTCGGATAATTAATATTGTCATCAAGGTGCTTTACAACTGTGTCGTAAAATCCCCCAACCTCTGCGATATCATCTATATTACATTTTCTAATTTCCATCTCCGGTCTCCTTTAATTCCTTTAAAATTTCTCCATTAAAATAACCTTCTTTGCGAAAAGACTGTATCTTTCTTATCGTAATCTTATCTTCATCATGCACTGTCCCACACAGCAACGGCGAATTTACATCGTACTTCTTGGCATTTGTCATAACACTTTCCATACTATAATTCGCATAGCAATACCTGCAACCATTCCGACAGGTATTATAGGTTCCAACATCAATACTCTCCACACATCCACATTCTGTGCGCTGATTCTTGTCCTTCTTAACTACTATCGGATAACCTATAATCTCTTCTATCAAGCCCTTATCAATACAGCTACTATGCCCAATTCCATACTCACTCAAGTCAATCTGCTCTGCGCAGGTAGCTATCTCCATACCATTATCTCTCGCAATCTGAGAAAAAGCTTTAGCAAGCAGCCTCATATCATCCTCAGCAAGTAATCTCGCATTCACAGCCCGCATACTCTTTTGGATCTTAGAATAAGAATCTACAAAGCTAATCACACATCGCTTCGTATAGCCGCTCAACGCATTTGCTATCTGTTCGAATGCTTTGCAATGATATTCTATCGTATATTTGTCCGTCAGCAATATCGGATCATACCGCCATACAATCTTTTCCGCTCCTATCTTATCAGATAATCTCTGAAAAATCGGTATCATGCATTCTCTTTTATGAGGCAAATTACTTTCGATATCCCGACCATAGCCTGTCAGTGTAAATTGAAAATAATACGAATATTCTTTTAATCCGTCTAATTTCTCTAACATCGGCTCTGGATTCTTCGTCCAAAACACAATACAATCCACCACCTCTGGTGAAAGCTCTATCCTGCTCACCTGCTGCAGATTCATCGGATTTCTTACATATAGAAAGCCTTCCTTGATTCTATTAAAAAACCACTCCGAGTAATAGCTTGGGATGTCTGTTCTTCTACTGACGCTTAAAATCATAATCTTTTTCCTTACATTACTTTAACACTTCTAACAACTCTTCCGTATCCTGCCACAATACATCTGGTTTTAAAATATACTCATATATCTTTTCATGTGGCAGATTTTCCAACATATAGTTCCCTATATGATAAGAAATCGAATATGCATTAGGGATTTGATTATAGTGAAACATCAAATCTTCTTTTGAACATAACGTCTGAGGATAATTCATCTCCTGCTTTGCCAAATTGGTTGCCAGTGCCTCCCAAAACCATTCACACCCGTAACAGTTGGGATTCACCTGTTGCTGACATATATGTACCAATTCATGAACAATAATCTTTGTATATTCTTCAAAGCTCATATTCCTATGCGCCTGTGTTGCTCGACAAGCATCCACATTTGCTATATTTATTTTCCGATCAATCGTATCCGCAATCATCCAGTCGTAATATGTTTGTTCGCAGTCAACCATGTGCTCCTCATAATCCTTGATTGAAGAATATATAATAATATCTACCTTATCCTTTAATTCTTCCAACTAAAAAAAACAAAGAAGCCGTTCTAAATTAGCCTCCACTACTTCTAACAGCTGCTCTGCCAATTCCTCATCTTGCTCATCATAGTAAAGAATAACGTCTTTTGCATATCTAATCATATAGATTTATTCCTCTTCTAATATTTCTCTCTGCACCTTCTTAGAAAAACTATTGAATACTGTATCATAAGCAAGGTCTATCATATTGAAAAGCTCATCCTGTGGAAAATCATCCAAATATACCGTATTCCAGTAAGGCTGCTGCACCGGCGGACAGTGATAGCCTCGTACTACCTTCCCCGGATAAACATCGCGGTAGAACTGCCCTGCATCCGCGGTGCATTTTAGCGTTATCTTATAGTCCTCAGGATATGGATATATCTGCGCAAATATTTTGTTATTCAGCTTATAGCATATTGGCACATCACCAAAGGGATATGTTTCACATGCTTTATGTTTGCTAAGACAATACTTTTTGATATCTTCTACTTTCACCTTTTTACCTCAACGCATCCTTTACTTAATCCAAACAAATATGGCTTACCATGTCTTGTACTGCCTTCATACGGTATCTCTACCAATCCTGTATCTTCACTTAGCGCACACTGAATCAGCTTCTTGGTCAAGTCAGGAACGTCTTCTCTCGTCAAGGCTTCCTCTATCTCCATCCATACCACTTCGCTGTTCTCATCATGGTCTGACTGTGCCTCTCCCGACACATATTCCGCACGAAATGCCACATACCAATCATGGTTATTAAAGCGGATTCCGATAATACTCTTCGGCTCTACCACAATATTGGTCTCCTCCAAATATTCACGTCTTAACGCATCCTGCGGTGTCTCTCCATATTCTACATATCCACCGGGGATAATTAACTTACCTGCACCACCGCCATATGTATGTCTTGCCAGCAACACTTTATTCTCCTTAATTACCACTCCTGTTACTGACTGTCCATAATTTGTCGTATTGTTTTCCATAGTTTCTCCTCTAAAAAGTATTCATCGTTCCTGTATTATGAGGACAAATATCCCTACACTTATGGCAGGATATCTCCCACTTCTGTTTCTCCTTATTATCACCAAACGCATGATTCCAACAAACTTCCTGCTTCATTTCCTCATACTCCAGTGCATTCACCGGACAAGCATTGACACAAAGATGACAATTCGTACACATATCTTCCTTCAATGCATCCGCTTCCAATTCTACCTCACACAACACCGCTCCCAGCCAAATCATACTGCCGTACTCCGGTGTGATTAACAGTGAATGTCTTCCAATCGTACCAAGTCCTGCTGCTTGTGCCGCATGCTTCTGCGAAATGATGGAACGCCATCTGTTTGTATTCCCATCCCATTCATTTTCATTTGTAGGAATAGGCACACATACAATCCCCCGCTTCTCCATCTCTATACAGAAATCCAGTGCTATCATATCCATCTTAGGCGTTATCGTATTACGAATCCTCGTGTATACAGTCGACGTGTTACATTTCAATGCTCCTACCGGAAATCTGCATCCAAATGAAATAACTGACTTACACGTTGGCATCACATCCAAAGGATGATAGCCCTTTGGCGCACTATCAAACCTATCGATACTTGCTATTCCACACAAATCAGCTCCCAGTGATGTTAGTATCTGCTTTACCTCTCTACTATCTACCATATCTTCACTCTCCTGTATCTTTTGCTAACATAATCAAATGAAAACCACAGCCATAGGCATTTGGCCCAATTCTTTTTATGTAAACTTTTCTTAATTTTACATCCTTTCAAATATAATGTAAAGTCAAACACGAATAAATGTTCTATTTCTATTCATGCTACTTTTCCAACAGTAATTTCTAAGCAAAGAAAATGGTGATTCTCGGGAAATCACAAAACCGACCTCCTCGCTATCACGCAAGAAGACCGGTTCATACTTCATACACTCTTTATCTACTATGAAATTCTTTGCAATATCTCACTATGCTCCATAACAACACTCTTCAACAAAGAAATATCTTCCTTCATCGCCTCATAATCAGATACACTAGTTCTGTATCTATCATATGTTGATGTGTAACACGCTTCAATAGTATTCAATCTAGGAATAATTACATTTTCCTGGTTTAGTTCTACTCTTCTTAATCTGTTGTCTATGTTAGTAACGTCTGTTTTCAATACACTGACGTCTGTTTTCAATACACTGACATCTGTTTTCAATACACTGACATCTGTTTTCAATACACTGACATCTGTTTTCAATGTCGCTACATCACTCTTTATTTCGGCAAAATCACTCTTCATTTCAGCAAAGTCATTTTTCAATCCACTAAACTCTGCCTTCAAACCAGCTGTTTCGCCTTCAATTCCCGATATCTTCATCTTTAATCCAGTTGTTTCGCCTTCAATTCCTGATATCTGCTTCTTCATATCTGAAATATCAGTCCTTATCGGCTCCAGCATATTTGATATCGCTAATAATAATTCATTATCTGACATAATCTATCACTCCTTCATCGGACGTTATCTCATTTCATGTCTAACGTCATTGTAATATAAGTTAGCATAAGTTGCAATGGTTACTATCCTTTCTTTTCATCTTCATAGCAACATCGCTTTTACTAATCATCAAATCTCTCGTGTACACGTCAACCACCATATCAGATAATCATTATTCTGTCCACTCGAAATGTAAAAAATGGGTATTTTTTACATTTTGTCTATCTCCGATGCCTCCCATCAACATATAACAAAACCGACCTCCCCGTTATCACAACGAAAAGGTCGGTTCAACTTCATATTGCAAATCTGCCGAGTTTGCACACTGCACGACTCAAATATATAACATAATTTTATACAATTGCCTTCTTCGGGCACTTCTCCTTACATGCGCCACAGCCTGTACACTTAGACTGGTCGATATGCGCATGGAAGTCTTCTACTGTGATTGCGCCATTTGGACAAACCTTAGCACAAAGTCCGCATCCGATACACCCCACCTGACAAGCCTTCATGGTAACAGGTCCCTTATCCTTAGAGCTACAGGTTACAACAGCCTTTGCATCATAAGGGATTAACTCGATTAAGTGCTGTGGACAAGCTGCCACACACTTGCTACAAGCCTTACACTTGTCCTTATCTACTACTGCAATACCATCTACGATAGAGATTGCACCAAACGGACAAGCCTTTACACAATTACCAAATCCGAAGCAACCGTGACTACATGACTTTGCTCCGCCTGCCGGAACAAACTTCATCATGGCACAGTCCTCAACACCTGTGTACTCATACTTCTGTGTTGTCTTCTCACAAGTACCTGCACACTTTACAAATGCAGTCATACGAACTGCCTCGCCTGCTTCGACCCCCATGATGCCGGCAATTACCTTACCAACTGCCTCGCCGCCTACAGGACAGGCGTTGACAGGTGCTTCACCCTTTGCAATGGCTGCCGCAAGACCGGAACATCCCGCATAACCACAACCGCCACAGTTATTCCCAGGAAGTGCTTCTAATACAGCCTCTTCCTTCTCATCTACTTCTACCTTGAATATAATACCTGCTATTCCAAGAAAAATTCCCAGAAACAAGCCAACGCCTCCGACAATGGCTACAGCAGTTATAATCGCTGATATATTCATATTAAACCATGTCCTTTCCTATTCTTATCCCTAACCTACAACAAGCCGGAAAATCCACAGAATGCAATTGCCATAAGTCCTGCTGTAATCAAAACGATAGGCATACCCTTAAAGGATTCCGGAACATCATTATATTCCATTTTCTCACGGATACCTGCCAAAATAACAATTGCTACGAGGAATCCCACTGCTGTTGAGAAACCACTTACCACACTGTATAAAATACCGTATTCCTTCTGCACGTTTGTCAATGCAATACCCAATACTGCACAGTTTGTTGTAATCAAAGGAAGATATACACCAAGCGCCTGATAAAGTCCCGGAACAAACTTCTTAAGAAACATCTCTACAAACTGCACCAATGCGGCAATAACAAGAATAAATACGATTGTCTGCAAATAGGTAATGTCTAATGGTACCAATATAAACCTGTAAATTGCAGCAGCTACTGCTGATGCCAAGGTAATAACAAAAATTACCGCACCACCCATACCTGTAGCTGTATCAACCTTCTTAGATACACCTAAAAATGGACATAAGCCAAGAAACTGACTCAATACAACATTACTAACCAATGAGGAGCCAATTAAAATGATTAATAAATCCTTTATTGTTTCAAACATTCTTAATTCTCCTCCTTCTTCTCTTCTACAGTCTGCTCTTCTGCTTTAGGTGCTTCCTCTGCCTTCGCAGCAGCCTCAGCGATAGTTCCCTCTGCCTTACCATCATAGAATCTGTGAGCACAGCCTGCATCCGAACAATTCATACAATCAGAGCTACAGCCTGACTGAATCTTATCAGCTTCTGCCTTCTTACCTTTGGCTTCAAGTGTTCTCTTAATCTTATTCTGCAAAGCAGTTAATGCTGCTAATACAAAGAACGCACCAGGAGCTAATACAAAAATACTAATTGGCACATAGCCCTCAGGCATCACTCGCATACCAAAAAGCTCACCCGCACCAAGAATCTCTCTAACAGCACCAATACATGTTAAAGCTACTGAGAAGCCAAGTCCCATACCCAAACCGTCAAATGCGGAAGGAATCACAGGATTCTTAGAAGCAAATGCCTCTGCACGTCCTAAAATAATACAATTAACTACGATTAACGGAATATAAATTCCAAGAGCATCATAAAGGCTTGGAATAAAGCCTTCTAACAAAAGCTCTACCATAGTAACAAATGATGCAATAATAACAATAAATGCCGGAATTCTAACTTTGGCAGGAATAATATTTCTTAATAAAGAAATCAGCATATTACTCAATACTAATACTACTGTTGTTGTCAATCCCATACCTAATCCGTTCATTGCAGATGTTGTAACCGCAAGTGTCGGACACATACCCAACATCAATACAAAGGTTGGATTCTCTTTCACTAAGCCATTCACGAAGGCATCTGCAGATGCTGAGCTTTTCTTCATCTTTAACTCTACACTCATTATGCATTACCTCCTACCAAAATTGTTTCAAAATAATATAAGCCTGCATTTACACCATTTATAACTGCCTTTGATGTAATAGTTGCACCACTGATGGCATCAATCTCTGAATCAGAAGCTGCACCTGTCTTGGTTACCGCAAATGCCGATACCTGCTTGTTAGCAAGCTGAGGAACAATCACATCCTCTGCCTTCATACCAAGACCAGGTGTCTCTGCAATACTTAATAACGAGATACCATTTAATGTGCCGTCAAGCTTAACACCCATAGAGAACTGGATATCTCCACCATAGCCCTCATGGTCTGTTACTGTAATTACATATCCTACAAGATTACCTGAAGCATCTAACGCCTGCATAATCTCATCAATATTCATGCCTGTAAGCTGTCCCTCTGCAAGCACCTGTGTTGCAGCATCCGCATCAAACTCATATGCCTCAAAGGTAGCTGCATCAGTAAACACATTCTGACAAGCCTCCATCTTTGCCTTCTGCTTCTGTTCTGCAATCGGCTCCTTAGTTACATCATATACAACACCAAGTAATAATCCTGCAATAATGGTAATTGCAAAAAGGATTAAAGCGTCCTTAATCATATTTTTCATGCGCGCTCTCCTCCTTTTCCAAATGGCTTTGGTGCTGTAATCTTCTCAATAAGCGGAACTAATAAGTTACCGATAATAATCGCATAAGATACACCCTCTGCGGATGGTCCGAATAAACGGAAAATACCGGTCATAATACCAAGGAAGATACCAAATACATACTGTCCCTTCTTCGTAATCGGTCTAGTAACATAGTCTGTTGCCATGAAGAATGCACCAAGCATCAAACCACCGCCTGCAAGCTGTGCTGAAATATACTGTGGGTCAAGTCCCTTACCGCTAAAAAGCACGATAAAGATTACAAATGAAACTATGTACGAACCTGGTACTCTTAAGTCAATTACACCAAGTAAAATCAAGATACACGCACCAAGTACGATAGCAAGCATACTTGTCTCACCGATAGTACCCGCTGTTCTACCGATAATCATATCCATCACATTAACACTCTCGCCTGCCTTCAATGCTGCAAGAGGTGTTGCTCCAGTATAAGCATCACATTCAAAGTTTGTCATAATCGATGTGAAGGAGATTAACAAGAAGCATCTTGCACCAAGTGCCGGATTCATAAAGTTCTGTCCTAATCCACCAAACAACATCTTTACAACAAGGATAGCAAATACACC
>SVFJ01000104.1 GCA_015056925.1 Lachnospiraceae bacterium | reverse complement strand
CTGCCTTGTTCCATTCTTATCCATCTTCTGCGCCCCTGTGCATTATATGATGGGTAACATCGGATTTGGTACTTTGGCAATTGCATGGTTATTACAGCTTATTATTATCGTAGTACTCGCAGTACTTTGCGGAAAGATTTACCGCACCTTAATTATGCATAGAGGAAGTCGTGTTACATGGAAGCAGATGCTTGTTATGTTCCGCCAGAATACTGCAACACAGGAATAATTATAAATAGAGAGGACTCACATTATGAATAGACAAGAATTCAAGGGCTTAGGCAAGATTTTCTCTTTTACTCTAGCCAGACAGCTTAGAGCAAAGGGCTTTGTCACAACAACCCTGATATTTGCAATTATATGCTTCCTTCTGCCTGCTATTATTCTTCCAATTTTTGAAAGCAGCAATGCAGAGGAGCAGGAATTTGCCTCTACCACAACCATCGAAGAAATCTATGTGGTAGATAATACAGAAACAAACGAGATAGATTTTAACCTTTTAAACCAGTTGGGAAATGAAACCTTTTCAGCAATCAACTATATTGCCTGCCCGTCAGTTGAAGACGCTGCCGCAAAGGCTGAGGAAAGTGAAAAAGCATTAGTGCTTGCTCTTGACCCTTCCACCTATGGTTACAAAGCTACTCTTCTTTCTACTGAGACTACAGACATAGAGGACTATGAAAAGGATGCTTTTCAAAGCTTTTTGAAAGCCAATATGCAGACAATTATGATTTATAAAAGCGGTATCCTATACGAAGCACTTGCAGAAATGACTCTCCCTGTAAATACTATTGTATATCAGGGCTCAGAGGCTCCTGTAGAAGCAGACCCGTTAGAGAGTGTAAAAGAAGTTCTTTCTGCAATACTTCCGTATTTGAATATGATGATTCTATATTTCCTACTCTTATTCTACGGACAGAATATTGCAAATATCGTTATTATGGAAAAGACCTCCAAGCTGATGGATACCTTCCTTGTATGTGTAAAGCCTACTGCAATGATATTTGGTAAAGTTCTCGCAACTATCACAGCCTGCGTATTGCAGCTTCTTGCATGGATTGTATCACTGCTGCTTGGCTTTGGTGCAGGAATCTTCCTTGCAAAGCAGGTAAATCCGGGAATTGACTTGGTTACGCTGACAGTACTGAATTCTCTTAGCAGTGTAGCAGGTATCTTCTCTCTTGAAGGTATTCTACTTGCTGTATTGATGATTATACTTTCATTTGCCCTCTACTGCTCTCTTGCAGCAATGGGCGGCTCACTGGCTAGCAAACCAGATGATTTAAACTCCGCAACCAGTCTCTTTACCATGGTTATCCTTGTCAGCTTCTTTGTTCTTCTTTATGGTGATGTTATGACTGGCAATATCGAAGCTACGCTGGCTTGGTATGATATGATTCCATTTACAGCAGCAATGATTACACCTAGTAAGATACTTTTAGGTTACTTAACCATTCCAGAGATTCTGGCTTCTCTCGGAATCATGACACTGGTTATCTTCTTCTTCCTGTATCTTGCAGGAAAACTTTACAAGCTAATGTCTCTCTACAAGGGAGATTTCCCGAAGTTTCATCAAGTATTTAAAATGTTAACAGAAAAATAACAGAACATAAAGCAGACTGCCCCCGATTTTGGCTGTCTGCTTTTGTTTTTTCTTATCAAAAGTTGACGTAATCTGTAAAATACTATATTATATTTATATAATTTAATATTTAAGGGGGATTCTATTTATGGCATTATTATCATTTGCCGTTGCAGGTATCGTCGGCATTATTACTTTAATTGTAGGAATCATTATGTATGTCCTGACATCCATCAGTCATATGAAGGCACTTAGAATGCTTGGATATCATACTCCATGGCATGCTTGGATTCCGATTTTACGTTGCATGGCATATGCAGACTCTGTCAGCAAAGAAGACAACATAACCATCTTCGGACAGAAGATTCCTGCAAACATCTTTAAGTTTTGGTGGGTATTACTGGTTGTCGCAAGCCTATTGACTTATGTAAACGGAACTCTCAGTTCTGTATTAACTATCGTTGTAAATGTTATTTGTCTCGGTACTATCTATGGCAAGATGTATGCCAGACTTGAGAACAAAGAAGAATCCGAGACACAGGTTATCGGTTATCTTTCAGGATGGTTAACCATCATCGCTATTGTAAAGTTTTTTATTTACCCTGAAAACAAGAGCTCTAATTAAATACAATGAAAAAAGGGATTGCAATGCACAATCCCTTTTTTCATCACTATTCTAACCTGCTAACAAGCTACCGTAATTCTGCTTTGGAAGCGGCTTAGAGAAATAGTATCCCTGTATGGTATTACACTTCATTTTCTGCAAGAATCTAAACTGCTCCTTTGTCTCTACGCCCTCTGCCGTAATATATAGCCCAAGACTTCTTGCCAGCGCAATAATAAAGTATAACAGCTTCTCTCCTCGGTCGTCGCCGATATGGTCTATCAGTCCCTTATCCAGCTTCAACTCATCAAACTGCGCCATATTCAAGGTCGCAAGGGACGAATATCCATTACCAAAGTCATCCAATAAAAGCTTAAATCCCGCAACTCTGAAACACTGAATCAATGCCTTCATCTGGTCATTATCCTCCATGGCACTCTCCGTAATCTCTAACTGGATGTACTGAATATCCAGCTGATACTTATTTAAGATGTTCATATAACGCTCCACAATATCCAGATAGTAAAGACTTGCTCTGGAGATATTCACGGACACAGGCACAATTCTCATTCCCTCATCCTGCCAACGCTTCTGTTGCTTACATACCTCTTCAAACACATATTCATCCAGTATGGAAATCATACCGTTCTTTTCAAACAATGGAATAAAGTCTCCCGGCGAAACCACCGTTCCATCCTTCTTACGCCACCTCACCAATGCCTCTGCTCCATCCATTGACTGAGCATTTGCACCATATTTGGGCTGATACCATATCTCAAATTCATGATTCTGTATACCCGGCTCAAACGCATCCTCTATCTGTTTATTCTTCTGCAAATCCTCATAATCCTTGGCATTATAGAAACGATAGAGCTGGTCACTTCGCTGCTTGGCAAACTGATTGGCACGCTTTGCATGTCCGATTGCCTCTTCTACCGATTCCTGATGCGTCGTTGGATAGATTCCAAAATATGCTGCAATCCTCGGTATACTTAATTCTTCTGAAATCTCCTTCATACAATTTTCAATATCTTCCACACGTAAAAGTAAACTAGCATCATTTGTCTCTCTAAGAAAAACGACAAAGTCATCACCACTTACTCTTGCCACCAGTTCCTTATCACGTAATAGCTGCGCAATCTTCTTAGCCACCTCACAAATAACCTGGTCACCTTTTTCAACGCCACAAGTATTATTTACAATCTTAAAATCCTTAATATCCATATAAACTACATAACCAGGATACTCTCTTAAACGAAGCATTTTCACCTTAAAAGCTTCCACATTATCGCTCTCTGTCAGCGGATCCACATATGCCAGTCTCTTTAACTGTTTTTTACTATTTCTATACACAATGATATACAAGCTTCCCGCTATAACAGTTACTAACAATAACATCAATGCCAGCATATCCGCCTGATACATAACAGAATCTAATCTAGACGCTAATACCACCTCTGGAACTACAGTTATTACATACCACGACTCTATGTTATTACGTAATGTAACTGGTGTATAATAAATATATCTGGCACCTGCATAATCCACATATATACTTCCACTTAAACCAAATCTCATGTTTGTTCGCATCTGCTTGACTGCATCTGCATTGTTCTCAGACGCTTGTGACAGTGCAGTCAAAACATTCTTTTTTCCATAACCAGGAGACTGCTTTGCATTTACTATATATTCTCCATTCGAATTTATCAGCGCACTATAGCCACGTCCATCAAACAAATCAGAATCAAATATATCCTGTACATATTCTGTACTATATACAGAAAAAAGTACCCCCTGCACCACATCTGAACTCTCTTCATAAATAGGAACAGAAATCACATTAATCATATCATCATGATCTACAACATCCGTTATAGCACTAGTTACAACAACTTCTCCAGCCATACTCCTGCGAAAGTTATCGTGAGAAGCCAAATTCATCTGCTCATAATCTGTCGAATACACAGCTCCGCTCGCATCTGCAACAGCCATTCGCTTAAATTGATGAACCTCTACAAGCGGCGTCAAAACTTCTATCCCCTTTTGCTTATCCTCTAGCAGATATTCTCCAAGCTCTAACGATGTTCCTATTAGCAAATCCTGCATTGCTTCTATCTCTCGCTCAATTGTATACGCATTCTGTTCTGCTACATTTTTTAGCGTTTCCACCGTCTCTAGCTGCAGAGCATTTCTTATATTCTTCGAAAACTGAAATACTACTACGGAAAGCACCAGTACTGTTGCTATAAGCACGCACACCATGCAAAAAACATACCTTTTCCTACGCATAAATCACCTATCCTATAAAAACCCTATTACGCAATGTATAATTATATTTTATCACTTCCGTATTATTTTTCTACAATTCTTTTTGTTTTTTGCATTTAATTTTAATTTTTGTCATTTTTTACCAAATTTATTCAACATTACTAAACATAACACAAAGGAGTGTTTACACATTTGTATAAACACTCCTGAAGTTTTACTCACTATTCAGTTATTATTTCAACTGTATTATCATTATGCACAGGCTCGTCTTTATCATCAAGCGCAGTCTGCAGCGTTTCTTCTGTTTCCTTCTTAGTTACCGACAAATAAAGATCAACTTCACCGTCACCAATCCACCACATCTGTACTGATGCACTGTTCGTCCCTTCATAAGGAACAATGATTGTTAATGCCGCTGATGCATTACAAGCAGCATCATTCTCGAATTGTGACTGACTCCAGCTTACATTGGTCCGACTCTCATCGTATGAATTACCACAAACTGCTCCACCATAATATGTATTGCCTGTCATTGTTGCAGTAACTTCTACCTCATCTCCTACTTTCAAATCTGAAACATAATCCTCTAAATCAAAGTCATAATTAACCTTTGAAGTATATGTATAGATAGGTTCAACCTCTTCTGATGAAGACTCTTCTTCTGATGATGATTCCTCTACTGATGACTCCTCTTCTGATGACGACTCCTCTTCCGATGACGACTCCTCTACTGAAGATGACTCTTCTACTGATGACGACTCCTCTACTGAAGATGATTCCTCTACTGATGACGACTCCTCTACTGAAGATGACTCTTCTACTGACGATGATTCTTCTACCGAAGATGATTCCTCTACCGAAGATGATTCCTCTACCGAAGATGACTCTTCTACTGACGATGATTCTTCTACTGAAGATGATTCCTCTACCGAAGATGATTCCTCTACCGAAGATGATTCCTCTACCGAAGATGATTCCTCTACCGAAGATGATTCCTCCTCCCCAGATTCTCCTTCATCAGCCTTCACATCACCTTCATATACTGTCAGATATAGATTGAGACTTCCTTCTCCATCCCACCACCATACCTGCACTTGTGCTTCTGTAGTGTCATATGGCACTTGTACTGTCAATGTTGCAGTTGCTACTCCGTTTACCGTCTCATAAGATGCAGATGTCCATACCTCTCCTGGCAATGAATTACATCCAATACAGCCATTTGCATATACATTACCTTCTAAGCGTATTTCCATCGTTACTGTATCGCCAACTTCAATTCCACCGATATAATCCTGAATATTAAACTTGAAATCCTGCTTCTCTGTAAATGTATGTACTAATAAATCATTTACACCATCAGGACTCACTGTACTTGTCTCTGTTTCCTCTTCAGATGGTGTTGTACTGGATGACTCTTCCTCTGAAGGGGTTGATTCACTTGGTTTTGTCTCTGAAGAACCACCGCTTGAAGGGGTTGATTCTGAAGGTGTTGATTCACCCGGAATCATTGTACCCGGAACTTCTTCTGTCTCTATTTCTGTTTCCGTCTCTGTTTCTGTCTCTGTTTCTGTAGGTATCTCTTCCTCAATCTTACCCTTTTCCAAAATCTCAACGCTGATAGACTTCACCGCCAGCTTCTTACCGTTCATCCACCAAACCTGCAGCTCTGCAGTACCTGCTGAATCAGCTACAGTGATACTCCATGTCGAGGTACCTCCGTTACATTCTTTCGTACCCGCCTGCTTCCAGTTGCCTTCTCTATCACTCATACCGATTGTACCATTGAAATACTCTTCTGAATACAAGGTTGCAGAAATCTTTATCTTATCGCCCTCTGCATATCCGTCGCAATATGAGCTTGGATTAATCTTTATATTTGTTGGTCCGCTAATCACCTTCACACCCGAGTAATCTCCTGATGTACCGGCAGCACCCTTCTTATCAATTGTTACTGATACAGACTGAACACCTACTGCGCTTCCGCCCACATACCAGATACCAAGCTGAACGCTATCACCTGTTGCCTCTCCACTCACAGAAAATGTATGTGTTCCTGCACCCTTCTCATAGTCATTCTGCTTCCATGCATAGTTAGAACCTGTTGTCATACCAAGACTTCCGGTAAAATTTCCATCTGCCTCCACTGTTACCTTTACAGTTACGGTATCTCCTATTTCAAAACCTGACGCATAACTCTTCAAGTTAATATCCATTGTTCCCGAAGAACGAAATACTCTTGAATATGAGCCTGTCAGCCCCGGTGCCTTCTGCTGTGTCTGCACAAGTGTATTGGTTCCTGCTGCCGCAGCATCCGGTATCGTAGCAGTTGTCGCTACTGCCTGGTCTGCTATCTCTGCCACAAGCGCATCCGCATCACTCTTTGAACCAATATAGAATGAGATAATCTTACCACCATTCCATGCACCAATCTTAAATGCGGTTACCTGAGAGGATGCAGTAATGCCTAATGACTTTCTTAACTCTCCCACCGTCATCGTAGCATATACCATACCGATTGGATTCTCTGTATCAGCAGAATAAGATGGACCTTCTACCCAAACGTCATTCACTGTCGCTCCAACTCCAAGAATACCCCAACCACCATGTGTGCTGTCTGTACAGGTATAAATCAATGTTAATACACTATCATCAGATGCATTTAGTAACCAAGAAATGTCTGACGGTTCATACGACTCATTGTTACCACCCGAGAACAAAAGCTGTGCCTTTACATCTGGCTTAACTTTTTCCTCAACAACTGTTTCAGTTTCGGCCTCGGTTTCCACTTCAGTCTCTACAACCGTAGTTTCCTCTGCTACTGTTGTAGCTTCTGTTGTAGCTTCTACTGTCTCTTTTACATCCTGGCTCTCAACCTCTTCCTTTTTCGTGTCTACTGAATCTGCTAACGGTGTCTTTTCCTCACCCAGCTCTACCGTATCCTTATTAGCATCCACGTCGCTTTGGCTGCTTACACTCACTGCTGAACTATCGTCAGCATTTTTCTTTGAGCATCCACTCATTGAACATACTACCAACACAAGTACAAGCGCCATCGCAATACTTTTTACAATACTCCTTCTCCCTTTCATATTGCCTCCCTAAATATTATTAAGAAATACGCACCTTCGTATTTTCTTGTCTAATATTACTATATTTTCAAAAAATATGTCAACACAAGTTGTAGTTTTTAGCCATTTAACCTATTACCTTGCACTTTGTTTATGCATCTTTTGTATATTTCAAATAGTTTATAAAATTAATTTTTATACATTTCAAACAAAAAAGTAGCTGGCACATCCAATTTTCAGTGGCCAGCTACTTTTTTACTTATATAAATATTGTACAACTTGATTTTTAATCTGTCTCATGCCCTTACGGGTAGGATGCCCATTCTGCAAATCCAGCGGCTCTAATATAATATTCTCTATCCCATAATGCTCGCACGCTTCTGCAATCACCATCTGTATCGCAGGCGTTGTCTCCATATTGGTAATATGGTATATCTTGGTTCCCGGATTCCACTTCGTCAAATAATCCATCATATAGCAGAACGCAGGGGCGAAGCTGTATAACTCTTCCTTGGTCCAATCTGCATACTTCACTTCCCCAACCGGACTTCCTGCCCATGAATCATTGGTTCCTCCGAAGACAAACAGAATATCCGGCTTACTATTCTGTACATTCTTCTCGCCTAAGTCCTCCTTCATACGTGTAATAAAGGAAAACTCCGCAGCATTATCATCATATCCTGTATTGCAAATCGTACTTCCGCTATAGCTGCTGTTACGAAGAAGAACCATCTCTTCCTCCTGACACAACTGCCACCACCAGGTCTGTCTGACATCATTTACATCTGTTGTCAGCTCGCTCTGCCCGTCAAAATACCATGTGTGATACCCTGCCGGAAGCCATCCCTCATAGCTTGAATACGAATCTCCTAATATTGAAATACGTGGTCTTATCATCTTATTCCCTGCCTTTCCAAAAATGCCGAAGGCACTTAACAGCACCTCCGACATCCATCATGCAAATTAAACTGTAATTAATCCAAATGCTTCCATGGTATAGAATACAAGAATAATAATCATCATAATCGGACATACATACTTAATCATAAACTCAAACAGCTTCTTACGTCCAAACTTCTCACCATTCTTGGAAACTTCGTCTGAAATCACCTTTGTGCCGCATATCCAACCAATCATAATACATGTAAGAAGCGCAACAATAGGCATCAATACACTATTACTGATGTAATCAAAGAATGTAAGGAAATCCATTCCCAGTGGTGTTACTCCACTCCATACACCAAATCCAAGAGATGACGGAATACCCAAAATCGCACTAAATACCATTACAACAATAGCCGCTTTGGTTCTCTTCAAATGAAGTCTGTCCATTACACAGGAAACAATTGCCTCCATAACGGATACTGAGCTTGTTAATGCTGCAAATAATACCAGTACGAAGAACGCAAGACCAACAATGGTACCACCCGGCATATCACCAAAGATAGCAGGTAATGATACAAACATAAGGCTTGGTCCCTTTGTCATGGACTCTACACCGGCAGATGAAATGTATACCGCCGGAACCACCATCATACCTGCAAGCAAAGCAACTACTGTATCAAAAATCTCAATATAGTTCACTGACTTTACCATATTAACATCGTCTGATGTATATGAACCGTAAGTAACCATAATACCCATCGCAAGACTCATAGAGAAGAATAACTGTCCCATGGCTACACATACTGTCTTAAATGATAAATTAGAGAGGTTCGGTAATAAATAATACTTAATACCGTCTAATGCACCCGGTAATGTTGCAATGTAAATACATATACCGACCATTAATACGAGTAAAATCGGCATAAGAATTCTACTTGCCTTCTCAATTCCCTTATCAACACCGGCAACTA
Organism: Lachnospiraceae bacterium; assembly: GCA_015056925.1. Taxonomy (GTDB): domain Bacteria; phylum Bacillota; class Clostridia; order Lachnospirales; family Lachnospiraceae; genus COE1. The sequence continues at coordinate 1,737 of SVFJ01000104.1, read as the reverse complement.
CAATTCCAAAGGTTGCCAATAAGAATATCCAAAAGAAAATAAGCGGTGCTGCCGTGTCACCTACAAAACCGGTAAAAAATGAACTCTGTGCCGCCGCCTGTGTCTGCCCGGTCAGATATACTGTCATATACTTCATTACCCAACCACCGATTACACAGTAGTACGGCAGAATAATCACCGGTACAAGACATGCAAGATACCCTACAAACTTAAACTTCTTATGAAACATACCATATGCAATCATAGGACTCTTCTTTGTCTTACGTCCCATAGCAATCTCTGTTACCAATAAGGCAAATCCAAAGGTCAATGCCAAAATAATGTAAACAAAAATAAAACTACCGCCGCCATACTCCGCAGCCAAATACGGGAATCTCCAAAGATTACCCAAGCCTACCGCACTTCCTGCTGCCGCCAGCACAAAACCAATCTGTCCGGTAAAACTACCTCTCTTCTTTTCCATCAAAAACCATACCCTTTCCGATACCTGCAAATTTGTACCATGTACAAATTTGTGTGTGAAAATCCCATTTTCACACTAACCTCACTTATACTCCATTCTTACGCAAAAATAGTGCGCATCATACGCACTATTTTATCTTATTTCTTCTCATAAGCCAAGACATATTTTAAGAAGTTTTATGTTCTGAAAAATCTATAATAAAAGAGTAATAAGAAATGACGCAAAAAGCGTCTACAATATAGGTTTTTCCGTTCGGACGGAAATAAGGAAAGAGGGCAAACAAATGAAAAAACAAACTTTAGAAACAATGTTAACACATCTTGTTAACGAGATGGAAAATGCAAAACAATATTATGATTTAGGTTTCAGACATCTTTACGGTGCAATATTTGATGTTGTTGTTCTGGAAATTGGTTTCCTTGAAGATACTGAACGTATTACAGAGGACGAACGAGACATGCTATTGCTTGCCTTGATAACTGGTGAAATTGATTCTTTTAGATTCGCAGTAGGTGTTATTTGTGTAAGTAACGGGGGTGCAAAACATGAGTAAACAAGGCATCCAAAACCCTCCAAAGGTACAAGAAAAAGTAAATACAACATTGCAAAAGGAAGTAAACAAGCACGTCGTAAAAGTTTTAACCGAATACGGTAAAGCCGAAAAAGCTTTTATCAATGTTGCTTGTGAAATTGCTTGGTTATACCACGATAACAGATATAAGGCTGTAGCTGTTAATTGCAATTTTGAGGAATTTTGCAAAGAAAAATTCGGCTTCGAAAAATCGCAGTCATACGGATTGAAAAGCCTTGTGACTAGATTCGGCAAATGTGATGAAAACGGCGTTTATACGATAGAGGATAAATATAAATCGTATGGACAAACACAGCTTATGGCAATGATACCATTGCAGGACGCGCAAATCGAGGACAATATTCGCCCCGACATGAGTGTATTAAAAATCAAAGGTATCGTAAAAGATTTGTTAAAGGTTGAACCCGTGGGCATTGCAAAAACAGAAACAAACGCGCCAACCGCAAATGCAGGCGATAACAGCGAAAATGATGATAACATCATTGATGTTGAAGCATCAGAACGCAATTGTATTGAGCTTGCAACCTATTCCAGTTTTAAGGAGTTTGAGAGCGATTTGGAACATATCTTGCAAGCGGTGTCAGACAGATTCAAGAGCGGTAACGCGAAATATGTAAATATTGGTATAGAGTGGTAACGCAACCGCCACTTGTACATATATGTGTGTTTTTGGTATATCACA
>SVFJ01000103.1 GCA_015056925.1 Lachnospiraceae bacterium | reverse complement strand
TGGTGAAGGATATTTCCGTTTTTCTACTTTCGGTTCACCAGAAGATACGAAAGAAGCCGCAAGGAGATTGGTTGAGTTGCTTTCGAAGTAAAGGATAAGGTACGGATTATATCTTTTTAGTACATACAAAAATCTCCATGCCATCAATGATAATTACGACAGTAATGAGTATGTCGGTGGTGCAAAGATTGCAGAGATAGTCCGTACCCTGAATGGGGAGGGAATAGATACTCCTGCAAAATATCTTGAGAGGAAAGGGCTGTATGGGACTTTTTATACCAAGGGTGAGCCTTTGTGGACTGATTATAAGGTAAGTTCCATTTTGAATAATGAGATGTATACAGGGACATTTGTTTATGGAAAATATCGTGTAAAGGCGGTCGGAGCCAAGCAGAAGCGGTTGTTGCCTTCTAATGAATGGAAGCGTATTCCAAACCACCATGAAGCCATTGTTACGATAGAGGAATATGAGCAGGTACAGTCTATGAAAGGAACAGTTCCGGCACTGTTTACGCCAATCGGTAGAAGAGCATCTGTCTATACCGGAAGAGTTGTCTGTGACTGCTGTGGCAGAAATATGGTTTATAAGAAGGACAGGGTAGGCAAAATGCTTTTCGAATGTAATGTGAATTACAGAAAGAAAAACAACTGTGCCCACCGGATTCTTGTGACAGACCTTGATACTATCATAAAAGGTGAGTTGTTCAGACACATATCCGGGCTTGCAAAGCTTAAGATTTTGTTAGATAAGGAAAAGGAACAGCAGAATGAGCGTATTCGTGGAGCAAAGCAACGCCTTAATATGGCGGAAGACACACTTAGAAGATTAGAGCTGGAACTTCGTACTGCTTACGAATCCTATGCTAAAGGTATTACAGAAAAGGAAACTTATCTGATGCAGAAGGAATCCTATGAAGTGATGATCTACGGTATTAAGGAGAAGATTGAAGCGCAGAAGGAAGCGGTCTTTGCACTGAAGAATCAGAAGCCATCTGATAACAGTGGCTTAAAGTTCTTAGAGGATAATTCGGAAGTGACAGAGATTACGGATGAGTTACTGGATGCACTGCTTGAAAAAATTGTGGTTTATGCAGACAAGACCATAGAATTAAGATGGAAGTTCTCGAACAGAAGCAACTAAGGATTGAGGAAGATTGTATCAGCGTTTGGTAGATTATCTGTCAAAAGCTGATATAATGAAAGGGAAAAAAGTTTAAGAAAATATTGTCAACTACTTGACACAAGAGGGAACGGCGATTCCTGATATTGAACTCTTAATGAAATTGTCGGAGATATATGGTATTTCTATCAATGATATTTTAAAGGCTGATTTGACAAAGATTAAATTTCAGAAGGAAATTGTATTTCCCGGAGAAGATAAGATAACAAAGAAAGCTTTTGTAATTGGTTGTGGCAGATGGGGAACGTTTATTGCATGGTGATTGATAGTAATGAAGAACTTATAAAGCATGAATTGATTCATAGCTTTTCCAGTGATTTGATTCGATTTTATTATGGTACAGACCTAATTGGTAATGAGATTGGTGCCGCAGCCAAGAATGTAATAGGTATAGCGGCAGGTATGTTAGAGGGAGCAGATTTATCTTCACTAAAAGGAGCACTTATGGCAAGGGGAACTAGCGAAATTGTGAGACTCATAGTTGCTATGGGAGGTAATGCAAACACTGTGTGTAAATATAGAATATAAAAAAACAGCTGTCACCTATAAGTGGCAGCTGTTTATGGATATACACTAATTTAAACGGCAATATGCCTTATAAACGCCAAAGTTGTTGTCAAGTATGGCTTTGGTGAGAATGTCTTTGTTATTCTGAATAATGTCATTTGGAAAGTATGTTAACACTAATTGGCGGGTTAAAACAAAAATGCTTTCCTGTATCTCAAGAGGCATATGGGATGCTCTGTGCTGATTAATGATTATCTGTGTTTGGAATTGCTTGAATGCCACGTCATCAAAAGGAAGCTTTGTTTTTGACTTTTCGATGGTCAATTGCTCTGTGACCCAATAAGTATCAATCGACTTTGATTTACCATAGGCATTGCTGCTGATTCCGGTGGGATTCACGCGGTAGTAATAAACCATTTCAGGGATTACAAATACTCTTTGGGCAACAGGCCAGATGAAGAAGGAAAGGATAGAGTCTTCATACCAAAAGCCTTCAGGATAACACAAATGCTCAAACAGATGTGCTTTATATATCTTTGCCCATGGTTGTCCGTGGAGCTTATTGTGGGCACTTGGCAGCCCTTGCTTTTGTGCATATGAGAATTCTATACTTGTCTGGTCTTCGCATAAGAGATAGGCGCCACCTTCCACAACATCACAGTCATTATCAAAAGCAGTAGATAATAGTGATTCGATTGCATTTTCGCAGAGCATATCATCAGAGTCAACAAACATAATATATCGGGCATTCAGTTTAGATAAACCGGTATTTCTGGCGCCTGAAAATCCCTTGTTTTCCTGATGTATGACGGTGACACGCGAATCATCCTTATATCTGTCTGCGATAGCAGGAGTTTGGTCTGTGGAGCCGTCATCAATCAGAATGACATGATAGCTGTATTGGGTTTTTTGGTTTAATACAGAATCCATGCAGTCTGCCAAATATTTTTCAACGTTATATGCAGGAATAATGATTTGAATATCATATGAAGGCGCCTCTGTAAGCTGATTGTTTACCAAAGTAGCTGTTCCGCCTGGACGTAAGGAGCAGCGATTTAGTAGTTCACAGGCCTGTTCCTGATTCAGTGTAGCAGTGTTACTGATGAAAGGGGATGCCGCAAAGAATACAGCCTTTTGATATTTTCTTAAGATTTTTTTGATAATTGCTCGTACCATCATAATCTCCTAATTCAATGAATAATATAAGTATTTTAACAGATGGTTAACAATAATACAATCTAAAGTGCTTGTAGTTCTTGTCAGATGATATCCCAAAATGGGCGTTCTTTTGAGAAAAGTATTCACACAAATTAGATAATTGTGATACAATTAAAGAGAGTATACCCAAATTTGTTAGGAGGTTCATTTCATATGCAGAGAATCATGTATTTTGATATATGTGCTTTCATTATAATCGTGATATTACTATTTTCCATATTTTTTCATAAAATGGTACATGGTTTAGTCAATCGTATTTTCCTTGTGTTGTCCTTTAGCTGTCTGGCGGCAACTCTATTGGATTTGCTTCGATTAAGTAGTTGGCTGGTGCAGAAAAATGTGATTGCAGCAGAGCAATTGTCATATGCCTATTTTGTATGCAGGGGATTGAATGCATTTATTTATATTCTTTATTTGATTGGATATACCGATACGTGGCAAAAGGTTGAAAGAAATATAAAGGTAAAGATAATATTAGCAATTCCGGGCGCGCTATGTGTATTGGCTCTGATTGTGAATATGTCTACCGGAATTATATTTTCCTATAATGAGCAGTTTGAGTATGTGAAGGGAAAGTATGTGTATATCATCCATGCATGCTTGTTTGGGTATCTTGTATATGGAATTTATTATGTGTGGAAATATAAGGTGCTTTTTACAAAGTGGAAAATGATGGCAGTATTCAGTATGTTTCCTTTGACTTTTGTTTCTGCAGTTATTCAATTTTGTTATCCTGCTTTGCAGGTGGAAATGTTTGCGACGGTCTTGGCAATTTTAATTCTGATTATCATGGTACAACGTCCGGATGAGAATGTGAATGCCTATTTTGGTGTGCGCAATTATCAGGCATATTGGAATGATTTGAAGAGAGCGTTTTATAATAAAAAGAGGATGGATATTTTGTATATTCGTATCAAGAATTATGATGCTCTTATTTCTACATTGGGAGAGGATGCTGCACGCGAATTGCTGAGGCAGTGTGTTGCACCGATTATGGCATTGAAAAGAAAGCACAAGTTAAGAGCGGATTTGTATTATCTGAATCATGGTTCTTTGGCTATTTTCTTAAATGCAATGGGGCATGCAAGAACAGATGCATTTGCAATTGATATCAGTGATATGTTTAAACATGATAAATCGATTCGAAAGTCAGGATTGGCATTGACGGCGCAGATATGTATTATGCATTGTCAGGAGGATGTGGATAATTTCAAATCAGCTTCGATAATATATAATGTTTTAAAGAATCAGACTAATTTGAAGGGCGAGATTATTTATGCTGCTGATATTATGAAGCAGAATGGATTTGAGATTAAAGGTAATATAGACAGTATTATTAATGATGCTCTGAAAAATAATTTGTTTGAATTGCATTATCAGCCTATTTATTCTACAAAACAGAAGCGGTTTCATTCTGCGGAAGCTTTGATTCGTTTACATGATGAGAAGTATGGTTATATTTCGCCGGATGTGTTTATCCCGGCAGCGGAGAAGAGCGGTGCAATTTACCAAATCGGAATCTTTGTTTTTGAGGAAGTATGCCGTTTTATAAAAAGTGATGTATTTCAACAGCTGAATTTGGAGTATATAGAAATTAATCTGTCGGTAGCGCAGTGTATGCAGGATAATCTTGCAAATGATTTGTTGGATATTCTTCATAAGTATGATGTTTCGCCGGAAAAGATTAATCTTGAAATTACCGAGACAGCGATGGAAAGCTCTTATGAGATTATGATGAAGAATTTAAATGCACTTGCCAAAGCCGGTATCACTTTTTCTTTAGATGATTATGGTACGGGATTTTCCAATATTCAGAGAATTATCACGATGCCGCTAAGTATTGTGAAGCTGGATAAGAGCTTTATTGATGAAATACATAACCCTGATTATCAGGTGATTGTGACAAACACGATTAAAATGTTAAAGGACCTTAATCTGAAGATTTTGTCTGAGGGTGTAGAAGGAGAATCGCAGTTAGGCTTTCTCAATGAGCAGGAATGTGATTATATTCAGGGATATTATTTTTCAAAGCCGTTGACTAAGAATGATTTTATTTCCTTTATATTGGAACAGAAGGGGAAAAGGGAACAGTAAAAAAGTATACATAACTTCCTCGGAGTATGTTATACTAAACCTTATGCGAGAGAACGAAAGATAAGGTGGAGGAAGTTATGAAGTTTGCAATCAAATGCCCATATTGTGGGAATAGTTATATTGCAGAGGAAGGTACGCTTACCTGTAAGGGGTGTGGTGCGCAGAATGGTTTGGAGCATGTGATTCGGGTGGTAGAGGATGCTGAGGATGTAAAGCAGCGTACTGCCAATCGAAGGGAAGAACAGATGCATCAGCAGAGAATTAAGGAGTCAAATGCAAGGATTGAGAATCAGAGATTTGATACAAGAGCAAAGTATTTGATTCCGATTATTATTGTTGTATTTGTAGTGGTAAGCTTTGTCGGCTGCGGTATCATCGGTGCATTGTCAACTGCTGTTACAGAGGTACATATGCAGAGTACTGCAAAGCAGAAGCAGATAGAAGAAGAGAAGAAATGGAACGAAGAGGAAGAGGTAAAGCGAGTTTTACCAACCTTAGAGACTCTCATGGAATCTTTGCAGAATGAAGATTTTGAAACAATGCTGACATGTATGTATTTACCTGAGGGAAGCTATACCTTGGAGAACAGTTTGGAGAAGAATATTAGAAATTCCAAGCTGTCTGCTTTGCTGGGACAGACAAATGAGATTTCGAAGGTGGTTTATACAGGATATTCCGGCTACTATGACTTGGACTGCTATGATGTTACGGTCGCAGATAATACATATGAGTTCCTGTTTAGGATTTCAAATGGTAAGTGGGGACTTATTATAGAAGATGCTTTCTTTTATAATTATGAGATTCGAGTGCCGGCAAACTGTACTGTATACTTAAATGATGCAGCATTAAGTTCAGATGCAATTGTAGAGCATGAGACCAGAGACGGAATTGAGTATGCGGATTATAAGGTGCCGGTGCTTGCAAAAGGCGAGTATGTGGTAAAGGTTGATACTGTGTCGGGAACATATACGACGAAATTCATACCAACAGATGAATATGGTTACGACGGCATACTTGAATATGCTATGTTTGATGTTTGGCATAAGGAAGGTATTGCAGTATTGGAAGATATATGGATGGCAGTAATGACCAATTATACTGAGTCCGGGGACATATCAGAGTTAAGACAGTATTTTACAGATGATATTTCGGATGAGGAAATCGAGAAATTTAGGGACGAAATCAAAGGCTTCGTTAACAATGAGGTTTATGGAGAATTGAAGAACTGTAAGCTTAAAAACATGGAGATTGAGAAGTGTCTTTTCTTTGCTGATGATGAGATTGCATGTATTTTTAAAGGGGATGCAGTAGGCGTCACAGATAAAAATTACTCTCCAAGTATTGGTTTCAGAACTCTTTTGTATATGAGATATGAACAGGAGCATTGGAAACTGTCGAAGGTAGAAGAGGGAACATTTTTTGGATGTAAGTATGGCGGTAGTTATATACCGTAAACAGAAAAGAGCCGTGAAAGCATATGCTTTCATGGCTCTTTTGGTTATGAAAAGTGATATCTTAACGCCTTTGCGATGTACTCAGAAGAACCTTTTCCGTACTTCTCATCATTGAATTGCTTTACGATATCCTCAGAATAGCTTTGAATTACCATATCCCAGAAGCCGCTTCCCATATCGACACCGGCCGTATTTTTGGCAGTTAGCTCTATGATTTGCGTAACAAGCTCTTGTATTTCGGATGAGGCTACATCTTTTGATAAATCAGAGGTAAGCTTGGTATAGAGTGCGTCACTTTGGGCGATGATGTCAGCTTGGTTTATTTGTAAATCATCTACTTTTTTCATGAGTTCATTAAAATGCTCCATATTGTATTTCATGGCTTCTGTATATTTTTCAATAGATCCGAATTGTTGGATGGCAATCTTTGCAACCTCAGATTCATTATCCTGTACCTTTTGGATAAATTCATCAAAGTGTTCGATGCTTCCCCAATATTTGATAATCGCATCAGTGTTTTGTGATTTGAAATGCTCTAGTTCAGCGATATAATTGCTCATGTCAAATTCCTTAAAGCTCATAGTTACCTCTCCTTTTTCTAATTGTTCCAGTAGTGTTAGCAGGCGATTGATGCGGTCGCGTTTTAACGTCAGTAGCTTCTTTTGGTTTTGGAACACTTTTGTTTTGTTATAATCAGGCATTTGCATGATTTCTTTGATATCCTTGAGTTGAAAATCTAATTCCTTGAAGAAAAGAATCTGTTGTAGCTTTTCTAAGTCGGCATCATTATAATAGCGATAACCTGATTCCTTTACGGTGCAAGGCTTTAACAGACCTATTTCATCATAATATTGTAATGTCCTGACACTAACGCCCGTTAGCTTTGATACTTCCTTTGTGCTTTTCATAGCCTGCCTCCCTTAAGTGATTGATTGAAATAGCTCCTTTTTGCCGGCAAGTAGTAGGAGAACTTCGTATTTATATTACTATATCACGTAACGTGAGAGTCAATGAGTTTTTTATGTTTGTAGTAAAAATTGGGATATGTTAGAATTGAATTAACATAGGGGGTTACATAAAATGAAAAAACTATTAGTCACAGGGGCATCAGGCTTTTTAGGAAGCCGAATTGTTGAGTATTATAAGGAAAAATTTGAGATTTTGGCACCAAGCCATAGTGAAATGGATATTACCAATGAAGAAGAGGTGGCTTGCATTTTTAATAAAAATAAACCTAATATTGTGATTCATTGTGCTGCAATTTCGGATGTGGGTAGGTGTGAGAAGGAGCCTGAACGCTCATGGAAGATTAATGTAGATGGATGCATTAATATTGCAAAGGCAGCAGCAGATATTAGTGCAAAGTGTATCATATGTAGCTCAGACCAGGTGTATTTTGGAAGTGTAGTGACAGGAGCGCATAGTGAAGAGGAAGCTTTGCGACCATTTAATCTGTACGGACGAGAAAAATTGACAGCAGAACAGAAGTGTTTAGAGGTCAATGCAGATTGTGTATTGCTGAGATTATCTTGGATGTACGATACTAGAACCATGAATACGGCAGAGCACGGCGATTTCATGCGTACCTTGCTTCAGAATATGGAGTTGGGGAAAATGCTGAGTTATCCTATTCATGATGTGCGAGGAATAACATCTGCTCATGAAGTGGTGCGCAATTTGGAAAAAGCCATCGAGCTTCCTGGGGGTGTTTATAATTTTGGCTCGCCAAATGATAGGAGTACTTATGATACGGTTTATGAGGTGTTTACAAAGCTAGGACTGGATGTGAGTCGATTGCAAAAGAACGAAGACGCATTTAGAGATAACCCAAGAAATATAAGTATGAATCAGGATAAGATTAATAAATACGGTATTAGATTTTCGACGACAGAGAATGGGCTGATGCTGGCATTGAGAATAAATTGATTGTATTTTTGCAAAATTCATGATACAATACATTCAATATTTTTGGAGGATATAGCTATGAACATTTTTATGATGAACAGCTTAAGACGAAGAGAGAGACGTAAGCTCTTGTAATTCATGTAGATTTTCCGCATGGTTGCAAGAGGTGTACGTCTTGTTTCCGTGCGGTGCTGTTATATAGATGTCATAGATACAGAACCGTAATGGATTTAGTGGATACTATTTTCATTGCGGTTTTTTTATTTCTCAAATTTATAACTAGGAGGTCAAAATGAAGGAAAAGGTATGTAACAAATTGGTAGAGATTTATGAGGGAATATCTTATGAGCAGATGTATGAGCTGATGGAGGTTCCGACAGATGAGAAAATGGGAGATTATGCGATTCCATGCTTTGCGTTGGCGAAGCTGTGGCGTAAGAACCCAGCGGCAATTGCAAACGAGATGAAGGAAGCACTTTTGCCTTTTATGCAGGAGCTTGGTATTGAAAAGGTGGAAAATGTAGGAGGCTACTGCAATATTTTTGTGAACAGAGCAAAGTATGTAGAAGCAATTATGTCAAAAGTTGAACAGGAAAATTTGGGTGTGAAGAAGCCAGGACTGGGTAAGACAATCTGTATGGATTATTCATCGCCTAACATTGCAAAGAACTTCCATGTGGGACATCTGCGTACGACGATTATCGGTAATTCACTTTATAAGCTTCATGAAAAGCTGGGATATGAAGTAGTACGAATCAACCATTTAGGGGATTGGGGAACACAGTTTGGAAAGCTAATTGTGGCTTATAAGAACTGGAGTAGTAAAGAAGAAGTGGAAGAAAAGGGAATCGAAGAGTTGATGCGAATCTATGTGAAGTTTAATACAGAAAAGGATGCAAAGCCTGAGTTGATGGAAGAAGCACGTGCATGGTTTGTGAAAATGGAGCAGAACGACGAAGAAGCACTTGCCATCTGGAATTGGTTTAAGGAAATTAGTATGGTGGAGTATGAGCGCGTTTATAAGCTTTTGGGTGTTTCCTTTGATTCATATAAGGGTGAAAGCTTCTATCGTGATAAGGTGCCTGCACTGGTGGAGGAACTTAAGGAGAAGAGACTGCTTACAGAGAGTCAGGGTGCAAAGATTATTGATTTGTCGGCTTATGATATGGCGCCATGTTTGATTACCAAGAGTGATGGCGGTTCTATTTATCATTCTCGTGATATTGCAGCGATTTTGTATCGTAAGAAGACTTATGATTTTGAGAAGTGTCTGTATGTGACAGGCTCGGAGCAGTCTTTACATTTCAAGCAGATATTTAAGGCAATTGAGTTGATGAATTATGATTGGTATGACAACCTTGTGCATGTTCCTTATGGATTGGTAAGCCTTGAGGGAGCAAAGCTGTCCACACGAACTGGAAATATTGTGTATGCTGAGGATATTTTAAAGGAAGCAATGGAGCGCGCGATGAAAGCAATTCAAGAGAAGAATCCTTCCCTTGCTGATAAGGAAATGGTGGCGAAACAGGTTGGTGTAGGTGCGGTCATTTTCCATGATTTATATAATCAGCGAATTAAAAATGTGAATTTCTCGTGGGACGAGGTACTAAGCTTTGAAGGAACAACAGGACCTTATGTGCAGTATACTTATGCCCGCGCAAAGAGTATTCTGCGTAAGAGTAGCGGAGCACAGGAGAATGGAGTTTCTGATTATGAGGTATTGACGGATGATGTCAGCTTTGGCTTGGTTAAGACCTTATTGGGGTATGAAGCGGCAATTACTGGAGCAATTGAACGTTACGAGCCATCTGTTGTAGCACGTTATCTGATTACACTGGCAACAGCATTTAATCGTTTCTATCATGAGTGCCCTATTATACAAGCAGATGATAAGGAGAAACAAGCACGTCTAGTGTTGGTAGATATGGTGCAGAGGGTCATCAAGGATGCATGTAGTTTGCTTGGAATAGAATGTCCGGAGGAAATGTAGGATATGATTGCTTTGTCATATACAAATAGAATTGATGAATACTTAAAGTGTGATGATGTGATTGATTATAACAATGAATCAGTAAAACAGATTTCTGATATGTTATTTCAAAAAGCATATAGCGAGTTGGAGTATATAAAAATAGCATATGAATTTGTTAGAGATAACATTTCTCATTCAGCTGATATAGGAGAAGAGATAATTACATGTATCGCGTCAGAAGTTTTACATGCTGGTCACGGAATATGCTTTGCTAAATCACATTTATTGGCGTCTTTGTTAAGGTGTAGGTCTATTCCAACCGGTTTTTGTTATCAAAAGCTGATTTTAGATGATACAAAAGCTCCTATCTTAATATATCACGGTCTTAACGGTGTTTATATTAAAGAGTTGGATAGGTGGATAAGACTTGATGCAAGAGGTAATAAAGAGGGAGTAAATGCACAGTTTTCAATTGAGGTGGAGAAGCTTGCTTTTCCAATACGTTCTGAAAAGGGAGAAGTAGATGGCTTGGTAGTATATCCTAGACCTGATGTAAAGATATTGGAAAAATTAAGAAAAAACAAGACGAGAACAGAACTTTGGAATGATCTACCTACTGAAATACAAGCATATTGAGTGTACCACAGCAGCTTTTTGTTCTCCTGTACACCTTTTTTACTGAAATACAAGCATATTAGGTGTACCACAGCAGCTTATTACTTCCCTGTACACCTTTTTGAATCTAAAATCCAAACTATTAATAACTGTGAATTATTCGGACAGCATAAATAATTGACACTCTTTGGCGTTTACATATCCGTGTA
>SVFJ01000005.1 GCA_015056925.1 Lachnospiraceae bacterium | reverse complement strand
CTCTATGCAATCTATGGAACACCGGCAGAGAATCTGTGTGGTTTGCAGGTAAAGCAGTTCAGAGAAAAGTACGGCATTATTGAAGGTGTATCCGATAGAGAATATGTTAGCAATAGCTTCCATTGTCATGTATCAGAGGATATTACACCGATTCAAAAGCAGAATTTGGAGTATCGTTTCTGGGAATTGTCCAATGGCGGCAAGATTCAATATGTAAAGTATCCGATTGATTATAATATCGATGCGATTAAGACATTGGTAAGAAGAGCAATGGATATGGGCTTCTATGAGGGTGTAAATCTTTCCCTTGCATACTGCGATGACTGCGGACATCAGGAGTTGGAGATGGACGTGTGTCCTAAGTGCGGCAGTAGTAATCTGACGAAGATTGACAGAATGAATGGGTATTTGTCATACTCAAGAGTTCATGGAGATACCAGATTAAATGATGCAAAGATGGCAGAGATTGCAGAAAGGAAGTCGATGTAATGAGATATCATAATATTACGAAGGATGACATGCTCAATGGTGCGGGACTGCGAGTAGTATTGTGGGTAGCAGGCTGTTCTCATTGCTGTAAGGGGTGCCAGAACCCAATGACATGGGACCCGAATGGCGGTATATTATTCGATGATGCGGCAAAAGCAGAGATTTTTGAACAGTTAGAGCAGGATTATATTTCAGGAATTACTTTCTCGGGAGGAGACCCTCTGCATTCGGCAAACCGTGCAGATGTGAAGGCACTTATGGCAGAGATTAAGCTAAAGTATCCGGATAAGAATATATGGCTTTATACAGGGGACGTATGGGAGAATATCATGAATTATCCATTGATGCAGTACGTAGATGTGCTGGTGGATGGAGAGTTTGTGCTAGAGGATAGAGACGTAACACTTTTGTGGAAGGGTAGCCCGAATCAGAGAGTTATCAATGTGCAGGCAACTTTGAAGCAGGAGGATATTTCCGTACCGATTCTTTACTGTGGAGACCATGATGAGATTCCGATGGGAAGAGAGTCGATTGGAGCCAAGAATATTCAGGAAGATAATATTGTAAGCTTTAAGGGCGGTATGGATATCGCTAGCTGTGGCTGTGATGCCTAAGTCAGCATAAGGATACAGAGATAGGAAAGGCAAGAAGAGTAAGATGTTAAACATTAAGATAAAGTATTTTCATGAGAACTTAGAGAGAGTAGCGAAGATTACAAAGGGTAATTGGATTGACCTTAGGGCAGCGGCGGATATTACCTTGAAGGCAGGCGAGTTTAAGCTGATTCCATTGGGAATTGCAATGGAGCTTCCCAGAGGCTATGAGGCGCATGTGGTACCAAGAAGTTCAACCTTTAAGAACTATGGCGTAATTCAGGTAAATCATCAGGGGGTCATTGACGGACCGGACCGAGAGACAGGTGAGGGCGGATATTGCGGTAATGATGACCAGTGGTTTATGCCGGTGTATGCATTGCGCGACACAGAGATTCATTTTAATGACCGTATCTGTCAGTTCAGAATTATGGAGCAGCAGCCACAGATTACCTTTGAAGAGGTAACAGAGCTTACAGGTCCTAATCGTGGCGGACATGGAAGTACAGGAACCAAATAAGTAATATACATAAAATAACCTCCACAGGGCATACTAAGTCATAACGAAGACACAAGTATGCAGGTGGAGGTTTTTATGTTTGGAGTATTTGATAAAGACAGGCAGTATTTGGATGAGGAACTGGCTGTACAGAAGAATTTTGATGTGGTGAGCCGCGATATCACAGTGGGTGGAAGAAGAGCAGTGTTCTATTTTGTGGACGGCTTTTGTAAGGATGAACTGATGCAGAAGCTGTTACAGTTTGTAATGGGAATACAGACAAGGGATATGCCTATGGATGCACAGGGGATGAATAAAATAATGCCTTATGTGGAGGTAGAGGACAGCCAGGATTTTGGTGTGATTATTCGTAATGTATTAAGTGGTTATTTTGCGATATTAGTAGAAGGTTTTGAGTCTTGCGTACTGATTGATTCCAGAACCTATCCGGCAAGAGGTGTGGAGCAGCCGGATAAGGATAAGGCATTGAGAGGTTCCAGAGATGGCTTTGTAGAAACAATCATATTCAACACGGCACTTGTCAGACGACGAATCAGAAGCACTGATTTAAGGATAGAGCATATGCAGGCAGGTATTACATCAAAGACTGATATTGCCATATGTTATATGGATTCGCGTGTAGATAAGAAGTTTTTGGATACAATCAAAAAGAAAATAGAAAATATTAAGGTAGATGCATTGACGATGAATCAGGAGAGTCTTGCGGAATGTTTGTATCCTGGAAAATGGTTTAATCCATTGCCTAAGTTTAAGTATACAGAGAGACCTGATGTGGCGGCTGCACAAATTTTAGAGGGAAATATTATTATTCTCGTAGATAATTCACCGTCAGCAATGATTTTGCCGGTAAGTATATTGGATATTGTAGAGGAGGCTGATGATTATTATTTTCCGCCGATTACAGGAACCTATTTGAGAATAGCACGTTTGCTTACCTTTCTGATGAATTATTTATTGACGCCAACTTTTCTATTATTTATGCAGAATCCACAGTGGGTACCGAAAGCGTTTGAGTTTACGATTATACAGGATGATGTGAATATTCCTCTGGTATGGCAGTTTTTGATACTGGAATTTGCAATTGACGGCTTGAAGCTGGCAGCCGTGAATACACCAAGTATGCTGTCTACACCACTGAGTGTGGTGGCGGCGATTGTGCTTGGAGAGTTCGCTGTAAAGAGCGGCTGGTTTAACAGTGAAGTGATGCTGTATATGTCATTTGTGGCACTGGCAAACTATACGCAACAGAATTATGAGCTTGGATATGCGGTGAAATTCTTTAGGATGATTAACCTTGTATTGACAGCATGCTTTGATATATGGGGATTTGTGATTGGAAATCTTATCTTTGTAGTAGCACTGGCATGTAATAAGACCGTGGCAGGCTACAGCTATTTGTCAACAGTCAGACCTTTTGGAATGAACAAGTTAAGCAGATTTGTGATTCGAAGACGTCTGCCGCAATCAAAAGAATAGCGATATTTGTAGCATCTTGATGAGAAAATCATAAGATATAGTAATTATCAATGATTAGGAGAATCAAAATGCAGGAAATGAAACAAAGAATGCAGGTAGAGCAATTTCCGGTGGCTATGGCATATGTACCTTGGCAGACAGATGCGAGAACCTTCGAGACACTTCAGGAAGCATACCAAAAAGGCACACTCTTTCCTGAACTTTACAAACCTTTTACAGGAAGGAGAACGTGCGGATGTTAAATCAAAATATGGCATGTAGTGACAGAATCAGACTGTTAGATGAGATAGGTAAGGTGGATTTTGCTTTAAAGGATTTGAATTTGTATTTGGATACCCATCCTTATGATGTACAGACAATTGAGTCCTTCCGCTATTACAATAGTGTGAAGAAGCAGTTGATGAAGGAGTTTGCAGAGAAATACGGTCCGTTATCGCTGGACTATGTAACTGCAGATGTTAAAGAGTGGAGCTGGGCGTTGCAGCCTTCACCATGGGAGAGGGGGTATCATTAATGTGGTGTTATGAGAAAAGATTACAGTTTCCGGTAAGAATTACACAGACAAATCCAAAGCTTGCGCAGGTAATCATCAGCCAGTTCGGCGGTCTGAATGTCACTAACATATAGCATTATGAAATCCGCTGTTTTCAATAATTTCAGCGGATTTCATAATTATATGATAAGTTGGAAATAGAAGGTATATGAGTTGTTTGGTTTATCATATACTATCTTTTCTACAATGCTTCGGAGGGCATTGCCTTTGGCGACATAGTCACTGTTCTCATCCTTGATAATGGCGAGAGCATGGCGCATATTGTCGGTCATACGTTGTAGAATCTCTTCTTCCGTCAAATTGGCCTTGGAACCGGAGAGAGCTGTTATTTCATTCTTGATAATATCAATTTCTTGTGTAATACGTTTCTTGTTTTCTTTGTATTCATCTAATGTATCAATACCATCTACATAAGCTTCTTTAATCTTTAGTAATTTTCCATTTGCCTTTGCAAGCTGCTTATTAAGGCGCTGTAATTCTTCATCACCTTTGGAGCTATGTATAACGTTTACGTCATACATGGTTAGTGATTCAAGTTTGTCTTCAATTCCTTGTATAACATGATTAGTTGCAAATCTTTCTGATATGAAGTGTGAGGGGGAACACATACCTTTCAAGTATTTATAACAATTAAAACCAGAACTACTTTTCGAACGATTATATCCAAGTGAAGAGCCACATACAGAACAGCGAAGCATTCCGGATAACCAGTGTTTACAGGTGGCGACATCTCTAGGGGTATATTTTAATAATACCTTGCCAAGTTTGTCTTGGGTAGCATTCCATGTATCCATATCTATAATAGGTTCATGCTTTCCGTCTGCGATAATAACATTATCATCATCATTAGTGCGTAATCGATTGGCTTTTTTGTCGCAGTAGTTCCAGCGCACTTTCCCAATGTAAAAAGGATTCTGTAATATATACTTAACTGTTCGGTTTTCCCACTTACTGCCTCGAACTGTTTTATAGCCACATTCATTCAAATGGCGTGCAATTTGATTAAATGTCACTCCTTCATTAAACATTCGGAATATCATCTCTACGATATGTTTGTTATCTTCATCAATAACAGGCACTTCTTTGAATCCGGTATGCTTATAACCGATAGGAGTTATGCTCTGGTAGTTACCACGCATGGCATTCTCTGTCATACCTCTTGTAACTTCCACAGCTAAGTTGATAGAGTAGTACTCATCCATCCATTCGAAGATACGCTCTACAAGAGAACCAATCATGCCATCTGGCAAAGGTTCTGATATAGATATTACATCAACATCATTTTTCTTCAATAAGGATTTATATACAATAGACTCTTCCTGATTACGAGCGAATCGGGAGAACTTCCACACTAAGATTACATCAAAGGGATGTTCCTTGCTCTTGGCAAGAGCAATCATCTGCTGGAAGGCAGGACGTTTGTCTGCTTTACGACCAGATACACCGTTTTCGTAGAAGATATGTTCCGCGTTGATGAGAATATTATTCTTATGAGCATAGTCGAGTAGTAGACGTTCCTGTGCATCGGGTGATAGCTCCAACTGATCGTCAGTTGATACTCGGATGTATAAGCAGCCATTCTTCATAGTGTCACCTCGTTATTGAATACTTGTTATATAGTATAGTAAATATAAAATGAAATTGTTGTCAACAAATTTGTGAATTATTTAGTTTTAGTGTTTGATATACACTCAGAGTGAGGATATAATAAGTATTAGAGAGTTAACTAATGAGGAGGAGCAAAGTGGAGGATTACATATTATTTTTAGATGAGGCAAATGTTACATCAACAAATCCATATTTCTGTTTAGGTGGTATAATCATAAAACGAAGTGTTTATGAAAATGAATTGATTCCTAAAATCAATCAGTTAAAAATTAAACATTTTGGGCATACGAGTGTTCTTTTTCATTATACGGATATGAAAAAGAATAAAGGAGAGTTCGATATTTTTAGAGATGGAGCAAAAAGAAGTGCTTTTTGGAATGAATTTAACGCGGAGCTGCAATCTGTAGAATTTACAACAATAGGAACATATTTGAAATATGATGAGTATGTAAAAGCTTATACTCCGCCAAAGAATAGACATTATCAAGTAGCTTTCATACAATTAATTAATAATTATATTAGATTTTTGGAACTTCATAAAGCGAGAGGAAATGTAATATTCGAATCAAGACAGTGGAAAGAAAACGCAGATATTCAAGAAGTTTTTTATCATATAATTCATGAAGGAACCAATATGTATACTCCAGAAATATGCGCGAAGTATTTATCTACGATAGGCTTTATAGTTAAGAAAGATAATTGCATAGGGCTTCAGATAGCAGATTTTGCTCCTGATTCATTCATGAGAAATGTAAATGGTTCTAAAAATTTTTATAATGTATCTAATAATTTTATGAATAAATGTTTTTCGATAGAAGGGAACTGTAAAGATATTGTGGGATTATTTAGAATTGTTTAGGCCGTATAGAAGCGTGTTAATTTATTTCAAATTGTATTAATCTATTTTAATTTGTTTAATTTTTATATAAGCAAAAACTTGACATAATAGCAAATAAAAGTATATAATTTGTATATCAGTAGGGATAGTGTGACTAAGACTTGCTGATATACAAGGATATGCGAAGTGTGACTTCAAGTTCTTGTACGCAATAAGGAGATAGTTGGAGGATTAGTGTGACTATGAATCCAAATGACGAAAATGAACGGAGAAAGCTCAGAGATAGAAATTCTATCTTCTGAGCTTTTTTCGTTATGAATAAATTTTATAAGATATGAAAGCATGAGTGTAGATTTTATACCTTTTCTATGTTATATTAACATCATCAACAAAGAGAGGAAGTAATAGGATGTTTAAGCAGGCTATCATTGAAATGCTTGGCAATGCAAGCGAAAAAGAATTGAAACGTATTTACAGATTCGTATATCGCATTTTGCACAAGCAGTAGGAAGTCTTTGCCAGTTGGCAAACGGCATTTAAAAATTTAGGTTTTTAAATGCTAGAGCTTAAACACGCAATATTAAGTGAAGAGGTATTAATCTCTTCACTTTTTTGATAGAAAGAATCTTAAAGTGATACTGAATATAGTATCAAAAGTGTTGACAAATAGTATTATATATGATACTATGTACAAGGGAGGTGAGAACTTGGCGGACGTTGAAAAAAACATCGATAAGAT
Organism: Lachnospiraceae bacterium; assembly: GCA_015056925.1. Classification (GTDB taxonomy): domain Bacteria; phylum Bacillota; class Clostridia; order Lachnospirales; family Lachnospiraceae; genus COE1. Next base: position 63,120 of record SVFJ01000005.1, on the reverse strand, counting down.
GAAAAGGCAACCACATGGTATCAGGCCAGAGGAAGCCGAAAAAGTATTAATTGCCTACGGATATGAGCCTGTAAGACAAAAAGGAAGTCACAGACAGTACTTAAATAAAACGACTGGAGATGTAATAACAATCAAGCAAGAGAATCCGTTGAAAAAGGCATATGTAAAAGATATCTTACGCAGAATAGGAGAATAAAAACTCCTATTCTGAATAACTATAAATCATGCAGCATTTTAACCACACTATATTTAGTGTGAGGAGGTGAAGACTTCTTTATATTTTATAAAGAAGAATTGTAATTCAAGAGAAAACAGCTTGAATTGTAAAGGAAAGAGTTTTGAAAATCAACAGGAATTAGTTGAATTTACAGAGGAAAGAATTTAAAAAAATTAGTTTTGAATTATGTACGAAGGTTGAGTGTAGAGAGACAGCAATGTCAGTCAGTATAGATATGGAGGTTGGATGATGAAACGCATGGAAGTGCAAGATTACTTAGAGTTACCATATACTAGAATAATACAGGAAATGAATGATGAATCAGGACATTATTTCTATGGAAGAATTTTAGAGCTTGATGGTTGCCAAAGTACAGGAGATACGTTAGAAGAGTTGTATGAGTGTTTAAATGAAGCATTGGAAGGATATATAGAAGTAAAGTTAGAGAATAATTTACCAATTCCAATGCCTAATACTGCTGATGATTATAGTGGAAAGTTTGTTGTGAGATTGCCAAAGTCATTACATCAGAGACTGGCAATTGAAGCAGAGAGGGAAGGTGTGAGCCTTAACCAGTTGGCGGTGTATAAATTGTCAATGTAACTAATTAAAAATTAAAGATATCGCACGAAAAGAAAAAGGACTTCGCAACGAGTCCTTTTTCTTATGCTGAACATAAATTGTAAATAATTCGTAAGTTTGGAGAAATGTGTTGACTTGATAATGTTAATTGCTTTATAAGGATATCGGAAGGAGGTGATAAGTATGTATAAGCAGGCAATTATTGAGATGCTTGACCAACTCAGAGATGAGGAGCTTAAGCAGGTATACAAGGCAACATACAGAGTATACGCACGTTAATATTACTGTATATTTTTCACGATTTCTTTCTAAAAACAGTTGACAGTATACCCAAAAGGGTATATAATATAATTATAGAAAACGAGAAAGGAGGCAGGCTAACATGGGTAAGCATAAGAAGTGCAAGAAAGCCAAAAAGAAAAAGCCTATACAGTGGAGAGAACTCACAATCACCGCACTGATAGACTTAATCATAGGTGTAGCACTTATCTTAGTAGAGAAGCTGTTTGACTAACAGCTTCCTACGGTAAGCACTAGGTGGGCGAAAACCCACCGCTTACTTAAAATATATCATACCCAAAAAGCCAAGTAAAGATATGTTGATGAAATTAGGAATTTTTCTTATCGTAGCAGGAGCTGTGAAGCTCGTAGTGGCAGCAGTTATAAGACACAAAGAAAAGAGTGGTAGATGATGGAGATTGGAGAAAAGATAAAGCTGGCAAGAAAAGAAGCAGGTATATCTCAAAAGGAACTGGCGGAACGTTTGCAGGTATATCAGAAGGATATTAGCAGGTGGGAGAACGGAGAGCGTACTCCATCCTTGGAAGCGTTTGCGCAAATTTGCCGGGAACTGAAAGTATCTGCTGATGAGATGTTGGAACTCAAATAATAAAAAGGACTTCGCAAGAAGTCCTTTTTATATATTACAGAAAATCATTGACCATATCATAAAATACATTTTCTGGAATGATTTGAATATCCTTTCCTTTCAGGATGAGAGATTCTGCTTTCTTCTGTTTGTTGCTTTTGCCATCTTTGATTTGAGTACAGTAGTCATTGTTGCCCAGTATCAAGAAATTAGTCTTGGCGGTTACACCATCAGCATTGATACCACCTAAGTTAGCAATTAGTTGCATTGCATCTTTACGGAGCATCTTTTCTAGTGTTCCAGTGAATACACATACCTTTCCATAAAAAGGTGTTTCCTCAGAAAGTAACTGAGTTGCATTGATGTCTTTTGCTGAGACAGAAGCATGATATTTCTTCTTGAAGTTCTCCAATGAAATATGTTTTTCTTCGATATCATTCTTCAATGCAAGGAATGCTTTGAATGTACTTTCACAGTCAGCCCAAGCTCTGTGTGCTGTATCTTGTTTAATTTTGTAGTATTCGGTAAAGTCACACAGTCTATGGTGCTCTAGTTCTCTATGTGCACGTCTGAATAATCTCATAGTATCTACAAAGTCATTTGAGAGATAGTGAGAGCAAGTATCCAAGCAGTTATCGTACAAAAAGTTAATATCGAAGTGAACATTATGACCAATAAGAATATCACTTCCAACGAACTTGATGAAATCAGAAAGCACAGTCTTGGTGTCTGGAGCAGTAGCGAGCATCTCATTAGTGATGCCTGTTAATTCAGTAATGTATTCGTCTACATAGTTGTTACTGCTTGACTCAAAAGGTTTCACTAAAGAAGAAAAAGAAGAAATAATAGTATCGTTTTCGATTTTTAAAGCTGCAACCTCGATAATGCTGTCGTAAGCAGGAGAGAGTCCAGTGGTCTCAATATCAATGAGGCAGTAAGAATCAGGGAACTCTATGAGGCTTGCACCTTTCTGTTCTCGAACGGTTTTGGGTGGTAAAAGATTGACATCAAAAGAAACAGTCCCATCAGGACTAATAGAAATAGAAATTGCCATATTAAATTCCTCCATTAATTAAAATACCTAATTAACATAATATGACAAAATCTGATAAAAATAAAGGAGCTATAGGTATAAAATAAAAAAGGACTGAAAATCAGTCCTCTTCTTCGGTGTCCGATTCGGACACTTCCTTTTCTGCTTCTTCCTGAAGCTCTTGGAGATATGTTGCACTTCTGGCTATGAGCCTAAAGAGCATCTTCCAATCTTCACGAGTATACTTTTTCTTGAACATCTTAAAAGCATTTCTTACTGATTCAGGTTCATCTGCAAGAATTTCGTCGACCATAAGGCCAAAACCATCATCTTCGTCATCATCATCAAAGAACATTTCGCCATGTCCTTGGGTTAACCATATATAATCAACTCCAAATTCACGACAAATGGCTTTGCGTATCTGTGGAGTTACACTACGATTTCCGTTTTCAATATTTGATAAAGCGCCTCTAGTAATGCCAAGTCTTGTGCCGAATTCTTCGCCAGTCATTTTAAAGTGCTGTCGAATTTCCTTTATGCGTTCATTTTCAGTCATGTACACACCTCCTTCACTATAAGAATATCAGCAAAAAACAAAAAAAGCAACAAAAAGTGTGTCAAAGAATACAAAAACCCTTGACAAAGCGTGTCGAAGAATATTATTATGTATTCAACGAAACGAAAAAAGAATACAAGTTGGAAGAAGGTGTAAGCATGGAGCAAGTGAAGAAATATAAGATAAAGCTCAAGGGAACGAAAAGAGTTAAAAAGACATTAAAGAAGATGCAAAAAGACGCTTCGCAGTTATCGGAGACAATGGAACGTCTTGATAAGGTAGTGAATGATAAATCCGTTACAGGTGGATTTGCTACAGATAAAACAAAGGCTACAGCAAATGAGGTTGTGAGATTTCTTGAGATGAAAGATTTGACAGTAGATGAGGCATTGCAAAGTTTGAAGATTTCACAATACCTCATCCTTTCGACACAGAAGTTAAAACCTAATCCATAATAAACGGCTCTTCGGGTGTGTCCTTTTGCATGAGACTAAGAATTTTTTCATTGCATTTATTATAAGTCTCATATAAGCGAGCAGAAAAATCTACAACTGTTTCGCCAGTGTCAATTTCGCAATTTTGACATGCAATCATAGCAAGGTCATGAGCAAGACCAGTATCGTACATATAAACAGTCTCCTTTCTTTAGTACTCGGCTACGGCAATAGCCTGTAAAGGAGATTATAACACAGTAAGTAACTAATTAACATAAGATACCAGCCAAGGAGGTGGCGAAATGAAAGACAAGGATATGACAGCATTATGGAAGGTTGCGCTGGAAGAGTTTAAGACCAAAAGCGATTTTGAGAAGGGCATGATTATTGGAATGATGCTCACGCCAGCCAACTGGTCAAAGGACAAACAGTCATCATAAGGGAAAGCCCCCTGTCTTCGGGCAGGGGGCAGACAAAATAATTCAGACAGGCAAATAACGAATGTCGCTGACATAGTTATTAGAGATAGAGATTAGAGGTGTAAGCATGGCAGGAAAAGCAAGAACCAAGCCAACATTTAAGTATTTTGTCCGCATCAATGACGGAGAGCCGATTGATATGGATACATTACCAAAAGAGAAGCATGATGAGATAGTGCAGAAGCTCTGTGACCAGTTTATGGCACATCTGGGATATTATCCGTCAAAAGACCAAGAGGCGGCACGCAAGAGATTTGAAGAGATAGAACGCAAGGAGAGGGAGAGAGCCGAGCGGATGCAACAGGCATAGTACCAAGCTGTAGCTTCCGCAGAAGGACATCATTCAGAGAGTATTCGCAATTTGCAAGTAATCTCCATTAGTTATACAAAAAGTACCGAAAGTAAGACATTTTTTCATTAATCATTTTCTGAATGGTGTTCTTCTGCGGAAGCTACAGTCAAGATAAATATCTTATATACCGTTCATAAAACAAGGCGGCAGCAGTGCCGCCAATCCGGAGCAGATGCAGGGCATAGCGCAAAGTATGATTGCTTTGACACGTATTATTTCCTCCTGAAATAAATATGCGCTTGGGGTTCGATTCCTCACTGGTCCATTTCTCTGAAACCAAAGTATTCAATAATCAATATTTCAGAGGTGCAAAAAAACAAACCTCGAAGCGAGGGCAATGCTTCGAGGTTTGCAATGAAAGTATTCAATAATCATATTTATTATACCAAGAATATTGACTAAAGTCAACTATCGTAAACTTTCAAAAACGTCGATATCCAGGGCGTTTCGAGCTGGTATATAAGTATTAACTTTAGAATTATTCTATATATTCTAAGGGGATTGAATACGCACCGGTAAGGGTGAGTATGAAGGGATACGGAAGCGTAAGAGAGAAGGTTATCAGATGTGGAAGGTACGGAAGGAAATGTGACTACATCGAAGTAGACATTGTACCCAACATCGACAATGGTAGGCATAAGAGGAGCAGGAGAAGAAAGAGGAATGTCTCAGCTCCAAAGCAGAAGAGTCTTAATACCAAAAGGGCAATCAGATATCTGTATCAGCTCATTAAGAGCAACTTCACAGATGAAGATTACCGCATTGATTTGACTTACAGTAACAAGTTCCGACCTCGGTCGGAAGAGGAAGCCACAAGACGAGTTAAGAATTTTGTAGACAGAGTGAACCGGGAACGGTTGAAACGTGGACTGCCGAAGGCTGCTTATATCTGCATACATGAGTACGGTAAGAAGAATGGCCGTATACATCATCATATGCTGATAAGTGGTGGATTAGACCGACAGCTCATGGAAGCTCTTTGGTGTGACCGCAAGAGGGCAGGACAAGCCAAACGTGAAAGACTTGGAACCGTGAACTGTGACAATCTCCAATTTACCGATGAGGGTATCGAGGGATTGTTCCGCTACATAACCAAGGACATGAGGCAGGAGCAGTTGACGGAAGGTCAGTTGACCTTAGAGGATTTGTTCTCGGAGAAGAAGGTCAAGGGTAAGAGACGATGGATGCAGAGTAAGGGACTGGTAAGACCTTGGAGTATGCCGCCTAATGATTACAAGTACAGTCGAAGAGATGTGGAGAAGATTGTAAGTATGCCGCCGGATTGCGAGAATGTGCGAAAGATATTCGAGCGAATATATGACGGATATGCATTAGACAGATGCCGTTATGAGTTCAATGAGTACCTCGGGCGGTGGAGCATATATCTATCCATGCATCTGATAACGTGAGGATAACCAATGAAGATTGACAGCATAACTGAATACAGCAAGGACTACAAGGAGTTTGACTTCGGTGCAGGAAAGTTCTTCTGCTCCGTGAGGGTAGATTTTGATTTTGCGCTGTCTCTGCCGGATATGGAGAACAGAGTATATTACCGTAGACGAGGGTATGACAGCGTCAGAGACCGCATGAATGCGCATGGTGTGTATCTGGTATTTGATTATATGCTCGGCACGAAAGAAATCGTGTGTGTGTGGGTGAAGTACGATGTGTTCTGCCAAGTGCCATACAAAGAGCAGGCAGAGATTGAGAAGATAGTAGAGCTGCTTAGAGAGTATAAGCAGGAACAGCTACAGTCCTTTTGTTCCTAGAAGGAATTTATATATCACAAAGCATGGTGAAGCCTTCCTGTCTACGCCCCGGAAGGCAAAAGGAAATTATAAAGTTAAGGGGCAGAAGGGGAGCAGGACCCTTTCTGCCGGATAGAAGGAGGTGTCCGAATGTATCAGGCATATAAAGAATTTACTGAGGCATTGAATGAGAGAGCTACTAAAGCGATAAAGAAAAGCGACATCAGCCCAACAGAATTGGAATTGATATCGCTTGCGATGCAAAATAACCATTTTATTTTTGGTCTTTCTTTCCATCCTTCACTGACTGACAAGCTAAATTCTGCGCAATAACAGTGAAGGCACATTCGCCATTAATCATCAAAGCACAACCATTATTGCATAGCTTTGGTGGATTAGAAAAAGGACATGTACCCATTATGTATAATCTCCTTTCATTGGTACTGGGGTGGTAACGACACCCTGTAAGGAGATTATACAGGATTACATAACAATGTGCTATGAAGAAATAGGCTATATAGTGAAGGACGTACATAAGTCTATTTTCAACATTATTCAATAATCAAAGAAGAGGGGGGAGTGCATGACCGAATATACATCGGGCAGCAGTACTGTAGATGCAATGGCATCTATCCAATTGACTGGAAATGTAATCCCACAAATCTGGTACAAAAATATTTTGAAGGAGACAGGCAAACCCGATTTGCTAGGCATTGTTCTTCTTGCTGATATTGTGTACTGGTATCGACCTGTAGAGGTAAGGGATGAAGTAACCGGGCAAGTGATTGGAATGAAAAAGAAATTCTCAGCTGACCTGCTACAGAGAAATTATGAACAGCTTGCAGAACAATTTGGAGAAAGCAAGCGAAGCGTTAAGGACGCAATGGCTCGTTTAGAAAAGCTCGGAGTGATACGAAGAATTTTCCGAACGATAGAGACACCAAGCGGTGTGAAGTGCAATAACGTGCTTTTCATAGAATTGATACCACAAAGATTACATGAAATAACGCATGGTGGAGAAGTGAATACCCCTATGACGAAAAAACGTCATAGGTCTGACGAAAAACCGCCAACCCTGTGTCAAAAAAACGTCATAGGTGTGTCGCAAAATCGTCATACAAATACAGAGATTACTACAGAGATTACTACAGAGATTATATCATCATCCCCTAAACCCCCTTCACAGGATGAGGGAACGGATGATGACGATGATATAAAAGCTCGGGTTGGATACCAGAGGGTAAGCAAGGAGTATCCGACCATTGCAAGGATTGCGTTAGAGGAATTGGTTAAGGACAACAATCGCAAGCTACCGATTACGGAGAATATGTTTCTGTCAGTGTGCAGGAATGTAGAGGAGCATTCGGGAGAGATTGCAAACGTAAGCGCCTATGTAGGCACATGCCTTAACAATATTGTTGCCGGGCATGAGATATCCAAGTCACCGCCAAAGCGGAATGCATTCAGTTGCTTTTCGCAGACAAAGTACAGTGACAGGGAATGGGAACAGTTGGAAGAGCAGTTATTAGCAAATTAACGAGGAGGAGTAGGAAATGAGAGTATTATCAATAATCGCTATGAAGGGTGGAGTTGGCAAGAGCATTTCAAGCATTAATATGTCTTACCAGTTGGCAGCAGGGCATAACAAGAGAGTACTGCTGATTGATAACGACAAGCAGGGTAATGCCAGCAAGCACTTCAACAGGCACAGTTATGACAGCAATGGTACAGCGGAGCTGATGACAGAGCGCAGGGTAAACATGAGAAGTCTGATACAGCATACAGACTACGATAATCTGGATATCATCACCGCCAACATGAATTTACTTAGTGCAAACCTACAGGTCATGCTAGACCAGGTGCGACCACAGCAGACAAGATTTGCAAAAGCCTTTGAGCAGATAAGAGATGATTACGATTATGTAATCATCGACAATGCACCCGATATCAATATCTCGACAATCAACGCCTTGGTTGCATCAGATGATGTGCTAGTGCCGGTTATCATTGATGATTATTCTATTGAGGGATTGGCAGAACTCAAGGAACAGATAGATAACACCAAAGAGGACCTTAACGAAAATCTTAATTTTCTTGGTTGCTTCGTCACACATTTTGATAGAGCAAACGATACAGATGGAATCGAGTACATCAAGAGCCTTGGTTATCCGGTTCTCGACACGGTAATTCATAAGACACCGAAGGTCAAAGAGAGTACATTTGCAAGAGAGCCGCTTATGACATATTCCAAGAGATGCAAAGCATCTGCGGATTATAAGGCACTGGTTGAAGAATATTTGATGTTGCAGTGTCCGAATCGGACACTGCAAGATAGGGGGATTGCACGATGGGGAAATTTGATTTGAAGGATATATTAAACGAGAGAAGTAAGGTAAACGATATGCAGAGTACAGATGAGATTAAGATAGACGGAGAAGTAGAGTTGATTGATATCTACAAGATGATTCCATCAAAGGATAATCATTACAGTGTCAAAGAGATAGATGATTTGGTTGCGACAATTCCAATGGCGGGAATATTACAACCTTTGCTACTGAATGAATCAGACGAAGAAGAGGATATGTATGAGATTGTTGCAGGGCACAGAAGACGAACAGCATGTATCTATCTGGTTGAGCAGAAAGGCATGAAACAGTACAGATATGTTCCGGCAATCATAAAGCCTAAGAAGAGTCAGACATTACAGAAGCTTGCATTGATTGTAGCCAATCGTTTTAGAGATAAGTCTGACTGGGAAAGAATGATGGAAGTTGTAGAGCTGAAATCCATATTCAACGAGATTTTGGAGAATCGCAAGTTGGATAAGCAGACTCAGAAGATGCTGAAAGAATTACTTGAGATTCAGACAGATGAGGACATGAAGCTTCGAGACTTCATGGCAAAGAGCCTTAACATATCGGCCACACAGGTTGCCAGATACGAGAAGATACATAACAGCTTGAGCGAAGTATTCATGACAGCTTTTCAAGCAAAGAATATCAGTATCTCAATTGCTTATGAGCTTGCAACCTTGTCACCAGAGTGGCAAGAGAAAGCAGAGGGCATCTATAACGATTTGGGATACATGAATCTTCAAAGCGTAGAAATGTTAAAGATGCAGGAGAAAGCTTCAAAGCCGATACCGGGACAGATGACAATTGAAGAACAGGAAGAAAAAGAGACGGAAGAACAGAAAGAACCCGAACAAGATATTAAGCACTTTGTAGATGGAGTATTGAATAGTGACAATGGTTATGGCTGGTATCGACACAAGATAGTCCATGAATTTCTTGCTACAAGATATGAGGACAGCAAGATTAGACAAGCAGTTTCGATTAATGTGCATGGCTCATGGATGATGGTGGAAAGAAAGGAAAATGTAACTGTATTTTGCGGAGCGGATGGAAAGCCAACGTTTGACGTAGAGAACAGCAGATTAGAGAAAGAGTATCAGGAAATGCTTGACGCAGAAAAGAATCAGACACTAGAAGAACCTAGACCAGTCTACAAAGATGTTCCTTGCTATTCGTGTTTGCACTATGCAGATTGCGATAAGAAGTCGGCAGCAGTATCCGAGTGCGACCAGTATAAGAATAAGGCTGAGGCAGAAAAGACAGAAGAACAAAGATATTCAGAAGAGCAGGACAAGATTGATAGAGAGACCAGAAAGAAGATGCATGAGCTTGCAGAGAAGAAATTCGAGAAGCTTCCACCTGTGGAGCAAGAGCGGAGCAATGAGCCGAAGGTTATTACTCTTTCTATTCGCCAGTTTGCTGAGTTGGAATACAAGGAGCGCAATTTTCTTCTGGTGATGCAGCAGGATTACAGAAAAGATGACAAGCTAATCCTCAAGGAACTTGTTAGAGGACAGGAAAGCGGAAAGGCATTAACGGCAACTGTAGGATATGTGATGCAGGAGCATACAGGAATTGAAGATAAATATTGCATCTTAGGATTGAAGAACATCTATGGAGGTATCAATGACCGAGCAGGAATTAGAGAAGATTAGAGAAGAGATGTGTGATTCGTACTGCACATGGCCGGAACTGTACTGTCATGAAGATGATGCAGAGAAATTAGAGGAAAAGTGCGAGGCTTGTCCGATGAACAAACTTCACGCAACAGCAAACTTTATTATGCCAAGAGAGAAGGCAGTGAGAGAACTTGTACTAAGCGGAATGGCTACTGAGGAAGAGCTTGCCAAGATAGAAAAGACGTTAGGATTTCAGTTGACACCTAATCAGATATTCTATATTGCGTCAGGACGATGGCGAATGCTCGGAAGTACAACAGCAGAGGCAGTAAAGAGATTTCTGCTATGCAGAGGTGGAGCGGTACATTTTCAAAACAGCGATAATGGACCAGTAAAATGGGAACAGAAAGAATTAGCAAGGATTATAGAAAAATTATCAAGTGCAGGTCTGGGAGATATTAAGATTTTCTTCCATGCAAGCACAGAAAGGTACAGACATGACTAACAGAGAGAAAATTAAGAATTTAGAGAGGAGTTGCATACTATGAAATGCCCTAAATGTGGATATGATTTAGAATATGTTGTTTCTGGAAGTTATAGTAAAAAATACATTGTTGATGACGATGGATATATTACTGATAAGATGACTGATTCAATAGAAGATGAAAATGATTCGTTTTGTTATTGCCCAAGTTGCCATACAGAATTTACATGTTATGGAACATTTGGAGATTGGATTTCAGAAAAAGATTTAGATGAACGGTAAATAAGAATTTAATGGAGGCGGAAAATGAGTGATTTAATAAGCAAACAAGCAGTATTGGATATTATTCACGATGAAATGAATTTGAAAATTGGGTATGCAGCAGATATTGTGTTGTTTGAAGTAAAAAAACGTGTGTCTGAGTTACCAGTAATTTGTGAAGAAGATAAGAATTTAGGTGAGGGATTGATATGAACGTATATAATGAGATAAAAGAGATTGCAGAATTAAATGCAAGAATAGAAGAATTAACAAAAAAGGTTAATGAAAAAATTGACGCAGATGGAATTGATTTTACAACAGCCGTATTTGTCAAAGGGTGTGTAGAAAAAGACGGTCATTTATATACAGAGCTTGGAAACAAATTAGACCGTGATGGATTAGTTGATGATGATTATTATTGCGACCAATCACAAGGATATATAGAAGATGATTTCTACGGTCACTTGTATTTTGCGACAGATGAAAAAGGTACATTTGTAAGAGTATATTTCAATGTATAAAAATTTGGCGAGGTAATGGTTGTGATGAAGAAAGTAATTAAAACGTGTTGCATTGCACTTGCATATTGCTTAGTTTGGATGGCATTAGAACTACTTATATACGGACAAGTTACAAGTAGAATAGTGGATGACATTATAATGCTACTATTTGTGCCGATTATATGGAAAGCAATGGATTAAGAATTTAGCTAACTTTGGAACTTTTTATGGAGGTAGAAAATATGAGTAGCTACAAAGAAATGGGAATTTATAAAAACGCAGATAGTAAGCGCTTAAAAGCAAGATTGGAACATTTGACAGAATGGGAAGAGAAGCATGGACTATCTCAAAATGAAATAGAAGAAAAAGAACACATTAAAAATCTTCTTACAGAACGTGGAGAAATATAGTTATGAGATATGAAGTAACAGCCTATTATAGTGAAGTCGTAGAGGTAGAAGCTGAAAACGAAAATGAAGCCATTAGCAAGGCACAAGAACAACTTAAAAATATCAATGTTGCATTGATAGCAGATAATTTTGAAGCCGTTGAAATAGAGGACTAAAACGGAAAACTGAAATAAAGCTGAGTTAGCAGGGGATATAAATGATTAATAGTAACCAGTAAACAAAAGAATAGCGAGGTTATTGTTATGAATGCAAAGACGAAGTTAAAGAATGACATTATGGTTGGAATGAGAATGTATTTAGATGTAACGACAATGGCAATACTGGAGGCTGTCATTGTTAAGGCAGCACAGGATATCGAGATGTCAGAGATGGAAACCCTTCCAGCGGCAATTGATGATACCAACAAATACATTATCGAATTATTCATGGCGAGGAAAGCCAATAAGCTGAGCCACGAAACGGTAAAAGCTTATCTTGGAACACTTAAAGAGTTTGTAGAGTATATAAATAAGCCATTGAATAATATTAGTGAAAGTGATGTAGAGTACTATCTGTTCCAGAAGAAACAGTTGGGAAATTCGAACACATCACTGAACAATTACAGAAGGAACTTATCGGCATTCTTCACATGGATGCGCAAAGTCAAATTGGTAACAGAGAACCCATGCGACGGAGTAGAACCTTTTGCACAAGTTGTAAAGCCTATCGAACATTTGGAAGCGACAGATGTTGAAGTGATAAAGAGAGGGTGCACCAGCAAGAGAGACAGAGCAATCCTTGAATTTTTACGTTCGACAGCAATGAGAGTGGGAGAGATACCTAGTGTTAAAATAAGCGATATAGATTTTGGAACAGGAAAGATAATCATATACGGTCATAAGTCAAATCGGTTCAGACCAGTATTCTTGGATAAGGTTGCACTGCAATATATCAAAGAGTATCTGGAAGAACGAGAAGTTTCGTTATCGTCAGATGAGGCACTATTTACACGTGCAAGGAATATCCACAGAGCTTTATCGGCAGATGGAATATACTATGTAGTAAAGATGATTGCAAAACGTTCTGGAGTAGATAAAAGAGTATATCCGCATATCTTTAGAAAGACAACAGCAACAGCCATTGTTCGCAGAGGGGGAAGCGAATCGGCAGCAGGAGAATATTTGGGACATGCTCCAAGGAATGTAACAGGTAGACATTACACATTTAAGTCAGACCAATATGTTGAACAGATATTCCACAGTTATGTGGAAATCGTGTAGAAATGAATAAGGACATTGCTCCACCGACCAAAGTTAAGCAATGTCCTAACGACACGTTAAGTATATCACAAATGGGAGAAAATTGATATATAAAGAGGTGTCATATGAAGAAAGAATTAAGTGCAGAAGCAGAGTTGAATGAGAAGAAGAAAGAGTATCTAAATCAGTACCTAGAATGCATCAGAGCAGTAAGAAGAATCGAAGGCCAGATAGAAGAGTTGCGCATCAATGCTATGTGTCCGAGTATGCATATATCGGATATGCCAAGAGCGAATGCAGGGCAGGGAGATTTATCTGACTACATCGTGAAAGAGCATGCGTTGATTGGTGAGATGATAAGGCTTCGATATAAGCGCATCGAAACGTATACAGATATATTCAGACGTATCGAAATGATTGAGAAGGAAGATGAAAGAGAAGTGCTTACATTGAGATATATTAGAGGCTATAAATGGGAGAAGATAGCATCGGATATCAATATGAGTTGGAGAAATATGCATCGTATCCACGCAAGAGCACTCGAATCATTTCAATTGCCGGAAGCAAAAGAGAAGACGGCATAGAATGGCACATAACAATGGTGTATATTAGTAGCATAGAGATAAGGCATTGGGAACAGAACCCAGTGCCTTTTACTATGTGCAGGAGGAAGAGATGTTAAAGTCATGTAAGTATTGCAATCGTGTACATAAAAGTGATTATGATTGCGGTATGCGACCTGCGAAGATACAGAAGAAAGATTCGGCAGCAGACCGATTCAGAAATACATCTGCATGGCAGCAGAAGAGAGAAGAGATTAAGCAGAGAGACAACTACTTGTGTCAGATATGCATTCGCAATCTCTATGGTACAAAAAAGATATTAAATAATATAAATATCTCTGTGCATCATGCAGAAAAAATAGAAGAAAATTATGAAAAAAGATTGGATAATGATAACTTGTTGACAGTGTGCGAAATGCACCACAAAATGTGTGACAATTTCGAGATACCGATAGAGGTTGTAAAGCGCATAATTGCTGAACAAACTCCCCCCGGGGATGTGGCATTTTGAAATACAGAATCGCTCCACACCTACAGCAAGGATTCATTTGTAAAATATTCCCAAAATGAGAAATTTTTCTGAAAGGGGAGAAAGGAGAGACAAAATGGGTAGACCATCAAAGCCGTTTTCGGTAATTTCCACAGAAGGAAAATCACATCGAACCAAAGCTGAAATGGAACAGCGAAAAAAGGCCGAAGAGGAACTGTTGACAGGAGTATCCCTTAAGGAGCGCAAGGAAGTCAGAGAGAATGACAGAGCGCATAAGGAGTTTATGAAAGTAAATAAGCTGCTTAAGAAAATTAATAAGAATGATGCGCTCTTTGAGGGGGTCATCAACAGATACTGTATGTTAGTTGCGGAATGTGAGGAGTTTGAGCAGAAGAGGGAGAGCTTTTACCAGCGTGCGCAGAAGTTCGAGGAAAAGGAAAGTCAGCTTATTGAATCCGGAATGTCCTATGCGGAGTATTACAAGATGCTTGGTAGCTTTCAGAGTCAGGTCACAGCCATTGATAAACAGCTACAGGCAAAGAGAAAAATGCTGATGGATATTGAGAAAGAGAACCTCATGACGATTAGTGGTGGTTTGCGCAGTATTCCGAAAAAGACGAATGAAAACGAAGAGGACCCATTGAAAAAGATATTAGGAAATGGCAGTTAAAGATTCGGTTGCTTACCAGTACGCAAAGTGGTGTATTACTGACGATAATTTCTATGTTGGCAAATATGTCAAGAAGCAGGCTAAGCGCTGGGTTGATATCGTGGATGGAAAGAATGCAGAGGCTTATGTCGATGAGAAGGCTTATGAGCGTATCGAGTCCATATTGTCTTTGATGGTACACCCGGATTTAGGGTGCCCGATGAACGAAGGCTTGGAACCGTATGCTTGTCTATTGATTACAGCCACTTTCTGTACCAAATTGAGAAATAATGAGAATAAAGACATAAGATATTACGAGACGGCATTGTTGGAGATTGCTCGAAAGAATTTCAAGACCTTCAACTGTGGCGTTATTTTTATACTCTTGATGCTGACAGAACCACAGTTTTCGAGATTCTTCTCGGTTGCTCCTGATTTGGCTTTGTCTTCTGAGCTGAAAGGAGCTATCAGAAAGATTATTAAGTCGAGTCCATATGTCAGCAAACATTTTAAGCTGCTTCGCAGTCAGATTCGATGTAATCTGACTGATTCGGAGTATACACCGCTTGCATACTCGAAAGACGGTATGGACGGAAAACTTGCAAATGCGTTCCTTGCTGATGAGGCAGGTGCACTTGACGATTATCCCGTTGAGGCGATGCGCTCATCACAGATAACATTGGCTAATGCTTTAGGTATCATCATCAGTACACAGTACCCGAATGATGATAACGTCATGATTGATGAAATTGACAGAGCCAAGAAGACCTTAGACGGATTGAATGAGGGCTTGTCAGACAGATATTTTGCATTACTTTATGAGCCGGATGAGGAGCTTGTACATGAGGATTCGTGGCAGGATGATGACACGATTTTGTATCAGGCAAATCCTGTAGCAGTCAGTAATGAAAAAGTCTTTGAGAAAATCAAAGAAAAGAGAGCGAATGCAATCCTTTACCCGAATAAGAGGGAAAATTTCCTTTGTAAGCATTGCAACATCAAGTTCAAGGGCATGGGAGCAGAAGCCTATATTGAGATTACGAGCGTCAAGGAATGCAGACGCAAGGAAGATATTGACTGGTGGAGAGGCAGGAAAGTATATATAGGATGCGACTTATCCATGACCGAGGATAACACATCTGTTGCAATGGTAACAGTGGAAGATGATGTGATTTATGCCAAGGTTTGGGGATGGTTGCCGGAGGATAAACTTGCCGCCAAGAGGCAGAAAGAAAGTGTTGATTATGCGAAACTGATACGTCAGGGAGTGTGCTTTGCAAGCGAGGGAGCCTTGGTTGACTATCTGGATGTGCAGAACTTCATCATGGATTTGCAAACAAAGTATGGTGTGGAGATAGTCCAGTTGGCATTTGATAAATACAATGCAATTTCAACGATGCAGGCACTTGAAAGAGAGGGATATGAGTGCGTCATTGTCCGACAGCATTCAGATACCTTACATATGCCTACAAAGCTTCTAAAAGAGGCTATATTAGGCAAGAAATTCTTATACGATGAGAATTTGCTTTTGGAAATCAACTTTGAGAACGCAAGGTGTACTTATGACACGAACATGAATCGCTATGTCAATAAAAAACGTTCAAACGGTAAGGTGGATATGGTTGTGTCATTGATTAATGCTATCTATCTTGCGCAGCAGGAGATGTTATACGGAAGTGATTTTATAGTATGTTAGGAGGCAGAAAATGAATTTATTCGGTTGGACTATCGAGAAAAGAGCAGATACGTCTTCGGTGTCCGATTCGGACACCAGTGGTGTTGCAGTATCCGATGAATTGAGAAGATTTCTCGGAGAAAATACGTCTTTGACAAGAGAGCAGGCTTTAGAGATTCCAAGTGTTGGTGCATCTATTAAGCTGATATCAGATGTTATATCTGCTTTGCCAGTTAATCTGTTTAAAACAGAGAAGGGAGAGGTTAAGCAGATTAAGGGTGACAGAAGGTGCTACTTGCTAAATTATGACACAGGCGATACTATGACAGCTCCACAGTTTTGGAGAGCCATGCTGGAAGATTATTACCTCGGCAAAGGTGCCTTTGCTTATATCAATAAGCGTTATGAAGATGTGGTAAGCATTCATCATGTGAAGTGCGAGAATATTAGCTTCTTAACCAACACAGACCCAATATTCAAAGATTATGACATCTGTGTAAATGGGAAAAGATACGGCAAGTATGAATTTATCAAATTGCTAAGAAACACCAGAGATGGTCACAAGAGTACACCGATGCAGGAGCAGAGTGGAACGATGGCAGCAGTTGCCTACAATGAGTTGCGTTTTGAAAAAAGTCTTGTAGAGACTGGTGGAGGAAAGAAAGGATATCTTTGCCCAGACAGTGTTAAGGACGAAGCAACACTAAACAAGATAAAAAGCAGACTGATATCTTTGTTTAGTCCAAATGGAGACAGGGTGGCAGTATTCTCTAGGGGTGCTGAGTTCCACGAGTTATCTAGTACACCGACAGAGCTACAGCTCAATGAGAATAAAGAGACCAACTCGGCAGAGTTAACAATGCTCTTCTCCATTGCAAATCCAATCATCAGAGGCAATGCGACACAGAAGGATATTGATAATTTTATTAATTTCTGTATCATGCCACTGATTGCAGATATTGAGGCGAGCTTAGACAGAGATTTATTGACTGAGCTTGAGAAAGAGCAGGGTTATCATTTTTATTTTGATGTAAAGGAACTCAAACGTGGAAATATCAAAGAACGTTATGAGGCATATGAAATCGCCTATAAGAACAATTTTCTTTTAGTCGATGAAATTAGAGAAAAAGAGGATTTAGAGCCGTTAGGCTTTGAATTTGTTCGCCTTGGTTTGGATAGTGTCTTGTATAACATCAAAACAGGAGAAATCTACACACCAAATACCAATGCGACAACCAATATGAAAAATTTCAAGAAAGGAGAGAAGATAGCTGATGAAAGTGGAAGTGAGAGCTGACGGTGTCTTAGAGATAACCGGGTACGTTAATGTGACGGGCAAGCCTAGCCGTCCTGTGATTACGGCCAAAGGTCAGAGGGTAATCGAAGTGATTGAAGAGCGAGCATTTGCAGACGCTCTTGCAAGAGCTGAGAATGTGCCGATGACAAAGGACCATGATGCAGGCTGTGTCCTTGCAGAGACCAGAGCGAATACTCTGAGTCTAAAAGAAGACCGCATCGGTCTATATGCCAAGGCTGAAATTACAGATGCGAACACGATTGCAGAGGCAAAGCAGGGTAAAATCAAAGGTTGGTCCTTTGGTATGCGTAGGATTCAGGACAAAATCGAGGAGAGAGCCGACCAGTTACCGTTACGTCATGTACGGGGATTTGATTTGGACCATATTACGCTGGTGGTTAATAAGACTCCGGTATACTCGGCTACAAGTGTAGAGTGTAGAGCTGATGATGAAGTATTAGAATTAGAGTGCAGAGCATTTGATGATGATATGGATATCATCGACAATCAGAAAAAGACGTATGACAATGCGGAGTATAAGAACAGGTTAAAGAAGCTGGCTATTTAGTCAGCTTTTTATATTAAACAAAAACGGAGGTAAGAAAGATGCATATTAAGAAATTAAAAGAGCAGAGAGCAAAGCTGATGGCAGAGACAAAGAAGCTGTTAGAGCAGGCAGAGGCAGAAGAAAGAGCCATGAATGAAGATGAGGTTAAGAAGTTCGGCGATTACGAGAAGCAGATTAAGGCGATTGATGCAACCATCGAGGCAGAAGAGAGAGCAAGAGGTTTTCTTGAAGAGGAAGACAGAACAGATGCAGGTTCTGATGAGGGCGATAAGTCCAAGGAAGAGCAGGAGAAAGCAGAGGAGAGAGCTTTTGAGAGCTTTATCAGAGGTGTAGTAGAAGAGAGAGCCGATGTGACAATGGCAAAGGGCGAAAATGGGGCAATTATTCCAACTACAATCGCCAATAAGATTATCGAGAAGACTAAGGAGATTTGCCCTATCTTTGCAGATTCGGAGCATTATACCGTAGCAGGTACATTGTCATTGCCATACTACGATGAATCATCAGGTGCAATTACTATGACTTATGCAACAGAAGGTGTTGACGGAAGCAGCACATCAGGTAAATTCAAGAGCATTGAACTTAAGGAATATCTTGCGAGAGCTATCACAGATATTTCTAAGAGTCTTATTAATAACAGTAAGTTCGATATCGTGAACTATGTTATTCGTAAGATGGCAGAGGCAATTGCTTTATTCTTAGAGCATGAACTTTTGATTGGTACATCTGGCAAGATTGAGGGGTTAAGTGGAGTAACACAGATTGTAGAAGCTGCTTCCGAAACTGCTATCACAGCAGATGAACTTATTGATTTACAGGAGTCTGTACCAGACAGATATCAGGCAAATGCTTACTGGATTATGAATAAGGATACCAGAAAGCATATTCGTAAGCTTAAGGATGGTCAGGGTAACTATCTGTTACAGAAGGATGCAACAGCTAAATGGGGTTACACCTTATTTGGCAAGGATGTACGCATTTCTGATGCAATGCCTAAGATGGCAGCAGGTGCAAGAGCAATCTTCTACGGAGATTACAAGGGGCTTGCTGTTAAGATTTCAGAGGATATCGACATTGAGGTATTAAGAGAGACAAAGGCACGTTTACATTTGCTTGAGGTTCTTGGTTTCGTTGAACTTGATGCAAAGGTGCAGAATGCAGAGATGATTGCTGCTCTTGATATGAAGTCTGCATCATAGTGGTGTTGGTTTAAGGAGGTAAGGCATGAAGGTAAGTGAGATTACGGTCCCCTATGTAGCTGAGTTCCTTAAACTGGAAGAGGATGAGTATGAACCGACGCAAATGCAGATGATTCTGGATGCGGCGGTAGAATACGTTGCTGACTATACGCATATTCCAAAGTACGAGGAAGGTATTGAGGGAAAGACCTTGGATGATTATGCCAAGTTTCCGATTGCTGTCCTTGTACTTTGCCAGGATATGCATGACAACCGTTCATTTACCGTCGGCAAGAGTTACACGAATCAGACGGTATCAAGCATTTTAAACATGCATAGTGCAAATTATGTATAGGAGGCATGTATGAATATTAATCCGGGAGAACTGAACAAGCGAATTGAGATATTGAAGTATTCCAAGCCGGATAAGCAGGGCTTTGGAAGAGAATTGGTATCTGTTAGAAAATGTTGGGCGAAGTATACGAAAAGAAGCTCATCCAAGGATAAGGAGAAAGAGGTAGCAGATACAGATATCAGCATTAATTCAATTCGTTTTCTCATCAGATACTCAGAGACAGAGTATAACACAAAGATGAAGGTTAAATATGCTGGGAAGATATATGACATTGAGGATATCAATGACATAGACGATAAGCATGAGTATATCGAATTATATTGCAAGATAGGTACAAGCTGATGGCAGGATTTGAGATGGATTTTCCCGAAGATTTCTTAAGTGAGCTATTACAGACAGATGCGGATGATATCTGTTTTGAAGCTCTGCAAGAGACTGCGCCTATTCTTGAAAACAATATGAAAGACATACTTCGTCAGGATAACCATGAGTTATCAGGAGAACTTATTGATTCTATTAAAGCAACCAAGCCGAAAAAGGCTAAAAATGGTGCATGGATGGTACATGTAAGACCTACCGGATACAGCTCTATCAATTCATTTTCAGTAAAAGGAAAAGGAGAGAAGATGAGGAAATATAAGATTTCCAATTCACTCAAGATGATATGGATTGAATATGGTGTTGCAGGTAGGCAACCAGCTCGGCCATTCTTACAAAGATTGGTGAATCAGACAAGGAGCGCATCCATGACAAAGATGCAGGAAGTATACAACAGAAAGACAGGTGCAAGGGATGAATCTTAATGAATTATTTGTAACAGAGTTTAGTGAGCATATAGGCTATCCTGTTGCAGAGGATATTTACGAGGATGATGAATCAGATATTTACTTTACATTTTCTTATGAGGATGAAACACCGACACAATTTGGTGATGACAGGCCCTTGTTCGATACAGCTTATATACAACTTCGGATGCATACACCCAAGGAGTTCAACTACCATGAGTTGAAACGCAGGACAGGAGAGTATTTTGAGAGCAGAGGCTTTCAGATTACAAGCAAGTTTTCATTCTTGGAAACAACTTATGAAAGTGTTACGCAGAGTGCTACAAGTAATAAGCGTTCTCGGTGCACAGTATTTAAGATGAATTACACAGATAAACATTAAGGAGGATATTATAATGGCACATTATGGATTAAGTCATCCATACATTTCCAAGTTGGATGTAAAAACAGGAACATATTCAGACGGATTTAAGTGCGGAACAGCAGTGGGAACAGATGTTGACCCACAGTATGGAGAAGCGAAGGTATACGGCGACAATAAGCTTGTTATCGACCATTCAGAGTTTAAATTTGCAAATGTTAAGCTTCAGGTTACTCAGTTACCTTTAAAGGCTGCAAACGTTATGTTTGGCCATACTGTTGATGAAGCGACTAGCAAGGTGGTATACAAGGATTCAGATACAGCTAATTTTGTTGGCTATGGTTTCTACGCAAGCGAGATTGATGATGATGGTGAAAAGAAGTATATCGCAGCAGTTTTACCAAAGGTTAAGTTTAAGGATACTGCTGACAGTTATGAGACCAAGGGTGAGAATATCACATTTAAGACACCATCACTTACCGGTGTAGCTTCATCAGATAAGGATGGAGAGTGGAGAGTGAAGCAGTGGTTCAAAACTGAGGATGAAGCGATTGCCTTCATTAAGGATTATCTGAATATTACAGAATAGTATTTGCTTAAGTAGTGGCGGTGGGGTAACCCACTGCCTTGTTGGAGGTAATATGATTCAATTATCAAAGATTAAGCTCGCAAAGAGCATAGAACTTCCTGTTAAGTGTAATCTGAATGTTCTGGAAGCCATACAGAAGGAATATGGAACAGTGGCAGAGTTTGAGAAGAGGATTGTCCCTTTTAGAGAGGTTACTGTTGGGGAGGAAATAAAGCGATTACCTAAAGAACCGGATATTGGAGCTGTTACATTCGGATTGACATTGATGGTCCTTGAAGGGATTGAAATTGACAGAGAAGAGAATCACACGGAATATACAGATTTATCACGCAGACAGCTTCTCAATGTGATTACAAGAGATTACAGAGCATTAGCAAATGATATACACGAAGAATTGCGCAGGTGCTTTGAAATAAAAAAATAAAATCCCAGCCTAGCAACAATGAGCAGGATATAGAGATTGATTTTGATTATATCTACTATACTGCCATGAATAGGCTGGGATTCTCGTTTAAGGAAGCAGGCAGGCTTTACTTTGGCAGGTATGTTGATATGTTCGAAGTACATAAGCGTATCTACAATTTTGAAACGAAGAGATGCCTGTATGTTACAGATGAGCCAAAACCAGTGGCGAAACTATCAGAACTCTAGGAGGCAGTATGGCAAACAAAATTGGTGCAAAAATCGTATTAGAGGGCGAAGCGGAATATCGGAAAGCCCTTAAAAATATTAATGCTGAACAGAAAGAATTGCGCTCAGAGATGAAGCTTGCTACTTCCGAGTTCGGAAAACAGCAGGATTCAGTTGAGGCTCTGACAAAGAAACAGGATATCTTATCCAAGCAGTATCAGGTACAGGCAGATAAGGTAGATATATATACCAAGGCGGTTGAGGAGTCCGGCAAAAAGCAGGATGAGGCAGCAGAAAAAGTAAGTCAGTTAAAGACAGCACTTGCAAAAGCGAGTGAGGAATATGATGCAATGGCATCAAACACCAAGATATCCAACGAAGTTTTGGATGCACAGCAGAAGATTGTTGAAGAGTTAAGACAGAAGCTTTCTCTTGCGGAAGACGGATACAGGAAAGCGCAGAACTCTACAGCAAATTGGAAAACGTCATTGAATAATGCGCAGGTAGAGCTTAACAATCTGAACTCTGAGGTGGAAGAGAACAGAGATGCATTAAGGCAGGCACAGCTTTCGACAGAAGACAATACTGAGTCCATTAAGGAAATGGGGACTGAGATTGAAAATGCAAGCGAGAAGACATCTGTATTCGGAGATGTACTTAAGGCAAATCTGGCATCGGATATCATCAGAGAAGGTGTGAATGCGATTGTAGATGGCATTAAGACAGTATCGCAGTCGACAGTTACTCTTGGTTCATCTTTTGAGTCTTCCATGAGTCAAGTTGCTGCTACCATGGGAATGACAGCCCAAGAGATTGCCGAGGGGAGTAAGGACTATGAGACATTAAAGACAGCAGCAGAGGAATGCGGAGCTGCTACAAAGTATAGCGCAAGCCAAGCAGCAGAGGCATTGAATTATCTTGCATTAGCCGGATATGATGCCACAAAGTCAGCAGAGGTATTGCCGAGGGTGTTAGACCTTGCGGCAGCAGGCGGTTTGGATTTGGCTTATGCTTCTGACCTTGTAACAGATGCAATGGCTGCTTTAGGAATGGAAACATCACAGCTTGACAGCTATATAGACCAGATGGCAAAGACTTCTCAGAAGTCAAATACCAGTGTGGCACAGCTTGGAGAAGCAACTCTTGTATGTGCAGGTACGGTATCTTTGGCAAATCAGCCATTGGAAACCATGAATGCAGAGCTTGGTGTTCTAGCGAATAATGGTATCAAGGGAGCGGAAGGTGGTACACATCTTAGAAATGTAATCTTGAGCTTGGTATCTCCGACAGATGTTGGAGCCAAGGCATTGAAGAGCCTTGGTGTCGAGGTAGCAGACAGCTCCGGACAGATAAGAAATCTGAATGATATCATGGTTGACATGAACAATGCGCTTTCTGATATGTCAGCAGTTGAGAAGTCTAATGTTATTAGTACCATTTTCAATAAGACGGATATTGCTGCTGTAAATGCGTTGCTAAAGGGTACCGGTGATGAGTTTGACAACCTGTATGCACAGATTAATAGTTGTGACGGTGCCGCTAAGGACATGGCAGATACAATGTCGGCAAACTTGACTGGTAAGTTAGATAATTTAGAGTCAGCACTGGAAGGTCTTGCAATCACTGCATATGACAAGATAGAAGGCACACTCAAAAATAGTGTTGATGAAGCAAACGACAGCGTTAATGATTTACAGATGTCTTTAGAGAGTGGAGAGCTTGGCAGGGCTATGGATGACTTTGCAGAGGCTCTTGACGAAGCGGCAGCAGGGGCGATTGATTTTGCTGAGGATGCGCTTCCGGCATTAATTGATGGTTTGACATGGGTTATGGATAACTCGGATTTAGTTATCGCTGGTATTACTGGTATAACATCGGCAACAGTTTATCACGGAACAGTTGCTCCGATGATTACCACTGCTATGAATGCATGGAAGGCATATAAGGCGGCGAATGAAGGTGCTACAGTTGCACAGTGGGCTTTGAATGGAGCTATGAATGCAAATCCGGCAGGAATGCTTGTGACAGCGATTGTGGGTCTTACAGCCGCACTTGCGACATATGCGGTTAAGACTGCAACTGCAAAGACAGAGACAGAGTTGTTCGCAGAGGAGATAAGCGAGAGCAATCAGCTTATTAGGGATTCTGTAGCTGAAAGAGAGAATGCACAGAAGAGTGAAGCGGCAGAGCTTGTTTTGATTGAAAGAATGAAGAATGAGCTTTTGGAACTGAATGAGCAAGAATCTCTTACCAACGAAGAAAAAACCAAGATGCAGATGCTGGTCGACCAGTTGAACGAAGCTTTGCCGGAGTTAAACCTTGCGATTGAGGAAGAGAGCGGATATCTTTCTCAGACGAATGCGGAGTTGGAGTCTTACATCAGCAATATGGAAGAATCTCTCCGGTTGAAGTTTATGCAGGAGGATATAGAGGAAGTCTATAGAGAGCTGTACGATGCTCAGACAGACCTTATCAAGATTGAAGAGGAATATAATGAGTATTCTATGAAGTCTGCAGAGCTTCAAAAAGACTGGGCTGCCGCTTGCGAAGCTGGCGAGACTGCTATGCGAGAGTTCAATGAAGAACTCGGACAACATGCAACAGAAGCAATCGCTGAGTACAATCAAAAGATGCTTGACCTTGAACCGTCTCTCAATGATTCTAAGAACCTCGTAGCAGAGCTTGAGACGGAATATGAAGAATTAAAGGTCAAGATGGAAGAGGCACAGTCTGCACAAGAAGAAATGCAGGAGAGCACGGAGTCTCTTACCAAAGTAGAGGTAGAGTACCAGGGCAAGATGCATAAGGTATCAAGTGAGGTATCCGGTAATATTGATACCATCACAGAATCTTATCAGACAGCATACAATGAGGCTGTGAAGTCTATAGACGGTCAGATTGGATTGTTTGAGGAGTTAAGCCTTGAATCCGATATGACAGCAAGAGATATGGCTAAGAGCCTACAGTCACAAGTGCTTGTAATGACTACTTACAAGAATGATATGCAGATAGCAGCAAAGCTTGTAGAAAAAGGTCTTATGGAAGAGGGGTTACTTGGTTCAATACAGGCTCTTGGTGTAGAAGGTGCTGCTTACTTGCATGAATTGGTATTGGCAGCAGAGGAAGATACCGCCGCATTCGTTGCCATCATGAATGAATGGGCACTTATGACAGAGGCTAAGGATAATCTCGCTGACACAATGGCAGATATCAAAGAGGGTTATTCTGAGACTATGGATGACTTGCTCGAGGTGCAGTCGGATGCAGATGATGAGATGTCTGACGAAGCCGACAGACTGGCCAAGAAGATTACAGAGGCCATGGATATGGAGGCGAGTACTGAGAACTTTGACAAGTCTATGAGAAAGTATGAAAGCACAGTCAAAGAGGTTTCTAAGGAGACTGTTAAGAGTGTTGAGGAAGTGAAGTCAGCATATCAGGAGGCTTATGAGGAAGCAGACAAGACATTATCAGGACAGATATCTTTATTTGATGAGCTGAGTGTTACGTCTGAGAAAAGTGCGCAGGAAATGATAACCGCTTTGCAGTCGCAGACAGCGACTATTTACACATATCAGCACGATTTACTCTTGGCGACAGCTCTTGCAGAACAGGGACTTCTTGATGAAGGTTTGCTTGGGGCATTCAAGGAGCTTGGCATTGACGGCGCAGGATACTTACATGAACTCGTTACAACAGCGCAGACAGATACACAGGCATTCAATTCTTTGATGGGTGAATGGGCGCTTATGAGTGAGGCGAAAGAAAGTCTTACAGATACATTGGCAACATTGGAAGCCGGATATACAGAGTCGATGGATTCCATTCTTTTAGCACAGTCAGACAAAAATGCACTGATTACAGCAGAAGCAGACGCATTAGGTAAAGACATTATCACATCCCTTACAGGAACATATGATGAGGCTTTAGCTCTTGCGCTTGCCGGAATGGATGATATGAATGTTACATTGGTTGCGAAGGCACCAGAGCTGAAAGCAACAACGCAGGAACTTTGCACTGCATCCATAGATGGAGCAAATGAAGCTCTGCAGATTGGCGAAGAAGGTACATCGGCATCTTTTGTGGCAGTAGGTTATTCGATGCCACAAGGTATTGCACAAGGTGTCTTGGAAGGACAAGACCTCATCAAAGATGCGTTACAAGGGGCTGTTGACTATGCAATTAATTCTGTTGATATGAGCGGTATTACGGCAAAGATTAACAGAGAACTGGGGGATTTATACGAATGAGACGATTTCAATTAATAAATTCTTTAGGTAAGAAATGGGACCTGAACGATAGCAGGTCCTTTTTTCATGATGTGTCAGGACTTGGACTGGAACGCAAGGCAAGCTACACCAGAGCAGGTACGAGATATATGCCGGAAGAGGATGTGCTTGCTCAAAAGCAAATCAAAGGAAAGATATGCTTTACTGATTATGAGCAATACAGACAGTTTGTAATGTTTATACAATACAAGCCTTTGGTCTTGGTGTATAACATCGGGGAAGAATATCGAATCAGAGTGAGTATTGATAAGCTTGAAAAGAAAGAGCTTGCGACAGGTGGCTTATATTCCAATATAACGATGAAGAGCCTTGGTACATATTATAAGACGGTCAAGAGACAGAATTTCCGTAGTGCAGACAGTGAGGGAAAGGCATATCCCTTGGCTTATCCATATGCATATTATGATGCCGCAAGCGGTACCGTAATTGTGGATTCTGATAGTGTAATGGAGTCAGGTATTAGAATTAGTATATTTGGACCGTGTACGAATCCGTCATATATCCATTATTTGAATGGAGAAGTAAAGGCAGACGGTAAAGTGAATGTAACCGTGGAGGATGGATACAAATTAATCATTGATTCTACAGTGATACCATACAGTATCAAACTTTGCACAGTAAGAAATGAGTTGGTAAAGGATGTATATGACAAATCAGACTTTTCCACAGAACGTTTTCTGTTACTTGAAAGTGGAGTGAATAAGATTTCTTTTATGCATGAGTCGTCAGAAGCAATCAATATATCGGTGGAGGCTGAGATAGAATATGAATCTGTATAATATTGAAATCTTCACGCAAGAGTTCGCATATCGTTCCGGCATGCAAGTGTCTGAGATAGAGTATGAGTTCGATTATTTGGCATTATCAAAAAAGAAAATCAAACTACAAGGAGTAAAGGCTGAGAGAGGGGATTTCATAAGAATATCCAAAGGCAGTCAACGGTTTTGCGGAATTGTTGATGGGGTGTCCGATTCGGACACCAAGAGAGTGATTGAGTATAAGCCAATTCTTTCACTCTTCGATGTTAATGTCTACGCAGATTTGGAGGTATTGAAAAAAGAGAGCACATCTGTGGAGCAGTGGATTGCGGATATTATTACTGAAATATATGTATCCAGTGATGACAAATTGCAGAATATAGCAGGGCTATCTGTTAGTGCAGAAAGCTCAACGATAGGCATAAAGACATTAGGTCTTACAGAAAGTATATCGAATTTATATGAGATTATGGTCAATGCTTTGCTTTATCACGATATTGTTGTGGATGCAGATGTTGATGTACAGAGAAAGACTATTTCTATTTCCCTTTGCAAGAGGGCTGGGGTTAGATACATTGAAGCTGACCTCCCGAATGTGATTGAGAAAGAGGTTTCAATCAAAAAGAATGAAGAGGCATTGAATAAACTGATTGTCGTGAACGAAGAGAATCCGTCAGAACGGTTATCGTACTATCTGGCTGTTAATGGAACAATAGGAAACGATATTGAAGAAGCACAGCGCATCACTCCTGTTGTGTTTGAAACGAAGTTGGTAACGGTTGGAGATGATGAGGTGTTTGAGGATGTGGCTCTGCTGGAAGCAGTAGAGACTCTTACACCTGAGAAATATGACAATCTGATTGAAATAACATTGCTTGCTGATGATGAACTGGTAAAGCCTTTAGAGTGGAGCATCGGACAAGAAACAGTGGTGCTACACAAGAAAAAGGAGTATCAGACGATTCTTACAGGTATGGAAATCAGGAAAGGTACAGTCAAACTGGTGTATGGCGCAGTCAGAAGAGAGCTGACAAAGAAATTAAAAAGGAGGAAGAAGTAAATGGGAAATATTACATTGAAGCAGTATAACGGCTCTACAGTATCTCCCAAGGATGATGCTGTTTTGTACGATTTACTGACAAGGCAGCAGAATGGAATAATATACGGATGTGACATTACTTGGGTAGGAAGTAATCAGTTGCATATTGATGCAGGTTACGGAATTATTCGTGGCAGATTGTTTGAAATCGCAGAGCATACCATTTATGCAACGATACCATCTGTAGATAATGTATCTTATTATGGATATGTTTGCATTGTTCTTGAATTAGAGAATGATGAGGAGCCTGTGCGGATTGCAACTTTTGCGACAAGTTCCGAGTGGAACACCAGTGATTTTGAACAGGATGAGGAAATAAACCATGTAAATGGAATATGGGAAATGCCTGTTGCAACATACAGAGCTGCCAGCTCCGGCATTACGAACTTTGAGAGTAATGTACCAATAATCACGAAACCGTATCTTTCGATTAGTACATTCACAGAGCTTAGCGCCTTGACAGAGGACGGCTATCTTGTCGATGCTTTGCTGATGAAGAAGCAGATATTAACATTTGTAAACAAATCAGTTCTTGCTGCTTCATGGGTACCGGATTCTACCTATGCAGATTATCCGTATAGAGCAGCTGTTAGTTGTTCCGGTGTAGATGTTAATTATGTACCGAATGTTATGTTTGGTGTCGCAGATTGCAATGAGGGGATATTAGCACCTGTAGCAACAAGCGTAACTAATGCAGTCTATATTTATGCCAACACGAAACCAACAGCTACAATCACGATACCAACGATTCAGTGTATAAGAAAGGCAGGGTAAGATGGTAGGACGTACTAATGCCGTGAGCGGTTGTAAGGTTATATGTTTAGGGAACGGACGGACATTTGATGTATCAGATATTGCAGGATACGAAAATCTGACAGAGGATAATTTTATTGTTGAAGCGACATGCCTTAATTGCTCGGGAAATTGTGAGATTACCCAAACCGGGTATGAATGGGGAGCAGGAAGTCCTAGCGCAACCTCATCCTCATCGCTTGTCAAATCGTATAATCCGGATACGGGCATATTATCATGTTCGCTGTCATCCGATGCTTCCGGGACAAATAGTGATGGAGAAGGGGATAAGGCAGTTCTTAATGTTCATTCCGATGTATCATCTTTCAGGGTGCATCTTGTAACAGGTCAAATCCTTGCAGTATAAGAGGAGGTAAAGATAGATGTATATTGTATTTAAGGATTCAAACGTGAAATATGAATGTGTATTGGAAAAGAATGACAATGATGTCAGAGTGACATTTATGCACGAAGTTATTTCAAATACGAGCGGATTCATAGTGTATAGCGATGCAGGTACTAAGCTAGGGGATTATTCAGATTATAAAGTAATCAAGGAAAGCTTTGCAGATGGCTTTGTTTTTTCGACATCAGTAGGAGAAGCTACGAAGCCGGAAAACAGTCTGACGCTCGGTCAAAAGGTGGAATTGTTAGAAAAAGAATTAGCGACAGCAAAGGAAGCTTTAGAGGCTACAAATAATGCCTTCGAGAGCTTCCTTTTTGATTACATTTTAACAGAGGAAGGAGAGGCAACAGATGAGTAAGTGGATTGCTATGAGAATCACGGATGCCAAAGATAAGGGAGGAGTCGAGGCTGCACAGGAAAAATATGAGGCTTATTTTCTTGTAAGTGACAAGGCTCAGAGATATCAAACGGAAACAGATGCAATTCTTGTACAGAATGGATATGAGGATTGCATTGTAAAGAATGAAGATGAGTAAGGAGGAAGAGCATGGAATTTATAGTAGAAAAGAAAATCATTGAGTGTGATGTGAAAGAAATCGTTGGAGACAACGATTATGAGGCAATCTTTGTGCTCGATGACGAATGGGACGGTAAAGCGGTACAGGTTAAAGTAGTATGGAATAATAGAGCAAGCGAAGATATTGATATAGTAGATGATAAGTGCACCATTCCGGCACATATGCTCAAGAAGGGTAATGTATCAATTGGTGTATTTGCCGACGGACTGGCTTCTTCAAGAGTTAATATCACTGTCAGAGAATCTATTAAGCAGGATACATATGCTATAGCAGTTCCGCACAAAGAGATTTGGGAAGAAATTAAAGAGAGAGTTGCAGACGTGGTTACTAACAGTGAGTTCGACAGCAAGGTAAATGACTATTTAGCTAAGGACAATACACTTGCTAAAAAGACTGATTTGGATAGTAAAGCAGATTGTGATGTTATTGAAAATCTTTTCCCGATTACATCATGGCATACAAATGCTGTACGAGGGGTCACACCAGTTTTGTCAGTCGAAGATAGAACAATCACTCTTGACGGAACGTTTACAGGGGCATATCCGAATTACATTTGCACTGTGCCAGTAGAGGTAAATCACACATATTTGTTTGCTGTAAATCTACAGGAAATAGAGGAATCATCGCAATGTTGGCTGCTAACAGGTAGATATGATGGAACGACTACAGATGCACCTAATAATACTGTGTACGGATTTGATAAAAAGTTACTTACAACAGATACATCGCTTGAATTAAAGAGAATGGCGGTGCTTGTGACACCAACTGACGAAAATTACGCCAATATAGATTTTCTGATAAGCGGAGCACTTACAGAAAGTGGGAATATAGGGGCTATTAATATTTCGGATATTGTAATTGTTGATGTAACAGATATGACAGAGTCGGAGATTATCGAAATTATCAATAAGGGATATTTTGATGCGATTAAAAGCAATATTGCAGATGGATTGACAGATAAAGCCAAAGAGCAACTAAAAGAAGAGTATGGAATACTAACATCTCCATTACAAGGGAAAAAGGTAGCATGGATTGGTACTAGCATTACGCAGTTAGGAACGTGGTGTACAAGAGTTAGTGAATACTTTGGATTTGATGCAACTAATTGCGGTGTAGGTGGCACAGCAATGTGCTATGAAGATGAAGCATCTATGTGTACACAAGAAAGGCTGTTAGGTCAATATTCAGAAGTCACTGACGAAAATACAGGAGAAGTAACAAGCACTGGTGTTGCAGTTCCTAGTGATGTAGAAATTATTTTTATTGAGGCTGGAGCTAACGATTGGTCGAGAAATAAAGAATTAGGGACAAAGGAAATAACCTTTAATGATGAGGGAGCAATCGAGTTAGACACAAGTACATATTATGGCGCGTGTCATCAATTCTTCAAAAATGTAACGGAATTGTTCCCTAATGCAGTTGTTATAGCTGTTGGTGCGCCATTCGGTAAATTGGCGAACAGAGAGGTTTTTACAAACAGTTACGGCTTGTTAAATAATCATAATTTGCAAACTGTACAGTATGGGGATGCTTTGGTTGAGATTGCAGGATTGTGGGGTTTTAAGGGTTTTAATGTTGGTAGAATATCAGGTATTAATGATAACAATATTGCTGAAATTATTCCAGACGGCTTACATCTTACAACAGACAAGGCTATTGAAATGACTGTGAATGCAGTCATTAATGAGTTGAATAAAATCACAAGATTATAATTACTCAACTAAATTCATATTTAAGAATAAATAGAAAAGAATGAAGTCTGAGTAGCAAAATATAAGAAGGATAACTAAAAGCTATCCTTCTTAATAAAACCAAATAGTGTTTAGCAACTTGCTTTTTATACGAGGCTACTAGCATTAGTTATGGGACTTAACCAACATTTAGCAAGTACTTACAACCAGTAAAGTCAAATGACGATTACTCGGTATAAGGTAGGTTATTCACGGGTTACTCATCCGTCCGTTATTAATGTTAGAATCATTTCATCTAATGTTAATACGACTTGCAGGTGTTAAGTACGCATACAAAAGTTGTCCATGTAAATTAGTGGTGGCGTCTTAGCCTAGCTAATTATGCAACATATGACCGTTGTATACTAGGCCAAGACTTTTAATTACCATACTACTTGGTCAAAGCAGTAGAAGATGATGATAAGGAAAATCAACCTAACAGTTCCTCGAACTAATTCTTCGAAGAATCCATTTTGCGTTAGAAATTCATACGCATCATGCTTTTTTGTGGCCAAGAGTAGTGTAATCCTACGAATAAATCTTTTCATGGTTGCCCCTTTCTCTTCAGTTGAAGAAACACTATTTGGTTGTCAAGTTTCAAAATACGAGTTGATTATATCATAATTTTTAATAATTACAATATTTATGAGAAACTTTATATTATTTTGCAATATAAATAGTATAACAGGAGGACTTAAGATGACAGTAGAAGTATATTCTAAATCAAAACAGGGAAAACAAAAGCTTTCTGCGAATTTTCTGGTAAGAGAATTTGCTTGCAAGGATAAGTCTGATGTAGTATTTGTTTCACCAGAACTGGTACAGGTGTTGCAGAGTATCAGAGACCATTTTGGTAAAACGGTAAAGATTAACAGTGCTTATAGAACACCGCCGTACAATAAGAAGGTTAAAGGTACAATATATTCACAGCATCAGTATGGAACAGCAGCGGATATCAAAGTCACTGGTGTGAAACCTAACGAAGTGGCAGCATTTGCCAATACTTTAATGCCGAATAAGGGAGGCATTGGAATATATGAAAATTTCACGCATATTGATGTGAGAGAAACCAAAGCAAGGTGGAATGGATAAAATGTATTTTACATTTTTTTCATAATGCGTTCGATTGATGTTTGCGTGCCTATTGTTATATAATAAATATAACAAAAAACAAAAGAAAGGAGAAGAAGCAATGACTTATGATAATTTTTGGCAGACGATAACAAACTCAACACCAGACGAGTGGTTGTATGATGACGAGAATTCAACATATGTATTTAAAAACGATTTAAGTATTTCAATTGTTGGTTCAGAGATTGATTACAGTGAATCTGGTAAATTTTATGAAGAATGGGCGATAAGACACCCAGATGCTACTGCAAGAAGAAAAGAATTTTCATTGTGTTATAATGGAGTCGTTATTGAAAGATTTTATACAGCAGCAGTAGATGGATTAAGAATGTACATCCCATATCCTAATTTGGATACAATGTCTATATCTTCGGAGCAGTATGCAATTGGAAAAATAGTGAATATTCCAAATGAAGGCTATGGCTACGAAAGTTATTTGCATAGATGTGGAATTACTTATTAGGAGAAGAAAGAGGTTGTGACAGAAATGTTCATGACCTCTTTTGAATGATATATTGACATACAATGACACACTTTAATATGGTACATTAATAGAAAGAGATGCAGAGAAGAGGACTGCATCTCTTTCTTATTTTATATTGAAAAGGAGAGATAAACAAATGAAGGAGTTAGCAACAATTTTGACAAGCAACATAGTGTTTCAGATGGTCACACTGACTGTAGTAATGGATACCTTTTTTGGTATATGGAGAGCAATTAAACAGAGGAAATTTAATTCTTCGGTTGGTATTGATGGAGCAATCAGAAAAATAGCAATGATTACCTCGCTTGTATTCTTGGCTATCATTGATTCGATGTTAGGATGGAATTTAATTGGCTTTGTGATTAAGTTTGCGCCGGAAGAGGCGAGAGAGTATTTACAAACAACATTAGTGACGGTTGGATTGGTTGAGATATTTGGAATCTTATATCTTAGTTATGAAGTAGTGAGCACACTAAAAAATATGTCATTATGCGACTTGCCAGTTAAAAAATTATGGAAGATGGTTACAAAATTTCTTGGAAAGTACACCGATGAGCTTCCGGACAATGAGACAGAGGATGAGCTGGAGGAGCAGAAAGCATGAGAAAAGGAATAGATGTATCTCGATGGAATGAGATTCAAGACTATGATGCATTAAGAGGAGCGGGTGTTGAGTATGCCATCGTTAAGGTTAATAATGCAGGTAATGTAGCAGACAAGAGATTCCATGAGCATATGACAGGATTTAAGGATGCGAATATTCCTGTAATTGCAGGGTATAATTATTGTTATGCGAACACAAAAGAAAAAGCATTGAGAGCATCTGCCTCTTTCGTAGAGTTGGCAGCTCCGCAGGGAATTAGTCAGATGATTCTTGACTTGGAGGACGCAAGCATTCGTGGTCTTGGAAGTGGAATCTTGGATATTATCAACATATATCGTCACACGGCAGAGCAGGCAGGAATGAGATTTGCTATCTACACAGGTGCAAGTTTCTATACACCATGTTTGAAAAAGTATATGTCAGAGCTTGCAGATATACCATTCTGGTGGGCAAGATATCCAAGTGTATCAGAAAAGAGTATTGCGGATAATATTCCAGTGACAAAGAATTTGCCGAAGAATCTTGAACTTAGTGGTTGGCAGTACAGTTCTAAGGGAGTCTTGCCACGCGTAAGAGGATATGTCGATTTGAATGTGTGGTTTGAGAATGAGTCATTCAAGAATATGCTTGAAGAGATTCCGTTTGAATACAACCCATACACAGAACCGACAGGTAATGTGACTGTGGGAGCAATGGGAAATGATGCAAACTGGGCCTTGTGGTATTTGTGGCGCTTTGGTAAGTTAGTAGATAAGGAAGGCTTGCCGGATGCAACACAGATTGACGGATATCTTACAGATGCAGATGTTGCATTGATTAAAGAAGCGCAACATCTGCTTGGACTGACTGCGGATGGTATTGTCGGCAAGCGAACAAAATCTATCTGGAAGAAACTTTGTTAATAATTATATGTTAGTGACATTTGGTGGTCCTGACGGTGAGTTAGCCGCAAGTATGCGCTATCTTTCACAGAGATATTCCATGAAGAATCCAAAGATTGCAGGACTTTTAACGGATATCGGCACAGAAGAACTGGCTCATTTGGAGATGGTGGGAGCTATAGTACATCAGCTGACAAAGGATTTATCGATAGAGGAAATAGAACGTTCGGGTTTTGATAAATACTATGTGGACCACACGGTTGGTTTGTGGCCTCAGGCGGCAGGCGGTGTGCCTTTCAATGCAAACCAGTTCCAGTCAAAGGGAGACCCGATTACAGATTTGTTTGAGGATATGGCAGCAGAGCAGAAGGCAAGAACTACTTATGATAATATTTTACGATTAATCAAGGAACCGGAGATTGCAGCACCAATTAAATTCCTTCGTGAACGTGAAATTGTACATTTCCAACGTTTTGGAGAGGCTCTGCGCATTCTTCAGGAAGAGCTTGATTCTAAGAACTTCTACTCCTTCAATCCCGCTTTTGATTGAAGGAGTTTCGTTCAATCCCGCTTTTGATTGAACACTCTATTGTGTGCACACATGAGAAAACAAAGTGACATAAAATGTAAATTTTGGTTATGAACAAGGAAATAGACTGAAACTGTTGAAAAAATTCCTCCAAATCAGTATAATTTAATCAGTTAGAAAAAATAATCCGGCGAAAATGTATTCGCCGGATTAAATGGAGGAATGAGATATGCGTTTTTTAAAGAATATTCCGATTAAAATCAAAGCACTTTTGCCAATGACAGTGCTGTCAGTTATTTTGATTGTAGCAATGGTTGTAACCATGGGTGGAATGGACAATATGTTAAAGGCGAGTGAAGAAATTTCGCAGAACTATGCGATGAGTATAGAGGAGCTTGGAGCCATTTCAGAGAGCTTTGAGTCTTTGCATCGTGTCATTTTTGCACATTGTATTGCAACAACATCTGACCAGCAAAGGAATCTGGAAGAGGAGTATCTTACTCTGGTAGAAGAATTAAGTACATATTGCGAAGCCTTTGCATTGAGGCTGGATGCCGGAGAGGAAACAGAGTTATTTGAGTCATTTCAGGTTCATTTAGCGGAATACCTTGGAAAGTATGATATCGCAATTATGTATAGCTCTATGAATCAGGATGATATGGCAGCATCTGTGGCCAATGGTCAGTTAACCTCTGCTCGTGCCTTAATACGTGCGGATTTGGATGCTATGGTTGTCAACAATACGGCGGCTATGGAAAATGCGATAGCGTATAATGAAACTGTTTACCATGCTTCGGTAGCGACAACAAATACCTTCGCAGTAGTCGGTGTTGCAGTAATGATTCTTGGATGGTTTGTTTGCATTGTAGAAATTGTACGACCTCTGGATAAGGCAAATAAAGAAATCGGTACCATTGTTGAGAATATTGAGGCTAGACAGGGAGATTTGACTGCACGTATCACTGTAGTTGGTAAGGATGAGATTTCAAAGCTGGGTATTTCTATTAATACCTTTATAGAAACATTGCAGGGAATTATGAGTAAAATTACGGATGATTCCGAGAAATTAGATGAAATCGTTTCTACGGTTTCAGCCAATGTTTCGACTGCAAATGAAAGCTCTTGTGATATTTCGGCAGTTATGGAAGAACTCTCTGCATCTATGGAAGAGGTATCTGCAACGGTTACTAATGTAAATGAAAACGTAAATGATGTGGATAGTCATGTAAAAGAGATAGCGAGTGCTTCAACTCAGTTATATCGTTACGCAAATGAAATGAAAGAGCGTGCACAGGAGCTGGAACAGAATGCTGTAGAAAATAAACAGAATACAAGTAATACAATTGAAGGAATTTTAACTTCCTTAAAGCAGGCAATGGAAGACAGTAAGAGTGTTGATAAGGTTAACAGTCTTACCAATGAGATTCTTAGTATTTCAGGTCAGACGAATCTGCTTGCATTAAATGCTTCTATCGAGGCAGCCAGAGCGGGAGAAGCCGGAAAAGGCTTTGCTGTTGTGGCAGATGAAATCAGACAGCTGGCTGATTCCAGTAAGGAAGCCGCAAATAACATTCAAAGTATTACCGGAATGGTAACAAAGGCTGTAAAGGATTTGATTGAAAATTCAGATGCGATTGTGCAGTATGTAAATGAAACTGTTTTACCTGATTATGATGGCTTTGTGGAATCAGGACAGCAGTATAGAAATGATGCAGCCCATGTGAATGAGGTCGTGGGACAGTTTAATGACATGGCAGAGAATCTTTCACAGCTGGTTAGCAGCATTACAGATTCTGTAAATGGTATTGCTTTGGCAGTAGAGGAAAGTACCAATGGTGTTACTACTGCAGCTATGAATACCAATGATTTGGTAAAGGAAATTAACCAGATTAATGAGCAGATGGAGCATAACAGTCAGATTGCCGGTGAGCTGAAAAATGAGGCAGACAGATTTGTAAAACTTCAAATGCAGTCACAGGAAGCAGCAGAGGAATAAGTAAACATGGAATAAGACATTACTCCGTCGGAGTAGTGTCTTTTCGTGCTGATAAATAGGACAGAAAGGAAAGGGACAGATATGAGGTTTGTTTATACGCAAGAGAATTGGAAAAATATTGAGGAAGGAGAGAAAAACTGTTTCCTGCTAACAAATGCATTGGGCGGTTATGTATCGCTTACCTTGATTGGTTCTGTTGCGCGAGGAGACCAGGCGCTTTTTATGGCAGCAAAGAAAGCTCCAAATGTAAGATGGCATATGGTAACCAATCTGTTAGAGGAGGTATTTGTTGATGGAAGACGTCATGTACTTACCTCGCAAAGAATGCAGGATGCACCTGATTATGAGGGCTTTCGATATTTAAAGGAATTTGTATTTGAGAATTATCCGGAGTGGGTGTTTGAGGTAGAAGGACTGCGCATTCATAAGACGATGTATATGGTTCATGGTGAAAATATCGTAGGAATCCGCTATTGGCTCGAGGATGCTAAGGGACATACTGTGGATTTGAAGCTGACACCGTGGATGCGTTTTACTGCCAAAAATACACCGTTCTCAGAAACACAGAAGTTTGAACTGAGAGGCAATATCATTCAGTGCGGCGAGGACAAGCTGTGTGTGGCAACCAATGCCATGATACAAAAGGATAAAAGCGATACCACAGAGAACCTTTACTTTTCTCAAGATGAAAGAGATGGTCGTGATGAGAAGGGTAGGGCACATATCAACCATTATTATGTTTTTGAACTTTCTGAGGAGACGGAGGATTGCTACCTTTTATACAGCACCAATGAATATGAGTATTACGAAGGAATGTACGACGATTTCTTAGAAATGGAAAAGGAATATCGTGCAGGGCTTATGGATATGGCATTTACGACAAGCGAATTAGGAAAACAGCTTGCCATGAGTGCGGACTCCTATATCGTAAACCGCGACTCTACAATGGGAAAGAGTATCATAGCCGGATATCCGTTCTTTGAGGACTGGGGTAGAGATACCATGATTGCATTGAATGGTGTTACAATGGTAACGGGTCGATTTGAAGAGTGTAAGAGCATTCTTCGAACCTTTGCCAAATATATGAAGGATGGTCTGCTGCCGAATCTGTTCCCGGAAGGTGATATTGAGCCAATGTATAATTCCATTGATGCGCCGTTACTGTTTGTCAATGCAGTATATGAATATATGGAATTTTCCAACGATGAAGAGTTTTTGTATGAAATATGGCAATATTTGGTTCAGGTAATGGATTCTTATATGAAGGGAACAAATTTTGGCATTCGTATGGATGAGGATTATCTGATTAAGGGTGGTTCCGGTTTACAGCAGCTTACATGGATGGATGTAAGGGTAGGGGATTATCTGCCGACACCAAGACATGGAAAGCCTGTTGAAATTAATGCCTATTGGTATAATGCGCTTTGTGTTATGGGGTATATGGCTGAGAAACTGGCAAGCAGCGGTTTTATGAATCAGGAAGATGCTATGACGCTGTATCTGTTACAGGGCGAGTACTCAGGTCTGGCAGCGAAGGTGAAGAACTCTTTTATGATGAATTATTGGAATGAAGAGGAGCAGTGCTTAAAGGATGTTCTGTCCGGCAAACGGGATGAGAATCAGGTCCGCTGCAATCAGATATGGGCATTATCAATGCCGTTTACTATGACAAATGAAGAAATGGAGCGTAAGGTGCTTGAAAAGATTACCAATGAGTTGTATACACCGATTGGCTTGCGAACTTTATCGCCAAAGGACAGAGAATTCCATGGAATTTATATGGGACCAATGGAAGAAAGAGATAGAGCTTATCATCAGGGAACAACATGGGCATTCCCGCTGGGAGCATTTTACAGGGCATGTATCCGCTATATGGTTCAGTATCCGGATAAGGTAAATGCTACGCAGGTGACAAAGCTTGGTATGGCAATAGAGAGTATCAAGGAATGGCTCTAT
This sequence comes from Lachnospiraceae bacterium, assembly GCA_015056925.1. GTDB lineage: Bacteria > Bacillota > Clostridia > Lachnospirales > Lachnospiraceae > COE1. The sequence continues at coordinate 23,609 of SVFJ01000005.1, read as the reverse complement.
GAGGGCTGTGTCGGTCAAATCGCAGAAATCTATGATGGTGAGGAACCGACCGTTTCAAGAGGCTGTTTTGCACAGGCATGGAGTGTAGGAGAGCTGTTAAGAGCTGTATATGAATGGGAAAAATTTAAAGCGTCGCGCTAATGCGACGCTTTTTTCTTGGTGGTTGCAGGTTTCTTCCAATAATTTGTTTTGTATAAACCCCAAAGAATCAGTGATGAAATGGCATTACTGATAACAACGGAGAACCATATGCTTCGTACACCCATATGGAAGACACTTTCACAGATAAACAGGGTTAAGAAACGGAATACCCAGAGTCGTGTTGCATCTACAATCATATTGACTTCGGTATGTCCTGTTCCTTGGAAGAGGCCGACTGTTGTGTTATATATACCGTTAGTCCAACAGCAGAATGCCATAATACTCAGAAAATCTGCTGCCATGGTGATAACCTCAGGGTCATCGGAAAAGATACTGACAATTGCAGTAGAAATAGGGGCTCTTGAGAGAATCATACCGCCCACAAAAAGGAAGATAACACAGATTCTCCGAGAAAGACGATAGCCTTGTTCGGCACGTTCGTATTGCTTGGCACCCACATTTTGACCGACAATAGTAGCAACAGCGGAGCCGATACCGTTAGACGGAAGAGTGATGACACCGTTACATTTATTGCCGATACCGTAAGCTGCCATAGCCTGTGTACCGTATTCGTAGACATTTCTGCTCATAAGAAGGAAACCAAGCTGCATGGTGCTGCCGCCGATTGCGGTAGGAAGGCCTACTCTTAAGATAGAGAGCAGCTTATCCTTTTCAAAACGAAGATGCCTTAAATCCAGGTGAATGGTCTTGTCCTTGCGGTTTAATGCATAGAATGCAATGGCTGCAGATGGTGCTTTGGCAAGCAGTGTTGCAAGGGCTGCACCGGCGATATTTAAATCTAGAACAACCATAAATAACGGGTCTAATATCATATTGATAACGATGCCAAAGAAATTCAGAAGCATGGGACGAACCGTATCGCCCTGTGCCTGATTGGTAGCACTATATATATTTATTGCATATAAAAGCGGCATATCAAGTACGACGATTTGCAGATAGGTCTTACCATAGGTAAAGGTTGTCCCTTCTGCACCAAGCCACGACACGATAGCAGGTGTACACAAGAAGCAGATACCTGCACAGGCAAAAGCAAAAATCATAGCACATGAAAAAATCAGGTTTGCCATGCTGTTGGCATTCTTATAATCCTTGGCGCCTATGTATTGGGAAATCAGTACGGCACCTGCAACAGTGATGCCGGAGCCAAAGTTTAATATCATATTCTGTACAGGACTTACCAGATTGATGGCAGCAAGCTGTTCTGTACCAATCTTCCCGAGCCAGTAAGTATCGGTCAGATTATACATGGTTTGTAAAAAGGAATTAATCACAACAGGAATTGCTATGGATAGAATTGCCTGTAGCATATTTCCGCTAAGTATTAATTCAGGGTTAAATTTTTTCTTCATAATATACACCTCTTACGGCAAGGGTTGGATTTGGTAAAAAAAGGATTGACATTCCATGCCGACTCTTATATCATACAACATAAATACAGTAATAACTACATATTTAATGAACAATATTGCAGAAACCACTGAAAACTTGTTATAATAGAAGCGATAAAATGTGGAGAGGGAGATTGTGTGTTTAAGATAACAAAGATTAAAAGAGAAGCGACCTTTGAGATGCAGAATGAGCATTATCATCCGTTTTATGAGTTTTATTATTTGGTATCGGGGGAAAGAAGGTTTTTCCTGAGTGGTAAAAGCTATCGTATTAAAAGCGGTGATATCATGCTGATTCCCAAAAGAGAGATTCATAGAACGACCTTTTATGGGGAGGGAAGTGAGCATGAACGATTTGCCATGTGCTTTGATGATGATTTTGTAAGAAGATTGCAGACGGGCATTGGAATGGTGAAGTTTGAGCAGTGTTTTCAACATAGACATTTGTCTATACCGGTTGAAAAAAGGGGGGAACTGGAGAGAATGTTTGAAAAGCTGCTTACAGAGTATCAGGGACAGGATGAGCTGTCGGATACGCTGTGCTATTTGTATTGTGAGGAGATTATTCTTTTTATCATACGTTGTCAGAAACAGTATAGTATAAAGATGGACGAGGATGTATATGAGCTGGGAATAGAGGATAGGGAAATGGAATCTGCGGCACAGTATATTAATCAGAACTTTATGGAAGCAATTACATTGCCGGGGATTGCTGACAAGTATGGTATGAGTGATTCTTATTTTTCCAGAAGATTCAAGCAGGTAACAGGTTTTGGATTTAAGGAGTATCTGAATATGGTACGAATCAGACATGCCTGTGAACTCCTGGTTTCCACGGATTGGAGTATTACGAGGATTTCAGAGGAATGCGGCTATATGGACAGTAATTACTTTGGAGATGCTTTTCGAAAAATCAAGAAGGTATCACCAAGAGAATTCAGGAAGAGCCGTGACAAATTTCAGTATGAGGTTAAGTAAAGCTTGCTCGTGTTGTAAACGCTTACATTTTGTGGTAGATATTTAAACTAAGATATGCTATGCTAAAGATACAATGTGCATTTTAGGTGCACCGGGATGAGATGGAGGATATATATGAATTACGAAATTATTTACACAACTGCAACTTCTTTTGTAGTAGAGCTTAAGGACAACGGATATTTTTCCTCTGAGACAGAGCATGAAATCTATGTAAATGGCGCTGTAGCAGAGAAGAGTAATAGAAATGTGGCAACAGTATTTGGGTTAACACCTGCAACAACTTACAAGGTAAAGGTTGTATGTGGCGATAAGGAAACAGAGGAGTTTACCGTTACGACCAATGACGAGTATGTAACATTAAATGTTAAGGATTTTGGTGCAAAGGGTGACGGAGAAACAGATGATACCGCTTTCATACAGTGTGCGATTAATGCCTGCCCAAAGGGTGGAAGAGTATACATACCTGCAGGTGTATATAAGATTTATCCTCTTTTCTTAAAGAGTGACTTGGTATTAGAGATTGGTAAGGATGCTGTATTATCAGCATTTACGGATAGAACAAAGTTCCCGATTCTTCCGGGCAAGATTGAGTGCGTGAATCCTGAGAAAGAATATCTCCTTGGTACTTGGGAGGGAGACCCGCTTGATATGTTCGCCGGTATCATTACAGGTATTAATGTTGAGAATGTAGTGATTACAGGTCAGGGAACCATTGATGGTTGCGCAAGCCGTGAGAACTGGTGGCATGATGCCAAGGTTATGCGTATTGCATGGAGACCTAGAATGCTTTTCTTAAATAATTGTAAGAATGTTGTTGTTCATGGAATCACAGTGCAGAACAGCCCATCATGGAATATTCACCCATATTTCTCGCAGGATTTAAGATTTATCGGTATTTCTGTACTTGGTCCACAGGATTCACCAAATACAGATGGTCTGGACCCTGAGTCATGTAAGAATGTAGACATTATTGGTGTTTACTTCTCAGTAGGTGATGACTGTATCGCGATTAAATCAGGTAAGATTTATATGGGAGCTAAGTATAAGACTCCATCTGAGAATTTAACCATTAGACAGTGCTGCATGAGAGATGGTCATGGTGCCATTACAATCGGTAGTGAGATGGCAGGCGGTGTAAAGAACTTAAACGTTGAGAACTGCTTATTCCTTCATACTGACAGAGGACTTCGTATTAAGACAAGGCGCGGTCGTGGTAAGGATGCTATCGTAACAGGTATTAAGTTTGAGAATATCATTATGGACCATGTAAAGACACCTGTTGTTATAAATTCTTTCTACTTCTGCGATTGGGACGGACACTCAGAGTATGTACAGTCTAAGGAGTTCCACCCTGTAGATGAGAGAACACCATATCTTGGTGATTTTATGTTTAAGAATTTAGAGGCTACAAATTGTCATGCGGCAGCTTCTTATATGTATGGTCTTCCGGAGCAGAAGATTCATCATGTAATCTTTGAGAATGCTTCATTTTCATTTACAGAGAATCCAACACCTTTCGTACCGGCTATGATGGATGGTGTAGATGAGCAGACCAATACAGGTATTTTTGCTAAGAATATTGAAACTTTAGAGCTTAGAAATGTAACAGTTACGGGACAGATTGGTGACGAAGTAATTACAGAAGGTATTGATACTTATAATAAATAATGAAAGGTATGGGTTGAATTATGGCAATAGAAATCGTAGAAAAGTATGTGAATGGTTTAATTGATAGAAGTACAATGGAAGAGCCTGTATGGAATATTGAAAAGATTCGTGCAGGTAAGAAGGCAACTTGGGACTATATTGACGGCTGTATGATTATGTCTTTGCTAGAGTTGTATAAGGTAACAGAGAATAAGAAGTACTTTGAGTTTGCCGAAGAGTATATCAGTTATCGTATCGAGGATGATGGTACTATTCGCGGCTATGATAAGGATGAATTGAATATTGATAATATTAATGAAGGTAAGAATTTGTTTACCTTATATGATTTAACAGGTAAGGAGAAGTATGCTAAGGCAACTTCTAAGATTTATGAGCAGATTTTAGAAATGCCTAGAACAGCAGAGGGTAACTTCTGGCATAAGCAGATTTATCCAAATCAGGTATGGCTTGATGGCTTATATATGGCACAGCCTTATTATATGGAGTATGAGAATCGTTTTAATGATAAGAAGAATTATGAAGATATCTTCAATCAGTTCTTTGTAGTAGAGGAGAAACTTAAGGATGCAGAGACAGGTCTCTATTTCCATGCTTATGATTCTTCAAAAGTGGCTTTCTGGTGCGATAAGGAGACAGGACTTTCTCAGAACTTCTGGCTTCGTGCACTTGGTTGGTTTGCTATGGCTCTTCTTGATACTTTGAGCTTGGCTGATAAGAACTATAAGGATTACGACCATTTATTAAAGATGTATCGCGATTACATGGATGCAATGCTGAAGTTCCAGTCGCCAGAGGGAATGTGGTATCAGGTGCCAAACTTCCCTGGAAGAGAGAAGAATTATTTAGAGACAAGTGGAAGCTCTATTATGGCATATAGCCTATTAAAGGGTGTAAGACTTGGTCTTTTACCTGAGGAATATCGTGAGTATGGTATTAAGGCATTTAATGGTATTTGTGATAAGTACTTATCTGAGGTAGATGGCAATATGAGTCTTGGTGGTATTTGTCTTGTGGCAGGCTTAGGACCAGAGGATAATAGAAGACGTGATGGTTCTTATGAATACTATATGTCAGAGCCGATTGTTAAGGATGATGCGAAGGGAACAGCTCCTTTCTTATTAGCATATGCTGAGATGTTAAGATTAGAGAAATAAGGAAAGTCAGGAAGTTCTTATGGCAGATATTAAGGAAATCTATGTATCCCAAAGAGAGGATGCAGAGTTTAGTGAGGTTATGCATGCCTTGGAATATGCAAAGCAGTTTGAAGGTAAGGAAGTTTATATCCATATTGCACCGGGTGAGTACAGAGAGCGTATCGTAGTAAGTCAGGACCATATCACATTCATTGGTATGGATGCTGAGAATACGATTCTAGTGCATGGTGATGGAGCCTTTGATTTGCTGGAGGATGGCGATAAGAGAGGAACCTTTAGAACACCTTCCGTATTTATTGATGCGAACCATTTTAAGGCGATAAATATTACTTTTATGAATGATGCAGGTCAGGGGGAAGTGGTTGGTCAGGCATTGGCTCTCTATGCAGATGGTGATGAGCTTGTGTTTGAGAATTGCCGTTTCGACGGACATCAGGATACGATTTTTACAGCACCATTGCCATTAAAGGAGATGCAACCGGGAGGATTTAAGGGTCCTAAGGAGTTTGCACCTAGGGTTCATGGAAGACATTATTACAAGGACTGCTATATAGCAGGGAATATTGACTTTATCTTTGGTAGTGCGACGGCTTATTTTGAGAACTGTGAGATATTCATGAAGAATCGAGAAGGTAATCCTAAGGGCTTTGTGACAGCACCTTCTACTTATGAAGGTATGAAGTATGGTTATGTGTTTAATCACTGTAGATTTACAAGCGATTGCCCGAAGGAAAGTGGATACTTGGGTCGTCCTTGGAGAGACCACGCTAAGTGTGTGATTATGAATTCAGAGATTGGTCCTCATATTAAGAAAGAGGGCTGGGATGACTGGAATAAGAAGCATGCTTGGGAGACGATGTATTTTGCAGAGTATGGCAACTTTGGTGAGGGTGCAAGTGATGAGAGAGCACCGTTTGTAAAGATGCTTACTGAGACTGAGGCGGCTGAATACACGAAGGAACAGGTGCTCGGTTTTTAGAAGATAGGTTTGATTATTATCAATTTGCGTTTCCATGAATTCAGAGAGGGTATTTCATGCAGATAACAAAATATTACGGAAGTCTTGCAAATATGCAGAAGAAATATGACAGATATGCAAGGCAGGATTATTTCAAAGGAAATACAGTAGTTGAGTTTGAAGAGTGGAGAGAGGCGTCAAGAAAGACGCTTTCTTTTCTTCTTGGAATAGATAAGATGGACAGTGTGCCTCTAGAAGCGAGAGTGGAAGAGGTTGTGACACTGGACGGAGGAATTGTCAGAGAGAAGGTTGTCATTCAGACAGAAGAGGATGTCTGGATGCCAATGTATATCTTGATACCTGCTGAATTTGAAGGTGAAAAGCCAAGAGTAGTACTGGCACCGCCGGGACATCAGGGCGCAGGTAAGTATTCTGTAGCAGGCTTTTATGAGGATGAGGATGTCGTAGAAGCAATTAAGCGATTTAACTATGACTATGGTATGCAGCTTGTAAAGAAGGGCTATGTGGCAGTTTGTCCTGATGCCAGAGGCTTTGGTGAGCGTAGGGATGAAGCCTTGCAGAATGATAACAAGAAGTCTTTTATGAATTCAACCTGCTTTCATCTGGCACATATGGCAGAGCCTTTGGGAATGACAGTTGCAGGTCTTTGTACATGGGATTTGATGCGTGCCATTGACTATATCAAGACGCGCGGAGAGTGGAATACAGAGAATATAGGCTGTGTTGGCTTCTCTGGCGGAGGTATGCAGGCCTTGTATTTGGCTGCTTTGGATGAAAGAGTGGCAGGCGTGTGTATCAGTGGCTATATGTATGGCTTTAAGGATTCTCTACAGTTATTGAATGGCAATTGTAATTGTAACTACGTGCCTCATCTGTGGGAGCATTTTGATATGGGAGATATTGCTTCGCTGATAGCTCCCAGACCATTAGTTGTGCAGTCATGTCGTGGCGACCATCTGAATGGGCCAAGAGGCTTGCATAATGTTTATGAGCAGTTAGATATTATTAAGAAGGCTTATGAGGTCTACCATAAGACGGACTTAGTTATGCATGATATTCATGAGGGTGTACATTGCTGGCATGATGAGAATTTGGATGATATATTAGAGTGCTTGTTTTTGCATAGAAATACAGACTAAGGCGGTTGAAATGCAAGCTTTCTTAGCTTAGAATGAAAATAATGATTTTAGTATGACTGGAGGTTACAAACATGCAGTTTGGTATTAGATTACATGATGCGGTTAATGTACCGATTGAAGAAAGAGTTAAGGCAGTTCGTGAGCAGGGCTTTGCCTGTGCACATGTTGCTTTATCAAAGGTTATCAGCGAGAACTCCGTAGCAGATAGTGCTTTGACACCGGGCTACGCGATGTATCTTAAGAGAGTATTTGAGAAGAATGAGGTAGATTTGGCAGTATTAGGCTGTTATTTGAATCTTGCTAATCCTGACCCTGTTCAGCTTAAGGCAATTCAGGATAAATATATGGCACATATCCGCTTTGCAGCACACTTAGGAGTTGGTGTTGTTGGTACTGAGACAGGTGCTCCAAACGTTGAGTACAAGTTTGAGGAGGCATGTTGGTCAGAGGAAGCATTAGAGATTTTCATTAAGAACCTTAGACCAGTTGTGAAGTATGCAGAGCAGATGGGCGTATTGCTTGCAATTGAGCCTGTTGTAAGACATATCGTATGCAATCCTGTTCGTGCTAGAAGAGTATTAGATGAGATTAATTCGCCTAACCTTAGAATTATTCTTGACCCTGTAAATCTTCTTGAGATTTATAATTATGAGAAACAGGATGAAATCTTTGCAGAGGCTATAGAGCTTCTTGGTAAGGACGTAGCAGTACTTCATGTAAAAGACTTTGTTATCGAGGATGGAAAATTGAAGTCTGTTGGTGTAGGTCAAGGACAGGCACATTGGGATAAGATTATTCCTTATATGAAGAAGGAGAAGCCTTTCATGCATGCAACCTTGGAGGATACTAAGCCTGATAATGCAGTTGCCTGCTTGAATTATATTAAGGAAATTTATAAGAATAGTTAGGACTAAAAAGTCTGCTTGAAATGTAAGAATTACCCATTTTTTACATTTCGAGTGGACTTTTTAATTAGTGTGTGATAGAGTCTCGTGTGAAGCGAAAGAACGTGCACATATCTTAATGTTTCAAATCTATAATTGAAAGAAGGAACACAATGAGTTCAAATCAAAACCGTTCAGGTATGATAGAGATTTCCGAAATCTTAGGGAAAGAAATAGCAAGAGAAGAAGTAATTACACGATTGCAGGATGATTACGATACTTATCGAACATTTCAGGCCTTTCCTAAAGAAGAGCAGGAAAAACTATTAGCATTTATGCAGGGACAAAGAGGTCTGCCGATTACTTATGATACATTCTTTCATAAGGTCATGGCGCCGCAGGAGCATCCGGAAAGGCTTGAAAGTCTACTATCAGCGTTATTGGGACAGGAGGTGCATATTGCGAAGGTATTTCCAAAAGAAGGTGTACGGATGCTAGATGCAGGTAGCTTTGTGATTATGGATATACTGTTATCCTTAGAGGATGGTTCTCTAATGAATGTTGAGATGCAGAAAATTGGCTATGCATTTTCTGGTGAGCGAAGCTGCTGCTATGTGTCGGATATGACGATGCGCCAGTATAATCAATTAAAGAGCGAACGCGGCAAACATTTTCAGTATCGTGATATGAAGCCGGTATTTCTGATAGTACTTATGGAGAATAGCTCAAGGGAATTTCGAGAGGTAGCACCTTACTATCTTCATAGAATGGAGGTATCTTATGATAGTAAAGCGAAGGTGAATTCACTATTTAATATCATGTATATTTCCCTTGACACCTTTCGAGAGTTAAGTCAAAATATAATTACAAAGTTAGAGGCTTGGCTTACGTTTTTGAGTTCGGATGAGCCGGACGATATTGTAAGATTGGTAATGAACCATCCGGAGTTTGCAGAGTATTATCAAGATATTCTTGAATTCCGTAGAAGTCCGAAGGAGTTGGTTGGTATGTTTTCAGAAGCACTTAGAATGATGGATCGTAATACAGAAAGATACATGGTAAATGAACTGCAGAAGGATGTTGAGAATTTGAAGAGTACTGTGGCGGAGCAAGCGGACACAATATTCGAGCAAGCAGACGAAATTGCGAGACTTCGTGCAGAATTAGAGAAGTATAAGAAATCAAAAGTTTAGTGGGACAAGTGATAGTTGCTTTAGAGCAGTATTCAAAAGACAAAGTAATGAGGAGCATTCAAGTTACGTTGGATGCTCTTTTTTGGTATCATAGGAAACTTCGTTCTGGAATATACATAAGTTGACATAATATCTGAAACGGTGCTAGAATATACAAATTATCAACAAAAGAAAAGGACAAAATAATGGTAGAAAAAAATAGATTAGTAAGAAAGATATTGATTGTCTGTATTATAGGTTGCAGTTTATGTGGTGCGGTGGTATTAGGTATGCGGTTATTTTATCATGCGTTTTATTATAGTGCTCAAAAGGAGTTTTTGATTCCTGAACTTGAGGAGGGATTTGTGCCACAGGGCTTGACATATTGTGAAGAATATGACTCATATTTGATTAGTGGATATATCTGTGGAGCTGAAAATGCCAGAATATGCGTTGTGAAAGATGAAGAATATAGAGTTGTTTCCCTTATGGATGAAAAGAGAAACGAACTGATATCTCATTCGGGAGCAATTGCTTATAGTGGTAATTATGTATATCTTGCAGGCTGTGATGGAATGTGTTATGTGTTTTCTTTAATAGAATTGATGGAGAAGCAGATATCAAGTTTGCAAATGCTAGGAAGCTTTGAGACACATAATCAGGCCTCCTTTTGTTGTGTGGAAGATAATCGCTTATTTGTAGGTGAGTACTATCACAAATTCAAGTATAGTACGGATGAGTCACATCATAGAATTACACCAACCGGAGATGAGAATCATGCGGTGGTTACAGTGTTTGCACTAGATGATGTATTACCCTTAGGAGTGAGTGGGAGACCAGAGATGGCATTGTCTATAACAGATAGAATACAGGGAATGTGTTTTATGGAAAGGAATGCTGTGATGTCGGCATCCAGTGTTTTTCAAGGTTCTCAATTGTATGTATACGATTGGGAGAAGGCTATGTCAGAACAGGAAGATGTTATGAAAATTGGTGTATATGATGTGCCACTTTATTATTTGGATGCAGGTACTTTGCTGGATTGTATAGAGATATTGCCAAAGTCGGAAGGCATTACAGTGCGTGATGATAAGTTATATATGATATTCGAGTCGGCAAGTGAGCGGTTTCGATATGGAAAACTGCTTGGGTGTGAATATGCGTATAGTTTGCCAACAGAGTACTTTGAAATAAGTCATTAGACGAAGTTAACATTGTTTTTTTATGTTAAATATGGCAAAATGAGAGAGATTACAAATGAGAGAGTAGGTTGAACAACATGACAATTAAGGCAGTTTTATTTGATTTGGATGGAACATTGCTTCCGATGGATTATGATAAGTTTGTACATGGATATTTTAAGCTGTTGGCTAAGAAGCTGGCAGGAGTAGGATATGACCCTGAGACTTTGGTAGATAATATCTGGAAAAGTACAGGCGCGATGGTGATGAATGATGGCAGTATGAAGAACGAAGATGCGTTCTGGGCTGCGTTTACGAAGATATACGGCGAGAAGGCATTAGGAGATTTGCCTGTTTTTGAGGATTTTTACGCCAATGATTTTCAGCAGGTGCAGAGTATCTGTGGGTTTGACGCGGCAGCGAAGGAAGTAGTAGAGCTTGCAGGAGAGAACGGAAGAAAGGTTATCCTTGCAACCAATCCATTGTTCCCGAGCATTGCAACAGAGTCTCGTGTACGCTGGGCAGGACTTGATAAGGATGCTTTTGAATTGATTACAACCTATGAGAATTCCTCTTATTGCAAGCCGAATCCGAAGTATTATGTAGAAATTTGTGAGAAGATAGGCTGTCAGCCAGAGGAATGTGTCATGGTTGGTAATGACGTCAACGAGGATATGATTGCCGAGACACTTGGTATGAAGGTATTCTTGCTTACAAATGACTTGATTAATAAAAAGGAACAGGATATTTCCAAGTACCCGCAGGGTGGATATGAAGAGTTGAAAGTATTTTTGAAAGATTTAGATTAAAGTAAGAATTTGGTTTTGAAATTGATGATAAAATAAGATTTTAATAAGTTTTTTTATTTGGGAGTATTCTGCTTAGTACAGAGTACTCCCTTTTTAGAATCTTATTATAACTTTACAGAAATATTTAAGGGCGAGCAGCTAATCACTTTCAATTGTGTAATAGCCTCTACAAAATTTAGAACGTGACGGTTTGATTGCAATCAAAAATGAATTGATAATATCTGAACCAGCAATAATTGCATTAATCCATATAATATACACAAACATTTCAAAAATGAAGCCCTCTAATAATGGTAAGAAGATTATCGGAATGATAGTAAAAACAAGCAGGGGTAACGTCATAAATAACCAATATCGTTTTTTATTTATCACTGCATTGCTGTTCAGCCAAAAAAATATTCCTGAGTGAGTTAAGCTAATATCTCCTATTTTATATACTACAACTATGTGTAGTAATTCATGGCATAAAAATACCATGATAAAAACTATAGTTTGGATAAGCCAATTTGCGAAATTCCATACTCCTAATTTAATTGACAAGTAGATAAGTATTAATTGCAAGGCATATACGAATTTCATATAATTTTTGTGGAACCATTCGTTTTTAATGAAGGGTTTATAGATAGTATAATCTATGTCATTTGGTGGAAGTGGCTTGAAAAAATAAAACATCCTATCATACCTCCAATCACTGACTATTCAAAAGCGCATTAATTTCATCTGCTTCATAGCGTCTCATCTTATAAAAATATCCATGAACACAGCAGTAAACGATAAGATAAATGATACTTACGCTCACTATACTGGCTAGGGTAAAAGAGAACCAATGTCCAAAATAACCTGCTGCCAGCATAAGAGTATAGGTCAGAATAAGCTCCACAACAAAATATGCCTTATAGGAATTGAAATTAATATAGCTTAAGCCTAAATCAATTAAGTCAATTATCACAATAAATCCAAAGAGTGCCAGAATCCAGCCGTTACTTTGATATGGATATCCCTTGATGAGATTGAGAATAGTCGTGCCGAGCATAGAAAGGGTAAAGGTAATGCAAGCGGATGGTAAATATATTTTTATTATTTGTTTCATAATAGAATCCTCCTATTTTCTTAATTGCGCCTTGAGCGCATCAATATAATTTCTGGAAATAATCAGCTGTTCACCGTTTGTAAGCTCTGCCTTTAGACGATGATTTACAAATGGGGCAACACATTTTAAATGACTGATGTTTAAAATACAGCTTTTACTGATTCGTACGAAGGTCATATGTTTTAATCTGTCTTCTAGGGTAGTCAGGCTCTGACGACAGAGGTAAGTATGCTCCTTAGTATAGAGAAAGGTCTTGCCGTCCACCGTTTCCGCATAGAAGATTTCCTCAAGCGGTATTTGATATATCTTATTGTCGGATTCACATTCTAAGGAAAATGTGTACTGTCTAATATAATTGCTTAGTTTTTCAAGACGGTTATCCACATAGGAACAATTGATGACTATTTCCGTTTCTTTGATTTGTTCGTCTTGATGTATGGTTAGTTTCATATCTTGTACTCCTTTTATGGATTTAACTTTACGTGCACGTTTGTTATAGCTGTAGTATAGAAAAGCTCAAATAAGAATACAAGATGCCAAAGCCCATCATGCCTTTTAGACACTATGAAATACCTTTGTAATTTAGCCATTCCCTCAAATACGCAGCAAAGCTGCTTCTTTTCGGTGTGGCAGAGCGCCACATACAAATATATAAATAAAAACATGCCAGTAAACTGTCATTTTTTATTTATATATTTTGTGCATGGCTAAACTGCAAAACATATTGCCTTTTTGTTAAAAATATGTCAAAATAGAGATGTGTGAAAATGTGATAATAAGAAAGGTTTAGGTTACATGAGAGGTATTGATACACAGGTTAGAAAAATCAGACGTGAGATATTTAAAGAGGTTGCCAATATGGCATATCATTCTACGAATCTGGTAGAGGATATGGAGGCGCTTCCTTATAAGCTGGTAGATGCAAATAATTCTCCTTACTGGGGAAATATTTATAGAGAAAGAGAAATTGTTCGTGAGCGTACCCGTCTTGCAATGGGTATGTCCCTTCGTCCTGAGGATGAGCCGGTACAGGTGAGTCAGGGTGTAGAGGAGAGTAATATTGATGAGAAATATTATGAGCCGCCTCTTATGCAGGTTATTTCATCTGCATGTAATGCTTGTCCTGAGAACCGCTACGAGGTAACGAATAAATGTATGGGCTGTCTTGCGCATCCATGTAATGAGGTATGTCCTAGAGGTGCCATCACAATGAAGGATGGTCGTTCCGTAATTGACCAGGAGAAGTGTATTAAGTGTGGTAAATGTAAGACCGTATGTCCTTATGATGCGATTTCCCATCAGCAGAGACCATGTGCTGCAGCATGTGGTGTAGGTGCGATTGGTTCGGATGAACATCAGAGAGCATGCATTGATAATAGTAAGTGTGTATCCTGCGGTCAGTGTATGGTTAGCTGTCCGTTTGGTGCGATTGCAGATAAGTCCCAGATTTTCCAGTTGATTCGCGCAATGCAGTCAGGCAGAAAGATTATTGCACAGGTAGCACCTGCCTTTGTAGGTCAGTTTGGACCGAATGTTTCTCCAGCAAGAATCAAGACGGCATTAAAGGAGCTTGGCTTCTATGATGTTTATGAGACAGCGATAGGTGCGGATATGGGAGCCTTGGCAGAGGCAGAGCATTATGTGCATTCTGTTGCGACAGGTGAGTTACCATTTCTTTTAACTTCTTGTTGTCCGTCATGGTCTGAGATGGCAAAGAAGTTCTTCCCTGAGACGATTGATAAGATTAGTAATGCATTGACACCGATGGTTGCAACAGCGAGAGTGATTAAAGAAGAGCATCCTGATGCTAGCGTGGTATTTATCGGTCCATGTGCAAGTAAGAAGCTAGAAGCAAGCAGAAGAACTGTGCGTTCTGATGTAGATTTTGTCATTACCTTTGAAGAGCTTGCCGGTATGTTTGAGGCAAAGGGTATTAACTTAGAAGAGGTTGCTGAGAACGATAAGATGGAGGACGCTACAGCGGCAGGTAGAGGTTATAGTGTTGCTGGTGGTGTTGCGAATGCGATAGAGGCTTGTATTAAGGAGTATTATCCTGATACAGAGATTCATATCGAGCATGCTGAGAGTCTTGCTGAATGTAAGAAGATACTGATGCTTGCGAAGGCCGGTAAGAAGACAGGCTGTTTGATTGAGGGAATGGCTTGTCCGGGAGGATGTGTTGCAGGTGCAGGTACCAATATTGCAATCCCTAAGGCTGTGAAGGAATTAGAGAGCTTTAAGGCAGCGACAGAGAGAAAATTACCTGAGAAAAAGTAATATTTTAGATATTACACAATAATACTGGAATTTTTATGTAAAACAGGTTATAATATTCGCGGACATTATGAGTCAAGTGTCTGCGTAGCAGACATGATTCATATGGGCACATCAGGATTTTAAGCAATGATGTGTCCATTTGAATTATGTGTGCTTGCGTAGCAAGCATTTGACGATATACGCGAACTATGATGGAACGTAGTGGAGTCATAGTTTCAATAAAATTAGGAGGTACATCATGAGCAAAGTTAGATGTAGATTTGCACCAAGCCCAACAGGTAGAATGCATGTTGGTAACTTAAGGTCGGCTTTATATGAGTTTTTGATTGCAAAGCATGATAATGGAGATTTTATTTTCCGTATCGAGGATACAGATAGAGAACGCTATGTAGAGGGTGCTGTAGAGATAATTCATAACACCTTGAAGGCAACAGGACTTGAGTACGACGAAGGTCCTGATAAGGATAAGGGATATGGCCCTTATGTACAGAGTGAGCGTGTGAATGCAGGTATTTACATGCAGTACGCAAAGGAGCTTATTGATAAGGGAGAGGCTTATTACTGCTTCTGCGACAAGGAAAGACTTGCCTCACTTAAGTCTGAGGTTGTAGAGGGTAAGGAGATTACTGTATATGATAAGCACTGTCTTGGACTTTCTAAGGAAGAGGTAGAGGCAAAGCTTGCAAGCGGTATTCCTTATGTAGTAAGACAGAATAACCCTACAGAGGGTACAACTACTTTCCATGACGAGTTATACGGAGATATCAGCGTAGATAATTCAGAGCTTGATGATATGATTCTGATTAAGTCTGACGGATATCCAACTTATAACTTTGCTAACGTAGTAGATGACCATTTAATGGAGATTACACATGTAGTAAGAGGTAATGAGTACCTTTCATCTACACCAAAGTACAACAGATTATATGAGGCATTTGGATGGGAGATTCCTGTTTATGTGCATCTTCCATTAATTACAGATGAAGACCATAAGAAGTTAAGCAAGAGAAGCGGACATTCTTCTTTTGAGGATATTATTGAGCAGGGATTCTTACCGGAAGCAGTTGTAAACTATATTGCGCTTCTTGGATGGAGTCCTGAGGATAACAGAGAGATTTTCTCATTACAGGAGTTAATTGAGAGCTTTGATTACAGAAGAATCAATAAGTCCCCATCCGTATTTGATATGGGTAAGCTTAAGTGGATGAATGGCGAGTACATCAAGGCAATGGACGAGGATAAGTTCTACGAGATGGCATTACCATATATGAAGCAGGTTCTTACTAAGGATTTTGATTTCAAGAAGATTGCGAAGATGGTACAGACACGTATAGAGGTATTCCCTGATATCATGCCATTGATTACTTTCTTTGAGGAGCTTCCTGAGTATGACATCGCTATGTATACCCATAAGAAGATGAAGACGACAGCAGAGTCTTCACTTGAGGTATTAAAGGATGTTCTTCCGATGCTTGAGGCACAGGAGGACTACTCTAATGACGCTTTATATCAGCTTCTCTTATCTTATGTAGCAGAGAAGGATGTAAAGAACGGCTATGTAATGTGGCCAATCAGAACAGCTGCTTCCGGTATGCAGATGACACCTGCAGGAGCAACTGAGATTATGGAAATTTTAGGAAAAGAAGAGACAATTAAACGTATCAAGAAGGGAATCGAGTTATTACAGAATGCATAATGAGCTGACTGTTAACGAAGCCCAGTCTAAAGCAATTACACACGGAGAGGGGCCTATGCTAGTCTTAGCAGGTCCCGGCTCCGGTAAAACCTTCGTGATTACCCAGCGTATTAAACATTTAATTACACAGAATAGAATTTCACCAGAGAAGATTTTAGTTATAACCTTTACAAAAGCGGCTGCTTCAGAGATGCAGCAGCGTTTTCGTAGGATTATGGATGAGAATTTCTATCCTGTAGTTTTTGGTACGTTTCATTCTATTTTTTTCCATATTCTAAGACAAATCTATTCCTTCAATGCGTCAAGCATTGTCAAAGAGAGTGAGAAGTATAGGCTTCTTGCAGAGATTCTTAAGAAGATTCCAAACAAACAATTAAACCAAATGAATAAAAAGGACGAAGATGGCAGCATATCCCCTGATACAGAATATTTGTCAAAGGTGTTGTCAGAAATTAGTCGTTTCAAGAACTTAGGAGCAAGTCCTGAGAATTATGCAAGTGAGGTATGCCCCAAGGAGGAATTTTTACAAATTTACAGAGCGTATCAATTGGAAATGAGGCACCGTAAGAAGGTCGATTTTGATGATATGCTTTTATTGTGTCGTCAGGTGCTTTTGGAGCGTCCTGATATATTAAAGCAGTGGCAGGAGCGCTTTGAATATATTTTAATTGATGAGTTTCAGGATATTAATCCGTTGCAATATGAGGTAATACAGATGCTTGCAAAGCCACAGAATCACATTTTTGCTGTTGGGGATGATGACCAGGCGATATATGGTTTTCGAGGCTCTAAGCCGGAGCTGATGTTTCAATTTTTTGAGGATTATCCGGATGCGAAGAGAGTGCTTTTGAATGTGAACTATAGAAGTAAGCAGGGAATTGTAGAGCAGGCAGGTAGACTGATTGAACGTAATAAGAGCCGTTTTGCCAAGGAAATATCTGCTCAAAATAAGGCGTTGGATGGTGTGCGATTACAGAGCTTTTTATCAAGGGCACAGCAGGAAGAGAATATTATTGCCCTGATTAAACAGTATATGGGGCAGGAGGGCGCATGCTATAACGATATTGCAATTATCTACAGAACCAATATCAGTCCATCCGATATAGCAGACCGATTATTAAGGGAAAAAATACCCTTTCGTATGAGGGAGAAACTGCGAAATATTTATGAAATTCCGGTGGCAAAGGATATTTTTTCCTATATCAGGTATGCCGTGTATGAGAATGATATACAGGATTTTTATCGGATTATGAATAAGCCGGTCAGGTATATCAGTCGTGGAAGTGTTCCAATGAAACGCTTTTCCAAGGCAGAGCTTTTGGACTCTTATCAAGGTAAGGAGTATGTAAGGCAGAATATAGAGAATCTTTACCAACAGCTTAAGTTTTTGCGTAATATGAGTCCATATGCAGCAGTGAATTATATCAGAAAGGGAATCGGTTACGAGGAATATCTGATAAAAAAGGCAAAAGAGGATGAGGAGGATTACAGTATCTATTTGGAGCAGCTTGAGGATATGCAGAAGAAAGCAGCCGGCTTTGGGACATTGAAGGAGTGGCTTGCGCATATCGAAGATTATGAAAATGTTTTGGAAGGGGCTATACAGACAGTAGAAGATGCTGTAGATATTGTTACGATGCATGCGTCAAAGGGACTTGAATGGAAGGTAGTAGTGCTGCCGGATTGCAATGAAGGTGTTGTACCCCACAAAAGAGCAGAAAAGCAGACTGAGATAGAAGAGGAGAGACGTTTATTTTATGTGGCAATGACTAGGGCAAAGGAGAATCTGTTTATTTTTTATTTGACGGATGAAGACAATAAAAAGAAGACAGGTCATAACCTGCCTTCCAGATTTATGAATGAAATTACGAAAAAATAATGAACAGATTACTCCGCCGGAGCTTCTTCGGCTTCGGCATCTATGTCCTCGTCGCCTTCGCCCTTTTCTTCCTTGATCTTTGCTGAGATTAACTGCTTTAATTCATAACACTTATCCTTCAGACGGTCACTAATACCTCTGGTAGAATTCGTGTTGGATAAGCACTGCATAGCGGTAGTATATTCACCCTTAACATATCCAAGATAAGCCAGCAAGTAATCCAAAGTAGCTTCATTCATGCCGGCAATAGGATAGTCCTCGTTCATGCGGGCATTCATCAGATTGTCGTATGCACTGATTTGGAAGCTCTTTGCCTCTTCTAAAAGGGAAGCCTTCTTTGCAACGCTTACTTCATCCTCGCCGTCAAAGGTATCAGCCAAATCCTGATAAAGCCAGCTGAGCTTTAAACAGATATTACCGATTTCACTGCCTTTGCCATTCTTAGTAACAGCACATAAAAGCGCCATCTTATATCGCTGGATTGCAACGTCATATGAATAGGTATCCTCTGTAAATTCCTCTCTAGGCTTAAAGTTAGACTGAATCTTTTCACGAATCAGCTTACGCTGAGAAGAGGAAAGAGTAGAGAAATTCTTAATCATAGCAGTATAACCACAGTGATTGCAAGAAACAACTTCATACTTTGTTACATTGATATTGCTGTGAATAGGACGCAAGTCCATCTCTGTACCAACGAACTTTGCTACATTTGTTTTTACTGTCTTTGCTTTAATCTTCTTGTCACAGATTGGACATTCGTAATTACGGTCCAATAACAGGGTCTTTTCATTATCATCCATAAGGCCTACTCCTTATCTTCGTTAACTACTTCATCAAACTCCACATTATCTAAATATTCATCGAATGCATCGGCAACATTTTCATACTCTTCATCATCGTCGATATATCCTAATACCGGTTCTTCATTTGGGTCGTCTTCATTCTCGGAATAGCGGTAGAACCAGACCTCTCCATCGTCATTATTGCCATCTTCATCTAAAGGAAGAAGAACGATGTAATCCTGCTTGTCAACTGTAAGAATTGTGATAATAGCACAGGTAACCTTTTCGCCGTCATCCAATTCCAATTCAACGGTCATCTCTTCATCGTCATAACCATTTGATTTATTTTTTGCCATTTTAAATACCATGCCTTTCTTAAATGTAAAAATATTTCCTTACTATCTATTTTAGCGAAGGGATTTGGATAAGGCAAGAAGAAAAGACGATATTTATGAGAATTTTACAAATTGCACAAATAAAAAAGAAAAATAAATTACAAAAAGGTGTTAAAAATAATAAAAGTCAGACAATATGTTGCTCATTGTAAAAAAAATGTGCTATACTTATAAGGAATGCAAGAAGTCAATTGACTATTTTTAACAATGCATTTTGGGAAGAAAGGAGGATTATCTTGAATAATAATATTGAAAACACCCTGAAATGGATGAAGCATCATTTGAATGAGGCAGATAATATTGTGGCAGTTTTGGGAATCGAGATGGTGTTAGAGGGTGGAGGAAAGGCACTTCTGGATAATGAGGAAACTTACCGGGTGGAAGATGAGTATGGTTATGCACCGGAGGAGATGTTAACAGGAGCCTTTTATTCAGCAAAGAGAGAAAAGTTTTACCAGTTTTATAAGAAGGAAATTGCATCCATGCAGGTGAATCCGACGGCAACCCATGATGCATTGAAGCAATTACAGGATAAGGGAAAGCTGAAAGCGATTATTAATACAAATTATCATGAGGTGCCTAAATATATGGGATTGAATAATATTATCAATCTTCATGGAAGCCTGAATGAGAATCATTGCACGAAATGCCATAAGATGTTTAATAACAGCTATATGATTAAAAGTGAAGGGGTTTCATTATGTGACGAGTGTCAGTCGCCGATTAGACCCGGGATTCGCCTGATTGACGAGAGAGTGAATGATGAGGTGCTAACAAGAGCGGTACATGCTTTAGAGAGGGCAGATATGGTATTGTATCTTGGATGGATTTTTACCGATGAGGAAATTAAATATAAGACTGATAGGTATGTGACGCAAAAGAGGATGGCGATTGGGCATAATCCTTCCGCGGTTCGAGCAAAATTGGATTTTGCGGTAAAGGGAGAGGTAAATAAAATTCTTCCACGTTTACTATAATAAATATAGGATTTTTCTATAAAATATGATATAATGCTCTCGATTATAAAGAGAGTGAGAGTAAGTATGCGTATTAAAAAGGGACAGCCATATCCATTAGGAGCAACAAGAAAAAGCAATGGTATTAATTTCTCGATGGTGAATTCTGTAGAGAGGGAATGCGGTATCATTTTATATAATAAGAAAACAAAAGAAGAAGAAAGGATTCCTTTTGATGCCCAAAATCGGGTAGGGAATATTTCTTCTCTTTTTATTGAAGATATAGAAGCAGAAAATTATGAATATAACTATTATATTGGAGACACTGAACTGACAGACCCATATGCTAAGAAGGTGTGCGGTAATGAGGTTTGGCAAGGGGCTGCAGCAGGTGATGTTGTGATACGCGGAGGTATTTATCAGCCGCACTTTGACTGGCAGAGAACAACGCCGTTGCATATTCTGTATCAGGATAGTATTTTATATTGCTTGCATGTCAGAGGATTTACTCAGCATAAGTCTTCTAAGGTAAAGCATAAGGGAACCTTTAAGGGATTGATGGAGAAGCTGGACTATTTAAAAGAGCTTGGTATTACAGGAGTGGAGCTTCTGCCAATCTATGAGTTTGAAGAGTGCGAGACCGGCGTGGATATTCATTCCATGGAGTATCAGGTACAGCATATAGATGAGCCGTTAGAGAATCTGGAGTCAGGTAAGACAGATTATAAACTGAATTACTGGGGCTTTAAGAAGGGGTGGTATTTTGCACCAAAGGCTTCCTATGCGGCAGGTAATGATGCTTGTACGGAGTTTAAGGAGCTGGTAAGAGAGTTTCATAAGAATGGCTTGGAAGTGATTTTACAGTTCTATTTCCCTAGAGAGATTCGTCAGGCATATATATTGGAAGTGTTGAAGCATTGGGTATTAGAATATAAGATTGATGGTTTTCATTTGAAGGGGGCAGACCTTCCTGTAACATTGATTGCAACAGAGCCTATATTTGCAAACACCAAGATTATGAGTGATGATTTTAATCTGGATGAGATATATGATTATACAGAAACACCTAGATATAAGAATCTTGCTTATTATCGTGAAGATTTTATGAAAGATGCAAGACGGTTTTTGAAGGGTGATGAGGACATGCTCAAAGGATTCCGTTATCATATGAGTAATCAGAATCCAAAGTGTGGAATCGTACATTTCATTACGAATTATTATGGATTCACTTTAAATGACCTTGTGTCTTATGATAGAAAGCATAATGAGGCAAATGGTGAGAATAATCAGGATGGAACAGATTATAACTATAGCTGGAACTGTGGTGCAGAGGGTGCAACACGTAAGAAACAGATTATGCAGCTTCGCAAGAAACAGATGAAGAATGCATTAAGCTTTTTAATGACAGCACAGGCAACGCCATTGCTGTTGGCAGGAGACGAGTTCTGTAATACACAGCAGGGCAATAACAACGCCTATTGTCAGGATAATGAGATGACATGGCTGGATTGGAGTGGTCTTCGTAAGAACCAGGACATTTTTACATTTACGAAGGAGTTAATAGCGTTTCGTAAGGAACATCCGATATTGCATACCGATAATCCATTAACGATGATGGATAAGTATGGATACGGCTATCCGGATTTGTCATATCATGGTGAGGAAGCATGGCGTGTGGGCATGGAGAACTATAATAGACATATTGCGATGATGTATTATAGTAGATTTGCAGGAAAGACCCAGCAGGATGATTTTGTGTATCTGGCATATAATATGCATTGGGAGAGTAAAGAGCTTGCACTTCCGGCATTACCTAAGGATTATCAGTGGGAGTGCGTGTTTGATACGGCAGAGGTCGATACGGGTAAGACATTTGAGGCAGGTAGGACGCAGATGCAGGTTACATCCAGAAGTGTGAAGGTTTTGGCAGGCTGTAAGAAGACAAGAGCTAAGAAAGGTAAGAAGTAAGATGAGTGCGTGGAAACATTTTGTGACAATCACACAGCATAAGCTGTTGGTTATGAAGGGCTGTTTCTATGTTGGATTATATTGGCAGGGAATCACACACGATTTATCAAAATATACGCCAACAGAATTCAAGGTTGGTGCCAAGTATTATCAAGGAGTGCAGAGCCCTAATAATGCAGAGCGACTGGCAATTGGCTATTCGACAGCATGGCTTCATCATAAGGGACGCAATAAGCATCATTATGAGTATTGGCTGGATTACAGCTCCAGAGAGGGCGGTAAGATGATTCCGGCAAGGATGCCCAAGAAGTATATGCTGGAGATGTTTATTGACAGAGTTGCTGCGTCTAAGAACTATAATAAAGAGAATTATACGGATGATATGCCGCTTAAGTATTACGAGAATGGCAATCCTACAGGTCTGATTCATGAAGAGACGCAAAGAGAGTTGGAGTTTTTACTTCATATGCTGGCTGATGAGGGAGAGAAGAAGACCTTTGATTATATTAAGTATGATATTTTAAGAAAGCATGGAAAAGTAGGAACCCAAATGTAATCAACTCATATAGTATATTAAAGGAGTTGATAAATATGTCATGTTTATGGGTCTTATTGTTATTCTTCGGATTGCAGAATAATCAAAGATGCTGTTACAAAAGAGAAAATTCTTGTCAATGCGGATGTGATGAAAGACGTAACGATTGCCGCAGTAATAACTGCCATGAGACGTCAAATTGCATATCACATCAGATTTTACGTAATGATAATGATTGTGATTGTGATTGTGATTGTGGCTGCGGCTGCAATGATACTTTCATTCAGACAAGAAATTATACAAACTTCCAGAGCCAGGGTACATGTGGCTGTGAAGAGTCATAATAGGAATTTCCTAACAAGTAAGAGGGAGTCTGCTTCGGCGGGCTCCTTTTATTGTTAGGGCAGGGCCCTGTATTTGGGACGGAGTTTTTCGAGTTCCGAAAAATGGAGCCCAAATACTAAAAAACCACCTGCTATGCGGGTGGTGAAAAATGCTTTAGCTTACAGTAAGAAAA
>SVFJ01000102.1 GCA_015056925.1 Lachnospiraceae bacterium | reverse complement strand
GCTTGACATACGGGTGTCGCAAATCATGAAATCTACAATCTGTAACTCCATACTTTTGAAGATAAGCATGAAATTTGTCCATTATATCTCTAGGGCTAATATGATGACCATTTGGCTTAGTAAAAACCAAATCATTCTCTTCATAAAGTTCTCCATAGAGTTCTCTTTGCTTTTCCTGCCATTTCTTTTGCATTATTAATGCTTCTCTTACCACATCCGTCATTGGAATAAAACGATTACTCGTGGCATTCTTAGGCTCTAAAAGCTGATATGTAGCCCTTGTTACTCCATTCTCATCAGGCTCTTGCATTACTCTACACATACTCTGCATTACATGAATTCTTCCATTTTCGAAATCAATAGAATCCTTCCATGTAAGCCCCATAATTTCACCCTTTCTCATACCTGTAAATATCGCCGTTATTACAATTGGATATATTTCCTCATGCTTAGATTTTTCAACAAGCAATTTCACCTCATCAGCAGTTAGTACCTCTGCCTTGTATGCTTTTCTTTTAGGCAAAGTAGTGAACTCATTAGGATTTTCCATAATCACCTTCTCCTTCTGCGCTTGCTTTAATGCACTATTAATAATAACTTCCATATGACGTATAGTTTTACTACTATATCCTGCATCTACTTTCGCATTGTAAAATCTCTGCAAATCTGCTGCCTTTAATCTCGTTAAATATGTCTTTCCTAAATCACTATTTTCCAGATGCTTTCTATACAGCATCATATACGTTCCATATGTCGATTCCTTCAATTCATTCTTCTTATATAATGTCAAATACTCCAATATCCAATCCTTTAACAAATACTCCTTTCCACTTCGTATTTCACAATCCAACATTATTTGTTTCAGCTTTTCACTTACCTCTTTCTGTGACTTTCCATATACAAAATGTCTTTTCGGTTGCTCTGACTTATCATAATAAGCAGCACACCATCTTCCGTCCTTTCTTTTGAATATACTTCCTTCTCCATTGATACGCTTGCTCATATTTTTCCTCCAAATGAAAAAGAGCCACATTAAAGTGACTCTTCCTCGTTACCTTCTAACCAATTATCAAATTTTTTCTTTGGGATAAGCTTTCTCCCCTCAATCTCCAATACTGGAATTTTTTTAGCTTTTACAAGCTCATAAGCAAATGACTTGCTTATACCAAGTAGCATAGCTACCTCTGGTACGGTATACGTCTTTCTCTCCATATTCTGCATAAATACATTCCTCCTATTTTTTTGTATTTATACAGTTGTTATAGTTAATATAAATCTTTACTTTCCACAACATAAATTCCCGTCTTATTTCCACCACACATTACATAGGGTAATTGAAATATTTCCATTAACTCAGTAAATTTATTAGCTGATATACAGGCTTCTGATATTTTTCCGTTTGGACTAATTGGTTTTCTAAGAGTATTATACCATTTGTTCAATTCCTTTTTTTCATGACGACCAAGCAACTTCAATAATCGCATCGCTGGAGTAAATATTTTTAGTTTAAAAGCAACATTCATCTCTTGGTCAAGTTCCTTCCCCAGTTCTTGTTCAACAAGCTCACAAATTATTTTTTTAGTTTCCTCTATCACTTTTTCATTGTTATATACATCAATAACTACTTCTTCATTAAGCAACCCCAACCATTCTAACTGTCTTTTACAAAAAGCATACCCATCTTTTTCTATCGTTTCCATTATTTCCTTAGCAAGTGAATATTTATCATTTATCATCCAACCGCTAAATGGATTTACCCCCAATTCTATACCAAAATATGTTCTATTACCACACCAATTTGCTTGGAAAATGAAGTGTTTCATCACGTTATGCATTCTTTCACTACCAAGAAACTGATTCATAATTTCAATCTGATTCCAACAAGCAAGATTAGGTACTCCTACGGGAAACATTGAATGCATCTCTGTATTTCTGCTATGGATTTCATTTATTTGATTATTTTTTTTATTATTCAATCGCACACTATCTGGCAACATCGAACCTAAATCTATATGATGTTGCTGATTATCTACCTGATAATTCTTTGGCTCACTTATTTTCTCCGTCCCTTGTATCTCTCCAAATTGTGTTTGACTATATGGATATACATTATTCGCCCACATCTGTCTTGCTCTATTTGACTCTTCTACCATATAATTTATACTCAAATATTTGTTGTATATTTCATTATACCATTCATATCTGTGTTTAAAATGTTCTTCATTACCAGTCCACAGAAAAACATTAACATTTTGTCCATCTTTTCTTTTTCGACCAAGCATTTGAAGTAACTCTGTTTTATCATCCGTAACTATAACTATATTTCTCAATTCTTCATCTTCTATTGAAATACCATTATCTAATACTGATGTCGAAATAAGTACATCTGCTTTAAATTCCTTTGTACTTATAATCAAATCTACATTTTCCTTTGCATCATCATCTTTCTCATAATTAGATTTTATAAATACTACTGTCTTATTCTCCTCAATCTGCCTTTCTATCTCCTTCGCTTTCTCTATATTATTAAGGAAAATGAGCCATTTAACTTTTGAATCAGATATCATATCTGCATCTTCTATTATAGTCGGAATATCATCTATACTCTTAAACCACACAATATCTAAATAATCATAGTTTTGCTCTACATAATATTCTTTTACAGTTTTATTATATGAATCAATTTTGTACTTACAATCATCTGTCAAAGAATTACCACCTTTTCCATGCAGCTTTTCATCGTAGCCTGTTTCAATTACCTTAATACTAGACTTTACAATATCCATCGTAGCTGACATAAAGATAACCGTAGCTCTTTGATAATATGATTGTATATATTTATAAGATTTAATAGTATTCGTATTAAACATACTATCGCTTATAAAGTAATGAACCTCATCGCAAACAATATACCTATATTGGTAATAGCATATTGTACCTCTCATCATTTCACTTTCTATCTCTTGGTATGTTTTTACTGTAATATATTTTTGATATGAATCATCGCTTGGCATAGATTTGACTTTATCAAGAATATCATTCTCAAGTTGCTTTTTTAGTATTTTTCTATTTACCAAATATAATATATACTTTTTTTCTAAACATGCATACTCAAATAAATCATTAATAATAAAAGAGCTCTTTCCACATCCTGTCGGTGCTGTAATAAATATTTTTTCATTTTCTTTCCACTCTTTATATTCGTCTTTAATTATATCTGCAACATACATTCGCATAACACCTCTCATTTCTTTTATTTCAATTATATTTAATAGGCTTCTGTCCAATGTCCAATCTGTCTTTTCTATATACAACTATATACCCATTACTCTATTGATGTCAAAATTGATGTCAAAACGCAAAAAGGACTTTCACGAAACTGTGAAAGTCCTCATAAACTGCGGGTGACAGGAGTTGAACCTGCACGGTCGCCCGCCAGAACCTAAATCTGGTGCGTCTGCCAATTCCGCCACACCCGCGTGGCCTGCCTCGCCTACCCGAAACGAAACATGCTCATTTATAATACCAAATGCATTGCTTATTGTCAACTCTAAAATTACCGGTCTTCAGGCCATGGTATCCGGTACCTTGCTAATAATCTTCTTATAAATGATTACCAAGAAGAAGGTTGACATCACTAAGGACATCAGCTCTGCAATAGGGAATGACCACCATACATAGCTTAAGCCGCCAAGCTTTGCAAGTATATATGCCGCTGGAATCAGAACCACCAGCTGTCTTGCCACGGATACTATCAAACTATATACCGCATTGCCCAATGCCTGGAATACCGTACCCGATATAATACAGAACCATGCAAGCACATAGTGAAGCGATATGATTCGAAGTGCGGGTACACCGATAGACAGCATCTCAGGCGATGCGTCAAACAGCATAAACAACTTATCCGGAACAAACATAAACAATAAGAATCCTATACAACAGAATCCAAAGGCATATGCCATACTACACTTAATCGCCTTAATCATGCGGCTTCTCTTACCGGCACCAAAGTTATATGCAATAATCGGAACCAAACCGTTATTTAATCCAAATACCGGCATAAAGAAGAAGCTCTGCAGCTTAAAGTAAACACCGAATACCGCTGTTGCAGTAGAAGTAAATCCAATCAGAATACGGTTCATACTATAAGTCATAACAGAACCGATAGACTGCATAATAATCGAAGGAATACCTACCGCATATACTCTTCCGATAATCTTCCAATCAATCTTAAAATTCTTCACACTAAGCTGTATCTCATGATTCTTAGAAATATTGAAATAAAATGCAATACCTGCACTTGCAATCTGACCAACTACTGTTGCAACCGCAGCTCCGGCAACACCCATTGCAGGCATACCAAAGTATCCAAAAATCAGAATTGGGTCTAAGATGATATTAATAATCGCTCCTGCTCCCTGTGAAAGCATCGTATAAAAGGTCTTACCTGTTGCCTGCAACAGTCTTTCAAACACAAACTGTCCCATAATACCAAAGGAACAAATACAAACAATAGAAAGATACTCCACTCCATATGTATAGATATCAGAATTCACGTCTTCTACCTGACTTACAAAGAAAGGCTTCACCACAAACAAGCCAATCAATACAAATAGTAAATAACTTACAATTGCAAGAAAGATACCATTCATCGCCACACGATTTGCCTTATCCTGCTTCTTCTCACCAAGACACTTGGATAAAAGTGCATTCATACCAACACCTGTACCACCGCCCACTGCAATAATCAGCGTCTGAATCGGGAATGCAAGAGATACCGCTGTCAGCGCATCCTCACTAATCTTCGCAACAAATATACTATCTACGATGTTATAAAGTGCCTGCACCAGCATGGAAATCATCATTGGCAACGACACATTAATCAAAAGCTTGTTTACAGGCATAACACCCATCTTGTTTTCATTACTCATATACTCATCTCCTCTAAAAACACACCCGATTATTCTAACATATCAACCGTAATCGGGCAAGCAAAAACAAGCCTGTGCCTCATTAGCAACAGACTTGCATTCGCCTTAGCATTTAATTTTCTTATAACTGAATCTCTACAAAGATTGCATAAATTGCCTTAATAGCTGCCTCGAAATCCTCATTAGAAACACCAATAATGATGTTCAACTCACTAGAACCCTGGTCAATCATTCTAACGTTAACATTGGCATGTGCAAGTGCTGCAAAAATTCTTCCTGCAGTACCTCTTGTAGCCTTCATACCACGACCTACAACTGCGATTAACGCAAGGTCTGACTGAATGTCGATGTGGTCAGGATTAACAGCCTTTGTAATACCGTATAAAATACTCTGCTCTTTTGCCTCAAACTCTGACTGATGAACCATTACACTTAATGTATCAATACCTGAAGGCATATGCTCAAAGTTAATTCCACACTCTTCAAATACCTGAAGTACCTTACGTCCGAAACCAACCTCAGTATTCATCTGGTCCTTCTCGATATTGATAGAAGCAAAGCCTTTCTTACCTGCAATACCTGTAATGATGTACTTAGACTTCTGGCATGTATTTCCAACAATCCATGTACCCTCATCATCAGGAGCATTGGTATTCTTAATATTAATCGGAATACCTTCCTTTCTAACAGGGAAGATAGCATCCTCATGCAATACAGATGCACCCATGTATGCAAGCTCTCTAAGCTCTGCATATGTGATAGTCTCAATACCCTTTGGATTATTAATAATACGTGGGTCTGCAATCATAAATCCTGATACGTCAGTCCAGTTCTCATATACATCTGCCTGAACAGCCTTTGCAACGATAGAACCTGTTACATCAGAACCACCTCTTGAAAAAGTCTTAACCTTACCGTCTGCATATGCACCGTAGAATCCCGGAATAACCGCTCTCTCTACATCTGCCAATCTCTGAGACAATAAATTATTGGTTGTCTCTGCATCAAAAGAACCATCCTCTTTGAATACAATTGCCTCAGCAGGGTCTACAAACTCATAGCCTAAATAATTCGCCATGATAATACCATTCAAATACTCACCACGGCTGGCTGCATAATCACTTCCTGCCTTCTGCTTGAAATTATCAAAAATCTTATTAAACTCAGGTGTTAAGTTGAGGTCAAGACCAAGACCATCAATAATCTCCTGATATCTCTCCTCAATCTTTGTCATTTCCTTTGTAAAATCATGGTCCTTCTCTGCCAATGCATAGCATGCATATAACATATCTGTAACCTTTGTATCTGCACTGAAACGCTTACCTGGTGCTGAAGGAACTACAAACTTTCTATCTACATCTGCACGGATAATATTTCCAACCTTCTGAAACTGCTCCGCACTTGCTAATGAACTACCGCCAAATTTAACTACTTTCTTCATTTCACACACTCCATTAATTATTAATATCTTTATTTCTCGAACAATCTTTCAATCATCTCATGTCCCTTGGCAACAAAATTGCCTGCTGCTGCAGCCTCTGCCTCATTATAATTCCAGCTCTGAGTCTGCTTTGCAGTACTATCATACAGCATATAAGGTACATCATTGGCTGTATGAGTTCTTACTCTAATCGGTGTCGGATGGTCAGGAAGCACTAACATTCTATAATCTACTCCTGCTGCATCCAATGCTTCTGCCAATGGTCCAATTACTCTGGTATCCAGATACTCAATCGCCTGAACCTTACGCTCTACACTGCCCTGATGTCCCATCTCGTCAGGTGCCTCTACATGAACATATACAAAGTCAAATCCTTCCTTGGTTAATGCATCAACAGCAGCCTGTGTCTTACCTTCATAATTCGTATGTAAGCCGCCATTTGCTCCTTCAACCTCAGCTACATCCATGCTTGCTCCAACAGCAATACCCTTCAATAAGTCTACTGCTGAAATCATCTTACCCTTCTTGCCAGTCTTCTCCTCAAAAGAGGAAAGCATAGGCTTTGTACCTGCTCCCCAGAACCAGCAGCAATTTGCAGGATTCAATCCCTTTTTCTTACGTTCAATATTTAAAGGATGGTCCTTCAAAATCTCGTAGCTTCTCTTCATCATATGACGAAGCATCTCATCCTGTGGCAAATGCTGACCGATAACCTGAGTTAATACATCATGAGGCTGCACCAAATCAATCACCTCACCCTTATCCCAGATAAGGCAGTGACGATAGCTGGTACCTACATAGAACTGATACATCTCACTCTCAAGCTCTTTCTTCACAGCTTCTAAAAGAACTGCACAATCCTCTGTCTCAATCTCACTAGAGCTATGGTCAATAATTGTCTGCTCCTCAAACGGAACATCATCCTCAGAAATTGTAACAATATTACATCTAAGTGCCACATCTGTATCCTTCATTGGAACGCCAATACTTAAAGCCTCCAATGGTGAACGTCCTGAATAATAAATCTTTGGGTCATAGCCTAATACAGAAAGATTTGCTGTATCTGACCCTGGCTTCATACCATCCGGAATCGTATGTACAAGACCTATTTCAGAAAGCTTACTTAATCTATCCATGTTTGGTGTATTGGCATATGCAAGCGGTGTCTTACCGCCTAACTGCTCGATTGGCTCATCTGCCATTCCGTCACCTAAAACAATTACATATTTCATAATCCTACTCCTCAAAAAAACTAATTAAGCATCCATTCTAATCATGCTGATTACATTACCAGCCTTCTTAGCAATTTCCTGATATTCCTTCTCTGTCATCTCTTCTGTGATAAAGCCACATTCACCTTCTACTACTTCATCAAGGAAGCTAACCTTACCAAAGGTCTGTGCAATCTGTGCCTTATCTGTTGTGCTGACACGAACAAAGAACTTTCTTACTGCATTATCAAGACTTGAAAGCTCTAACTTCTCATCTTCCCATACAATACGTACAGTCTTACCGATATGCTTTGCACAGTCAATAACATCTGCAACTACAGCACTTGCAGTCGCAAGCTTACCTGCGCCCTTACCATAGTACATTGTATCGCCACCCATATTGCTGTTAACAAGGATTGCATTGAATACACCCTGTACTGCAAATAATGGATTCTCCTGTTCTACTACGAAAGGAGCTACCATAGCATAATACTTACCATCCTTATGTACACACTTACCAAAGAGCTTAATCGTTGCGCCAAGCTGCTTTGCATACTTGAAATCTGTTGTTGTAATATTGGTGATTCCCTCTGTATAAAGGTCATCGAAAGCTACCTTCTTACCAAATGCAAGAGATGAAAGAATCGCAATCTTTCTACCTGCATCATATCCGCATACGTCAGCCTCAGGATTTCTCTCTGCATAGCCCTTCTCCTGTGCGCGCTTTAATACAGTATCGAAGTCAGCGCCTTCCTTTTCCATCTTTGTTAAAATATAGTTTGTAGTACCATTTAAGATACCTGTAATTGACTGAACCTTCTCCTGTGCAAGAGATGTAACAAGCGGACGAATAATCGGAATACCACCGCCAACACTTGCCTCGAATAAATAGCTACAGTTGTTAGCCTTTGCTACCTTTAATAACTCAGGACCGTGCTTCTCAACAAGCTCTTTGTTAGAGGTACAAACACTCTTACCAGCCTCTAATGCTCTCTTTGTAAAATCATATGCCGGATTCACACCTCCCATTGTCTCACAAACAATGGCAACCTCAGGGTCTTCTAAAATAACATTTACATCATGTACAAGCACATCTGTTACTGGATCATTCTCAAAATCTCTTAAATCCAATACATACTTAACCTCAAGCTCATCGCCAAGCTTTGTCTGAATCACGTCTGAATTACTGCGTAATACTTCAAATACACCGCTTCCTACTGTACCATATCCTAAAATCGCTACCTTAACCATATTATTACCCTTAACCTTTCTTACTTCATTTATCTTAAGTTGATGCCACAATCTTACTCTCTTGCAAGCACCTTAACATTATGTACGCCTTCACATCTCTCCATCGCCATAATCATCTCTGATACATCACCTGTTGTCGCCAGAATCTGAATACTCAGTGATAACGATGCAATACCGTTAATCGGAATACTCTGATGTATGGTCAGGATGTTTGCACCAAAGCTTGCGACTGCCTTCAAAACATCTGACAACAGCCCCGGCTCATCATTCATCTGACATGCAAGTGTAAGTGTCATGCCCTCTGCTGAATCATGGAACGGGAAAATATCATCTTTATATTTATAATAGGAGCTACGACTGATTCCAACCTTATCTACTGCCTCCTGCACGGACGCAACCTTCTGGGTATCTATCAGACGATTTGCCTCTACAACCTTTAATAAAACCTCCGGTAATGCTCTCTGCTTTACCACGAAATACCCGGTTGAACCTTCCATATCCTTCGCCTTTCCTTGAGTTTACATACAAACTCATTAGTATGTCTCCGGCACAAACACATCTGTGCATGCATGTTCTCCTGCCAAAGACATTTGTTTGTCACTGTGATACATCTTAGCATAACACACAAAAAAGTGCAACAAATTTGTTGCACTTTTTTGAATACATTTTGCATAAATATTCTTTTCTTAAACCAGCAAATAAATGAAATATGCACAATACATAAGAAGCATTGCAATTCCCCAGCCTCTTCTAAGCTCTCTGTGCTTTACAACTGCAAGCCACAATACTACACCTGCCGCCACTGCAACGATACCGTCAATAAAGAAATTACTTGCATATACAACCGGTGTAATAAGTGCGGTTGTACCGATTACGAACAGGATGTTGAAAATATTACTTCCTACAATATTACCAATTGCAATATCTGCATTTCCCTTTTTAGCAGCAGTTACAGAAGTTACAAGCTCCGGAAGCGAAGTACCAAGTGCTACGATTGTAAGACCAATAAATCTTTCACTGATACCTACAGCCGTAGCTATTGCTGTTGCACTATCCACAGTAATATTACTTCCCCATACTACAATAACAAGTCCAATGATACCCATTACCAACAAACGCGGAATACCACGTTCCTCTTTCTCCTGCTCTTCTTCTGTTCCTTTCTTCGCAAGCATAAACAAATAGCCAAGATATATAAGAAACAATATCCATAGAATAACACCCTCAACAAAGGTTACATATCCGCCTGTCCAGCCCATAACAATCAAAACTACTGTGACAAAAATCATGTACGGCATCTCAATCTTAAGTGTTGATTTCTGAATTGCAATGTTTACAATCGCAGCCGAAATACCTAAAATAATGAAAATATTTAAGATATTACTTCCTACTACATTTCCGATTGCAATATCTGCAGTCCCTTTCAATGCCGCAGATATACTTACTGCTGCCTCCGGTGTACTTGTACCCATCGCAACGATTGTAAGTCCAACCACAAGCTGTGGAATCCCAAGCTTTCTTGCGGCACCTGCAAATCCGTCAACAAACCAGTCAGCACCCTTAACCAACATGGCAAAACCAACTACCAACAATATGACATTTACTAATATTTCCATTTCTTACTCCTCTTTCTTACTTTTCCTCTTCAGTAATTATATTCCCATTCTCATCACGTATGATAACCTCTGCATGGTTCTCATACCACCAGCACCAAATACCGGCAGCCACGGCAATGATACACAATATAACCACTACAATATTTTCAACCATTCTGATTTTCCTCCATTCACGCGCGCTGCCAAAGCGGCATAAACGTCCCTTGGCATACGCAAAATTGACACACCAAAAGAAACCTATGCTTTCCATAGGCCAGTTATTTGATTATGTGGAAAAATCAGCGTTTTTTTCCGTCCTGATGATGAATAAAATATAGAATGACAGCATTACTGCGTATCTGATGATACACCTCCGCCCATGCTGCCCTTAGAATACATTTCAGATATTGCAAGGATATCCCAGCAAAAATGAAAAACAGAATAAATCTTAGAACCATTCTTGTACGTACCATACGATAATTGGAAAAAGCTGTCATACCATCTTTTCTCAGCAACTCCTGCGTGCACTCCTCGGAAGCATCCGTCAAAATCTCTTCAACCAAAAATGTTGCCTGCGTTTCCTTAGCCGTGACAGCACAAAAAAGGGAATCTGCCTGTCCTATACGACAACACATTCCTGTTATTACAATCATAAAAATCATTGCCATGCACATAATAAACGAACATTCACCTGTGCCCCTGCTTCTATTCCAATTCATGAAATAACAATTCCCTTCATCCGTACTTCCAATTTATTCTCTACAGTAAACATATATGCATTGTAACAAATTATGTTCTTCCACGCAATAAAAGAAAAATGTGCATTCCGGTGGAACTTTTTTATTAGAAAGATATTTCTTGCAACAAAAAACAGGTAGCTTCCGCCACCTGTCTTATATCTTTCCTGCTCCCACATAATCCTATGCCATGTGCTTATCTACCAAAGCATCCACTATCGGAAGCTTAATTGTCTGCTGCTTCAAAGCCTTCAAACCAAGTCCTAAAAATACAAGCTTCTGAAGTAATCCTACGATATCCTGTACAAAGTAAATAAAGCTGTTAATAAATGAAGTCTTTAAAGTAACTCCAATCCAACCAAAGAACTCTACAAGTAATCCTAATACATCAGGAATCAAGCTTATTGCTGTATTCACAAGGTAAAATGCCAATACTGTTACAAGAACTCTTACACAGAGCTTCTTTAACCATGCATCATCCTCTTTGAAGAAAATATA
>SVFJ01000101.1 GCA_015056925.1 Lachnospiraceae bacterium | reverse complement strand
CTTGGTCTTTTTATAGGTGTAGAAATAAGCGCCAGTGATGTGCTAAAAACTTTTCATAACTTCGGCAGTCGAGCATACCACTTGGCTACACCAGTTCAATTAAATCCCAATCTAATTGTCTTCAAATCTATTGTTTAGCTACCTCAAGCTTTTCCTGACTGATACGAAAGAACAGACTTTATTTGTCGTAAAAAGTATTGTGGAGAGTATTTAGTGGTTCTTGATGTTTTTAGAGAGAATAGCAAGCCGCCGCTTGGACGAAGGCGGCAGCAGCCAATTGAGCCATGGATGGCGAATCGGCTGCGGTTGCGTACGTTTTTGAACACTTAAATAAAAACATCTAGCACCACTTATGCTCGGAACTCCTACTTTTGAGACAAATAGAGTCTGTTTGTGTATTAGCCAGGCAAAGCGGGAACACCTTGACAAACCCCCAATTGGGTATATTAAAAGCTTACGCGGATGCGTAAGCTTTTGAATGTTATATGATAGTGATTAGAAAACAGCAGGTTCAAGCATAAGTCCCATACCTTCGGGGGTGGTCTGCACCTTGCCGCCGGCCAGCTGGCTTACCATATCCAGTAGGCTCTTAATCTCTCTGTAAATTGCATCAGGCTCAGCGCCTTCAGCAGATTTGTCATGTACGATTCCTTCTATCGTATACTGAACAATTTTTTTAATCTTGTCCTTGTGAGACTTCTCGGTGATATTCGGAATGTCTCCTGCCTTCAGCATAAGGCTAATCTTATCTCTGTAGATGCGACGGTCTTCTGCAATCTTAGAAATAATATCCGGGTCAGTTTCCTTGGCGGACTGCTCCAGAAACAGTGTCATATAAGGGTAAGACTTGCTTACCTTCATCTTTGCAAATTCCATCTGCTTCACGATTTCAAAATAGTTCTGCTCGTTCATATCGACTGCGGTAGACAACTCAAGAAGTAAAAACTTCACGCTGTAACCATATACGAAGGTATAAAGACCAAGCTTTGAACCAAAATAATGAAACCATAATCCTTTGCTGACATCCACTGCCTTAACCATGTCGTCTGTGCTCGCATGTTTAAACCCGCACTTAGAAAAAACTTCAAGTGCACCGTTAATCATACGGTCTTGCTTCTCTCTGGATAAGTCAAAGAATTTTTCATTCATTGCCATACTCCTCCCCTTGTAGCAATTGACTTTTTTAGTCGAATTTATATTAACATAATATTTTCAAGGAATCAATGGAATTTATACATAATCTCTTTTCTTTTCCATAAACTAGGATTAAACTGGAAAAGTGAAGAATTAATAAAAGAGTTTGAGGAGTGCTTGCACACAGACGGGTTCTTTTATATAATTGTATGTAATGAAATACATTGGATGCGGTCTATTTGGAAAGGAGTTTGCTTTATGGCAAAGAAGTTTGGAAAGTTTATGTTATTTAGTGCTCTCGCAGGTGCAGCAGCAGCGGGAACCTACTATTATTTACAGAGAAAGCAGAATGAGCAGAATTACTGCTTCGATGATGCAGATGATTTTGATATTTTTGATGAAGATATTGATAATGATATGAATGCATCAGCAGCTAAGAATCGTTCTTATGTTTCTTTGGAGTTTGAGAATGCTAAGGAGAAGCTTGGTGAGAAGGTAATTGAGGCGATTGATAAGACCAAGGAGAAGGTTGAACAGTTCAACGTATCAGAGAAGCTTGATAAGGCTAAGGAGTTTGTTGAGGGTATGACAACAGCAAATCCTGTAAGTGTTCAGGAAGAGGCAGTTGCTGAGGAAGCATATGAGGTTCCGACTATCGATTTGGATTTGGAGTTAGAGCAAGAGCTTGCACAAGCACAGGCTACTACTTCAGAGACTTATACAACCCAGCCACAGGCATCTGTAGTAGAAGAGTTTTATGATGATGAATTAGAGGGATAATCAAATTAAGGCGGTGCATCATGTGGGTGCACCGCCTTTGGTATATACGGAATCTATTTCTTTGACTGATAAACAGGGTCGGCTGGATAGCCGCCTTTGAGCTTCTGCATACCGCGCTGAATCGCATCCTTGGAGTTCTTCCAGTCCGCATCTGCATTGCGGTAGTCAAATTTCTCAACCATCCAGCTGACATCTTCGGCAAGGCGCTCCATATTCTTCTGCATAAGAGGGAAGAGAATGGAAAAGAATTCATCCTTCTGCTTGTCGGAAAGTTTCTCGCAGGCTCCTTGACAAATGTCCCCAAAGTGAGAGATACAAAAGCCTTTACTTTCTTCAAAGGTTCTGCGGAAATCTTTGTCATTCTTATACATATGGAAGAAGGTATCCAAATATCTTGCATAGGTATCCTTGTACTGGTTACAGATAAAGCAGGAGGCTTCCTTCTCATATACCCACGCAGTCATCGTGTTATTAATATCAGTGGAACGCTTCAATCTATCCAAAAAGGAAATTTTGGCAGGCTTAAATTTTTTGGTCTGTTCAGCCAGTTCCTGATTTATTTTTTTATAATGTGTTTTCAAAATCCAGGCATTGCCAAGTGTGTTGCCGTATTGGAACATTTTCTTGAAATGAGGGCGGCAAAAGCCTGCCTTGTCTGTCATATCGCGAATATCACTTTCCATGTAAGAAGAGCCTGAACCAAGTGTAAAATCAAGCAAATCCTGTTCTACCTTACGTTCAATAAAACAAAAAGGGCACTCGTCGTGCGCTTGAAAGGCATCATTTAGCGGAATAGTATACAATTGTTCTTTCATAATAGGTCATTATCCTTTCATTTATTATCTGATGCTATTTTAACGTATTTGCAAAATGTCTGCAATGACAAAATAATCTGACAAAAGATTGAAAAAACTGATAAAATAAGGTATACTGAAAATACATGAGAGAGGATACAATGTGAAAAATAAATTTTTATATACAAACGAAGTTTGTATTGCAAATATTGTACCTGCACAAGATGCTAAAGCATCTGAAAGTTTGCAGGTATAGGAAAGGCATGGTTGTTGATATGGGAAAATTTATGGTAGCAGGTTTTGTGCAAATAGAAACAATTGTAAAGGTCGAGGCTTTACCATTGCCGTATGAGAAATTTGTCAGTGTACCGGATATGGTGCATACAAATGTGGGAGGAGACGGTTACAGTCAGGCGATAGCATTGCGCTGGCTTGGAAATGACGTTGATTTCATGAGTATGGTTGGAAAGAACGGTCATGACCAGATGGCACGTCTCAACAGCAGTGGGGTTGATTTGAAGTTAGATTGTGTGTTGCCGATTCTGGAGGCTATGCCGTCAGCGGTTATACTTTATAATAAAGGAGAACGACAGATTCTGGAAGATGTAAAGGATGCCAGAAGTGTTACATATGATGAAGCAATCTTTGAAGAACATATCAAGGATAAGGATATGGTAGTCATATCGGATGCAAATTTCTGCAGACCATTGTTGGGACTGGCGCAGAAGTATAAAAAGCCTTTGGCGGTAAATGTAAGAAGAATCAATGAAGAAAAGCAGCGAACCAAAGGAGATTTCCTAAAGGCGGCAGACATTATCTATGTTAGTGAGGGCGATATTGAAGGTGACCCATATGAATGTTTGTGGGATTGTTGCGAGAAATATGACCCGGAGATATTTATTCTCGGTTTGGGAAGAAAGGGAGTTCTGCTCTATACCAAAGAGGAGAATAATGTAATCAAGTATCAGAGAGTAAAGACAAATGAGATTGTGAATACAGTGGGTGAAGGAGATGCGCTTTTCTCTGCTTTTCTGCATTACTATGTAAAGACAGGAAATCCTAAGGAGGCGATTAAAAATGCGCTGTTATTCTCATCTTATAAGATTGGATTTGTGGGAACCTCTAATGGATTTATGACAGAGGAGCAGATAGAGCAGTGGAAGAGTTTGATTTGGAAACAATGATAAAAAGGGGCGGCGCAGTATGTTTGCGTCGCCCTAAAATATTATTCTTCGTAGATAAAACGTAAGAAAGCTATGACATTATCGATATTCTGGGAATTGGATACGATGGAGAAATAGGCATCCTTACCATCGTAATAGTGATACTGCTGAAGCTTTGGTGCATCTGTTACGATGATTGCACTTGGAATTACTTCACCGGTTTCCTCCAAGGTGGAAAAAACAAGCTTATCTTGGAATTGAGTCATTAAATCCTCGGGAAGAACTGTGGTGATATCAAGGAAAATCTCACTGGTAGCAAAATGCTCATAGGTCTCTTGGTCACAGAGAAGAACATCCAAAGCATTTCCGGCGATATTAGCCATACAACGCTGGACTGATGTGTAATCCTCATAGGTACCCATCTCACTGTAGGTAGGAGTCGTATCAATGTAGACTTCATACTTGCGGGTGTCCACACCTAAGTGTTCGGCAAAGGTATCCTGCAGGGTACTGTCAGAACTGTAGCCTGTATCATTAAAGAAAAAGGCAGCAAAGGCAGTCTCATCAGGTGCGGTAATCATTGTATAGCCGACAGAAACGAC
Organism: Lachnospiraceae bacterium; assembly: GCA_015056925.1. Taxonomy (GTDB): domain Bacteria; phylum Bacillota; class Clostridia; order Lachnospirales; family Lachnospiraceae; genus COE1. The sequence continues at coordinate 7,254 of SVFJ01000101.1, read as the reverse complement.
GAAGACAATGATAGCAATGACAGCTAAAGTCATCTTTAAATAATATTCTTTAAAGTAAGCAAGTTTATCGCGAAGCGGAGCGTCCTTGAGTTTGGCGTTCTGCTCACGGATTTCATCATGCATATTGCGGTTTTTGTCACGATTTTTATTGTATACTTCCATAATTATAATACCTTTCACTAGCGTATCTTTGTAACAATGATAATGATAAAAGGTATTGAAATAAAATGCAACGAAAAGAGTATTAATTTTTTCTAAACCTTGAATAATGCGTTGATTTGTAATAAGATATGAGATATATTTGATATAATTTCTCTATGTAAAAGAGATGGTAATATACGAATCAGGAAGGGATTTTGACATGAACGATAGTTATAAGGAATTACTTGTTAAAAAGGAACAGAAGATGACAGCTAAGCTGTTGAAAACAGTGTGTTTGACGATTGCCGTGATTGCAGGATTTTTGACATTGACAATTATGAATGCTTTTTGTCTGGCGGCGGCAGTTATATTTGGGTTATTGACTTATTTTATAAATCAGTGGACAGATGTGGAGTATGAGTATCTTTATCTGGACAGAGAGATTACCATTGATAAGATTATGGCAAAGATGAAGAGAAAGCGTATGGTGACTCTACAGATAGATAAGATGGAGATTCTTGCACCTGCATCATCTCATCAGTTGGATTCTTATCAGCGCAGAGAAGTAAAGACATTAGATTACAGCGCGGGACATGATGTGGATGACATGAAGCTCTACGTTATGTATTATGGGGCAGCCAGAAGTATATTTTGAATCTGACAGAGGATTTCGCTAAGACAGTAAAAGGAATGGCACCAAGAAAAGTATTTTTGGATTGACAAGTATGTATAATTTCTGATAAAATTTTGAACAATTAATAATATAAAAATTTATACAATGTTTACAAGTAGGAGGAAGAAACATGGGTCAGATTATTGGCGAAGGAATTACTTTTGATGACGTACTTTTAGTACCAAGCTATTCACAGGTTATTCCAAATCAAATTGACTTGACAACTTGGCTGACAAAGAAGATTAAGCTCAACATTCCTATGATGAGTGCGGGAATGGACACAGTTACAGAACACAGAATGGCAATTGCCATGGCAAGACAGGGAGGAATCGGTATTATTCATAAGAATATGTCGATTGAAGCCCAGGCAGAGGAAGTTGACAAGGTAAAGCGTTCAGAGAATGGCGTTATTACAGACCCGTTTTCATTGACTCCTGAGCATACACTTGCAGATGCGGATGCATTGATGGGTAAGTTCAGAATTTCAGGTGTACCGATTACAGAGGGTAAGAAACTGGTTGGTATTATTACAAACCGTGACTTGAAGTTTGAGACAGACTATTCTAAGAAGATTAAAGAGTCTATGACTTCTGAGGGCTTGATTACAGCGAAGGAAGGTACAACTATCGAGGAGGCTAAGCAGATTTTAGCAAAGGCCAGAAAGGAAAAGCTTCCTATCGTTGATGATGACTTCAACTTAAAGGGACTTATCACAATTAAGGATATCGAGAAGACAATCAAGTATCCTTTAGCAGCAAAGGATGCACAGGGCAGATTGCTTTGTGGTGCTGCTGTTGGTATTACAGCTAACGTATTAGACCGTGTTGCTGCATTGGTAGCTGCTAAGGTTGACGTTATTGTACTTGACAGTGCACATGGTCACTCTGAGAATGTATTAAAGTGCGTAAGAATGATTAAAGAGAAGTATCCTGAGTTACAGGTTATCGCAGGTAACGTAGCTACCGGCGAGGGAACAAGAGCCTTGATTGAAGCAGGCGCAGATGCAGTTAAGGTTGGTATTGGACCTGGTTCTATCTGTACAACACGTATCGTGGCAGGTATCGGTGTACCACAGATTTCAGCGATTATGGATGCATATGCAGTAGCTAAGGAGTATGGTATTCCTGTTATTGCAGACGGTGGTATCAAGTATTCAGGAGACATGACAAAGGCTATCGCAGCAGGTGGTAACGTTTGTATGATGGGTAGTATCTTCGCAGGATGTGACGAGAGTCCGGGAACTTTCGAGTTATTCCAGGGAAGAAAGTACAAGGTATATAGAGGAATGGGTTCTATCGCAGCGATGGAGAACGGTAGTAAGGACCGTTACTTCCAGGCAGATGCTAAGAAGCTTGTTCCGGAAGGTGTAGAAGGACGTGTAGCATATAAGGGAACTGTTGAGGATACAGTATTCCAGTTAATGGGTGGTCTTCGTGCAGGTATGGGTTATTGTGGAACTCCTACAATCGAAGAGTTGAAGCAGAATGGTAAGTTTGTTAAGATTTCAGCAGCTTCATTGAAGGAAAGCCATCCACATGATATTCATATTACAAAAGAAGCGCCTAACTACAGTGTTGATGAATAAAGAATGAAATACAGAAGTGCCGCTTTGAATCTATAATCAAAGCGGCACTTTTACTGTGTAAAATTGTACACAGTAAACGCAGATTGCGTGAATTAAGAGGAGAGAGAGATGCAGTTAAGGGAGTTGGAGTCATATGACTCTATTACAATACAAACACACGACAATCCTGATGCGGATGCAATCGGTTCAGGATATGCTTTATATAAATATTTTAAGACAAAGGGAAAGAAGGTATCCCTAATATATAGTGGAAGATATCGTATTCAGAAGACGAATCTGAAGCTTATGATTGAGAAGATGGATATTCCCATCACTTACCATGATAAGGATGCAGGTAAGGTAGATGGTTTATTGATAACAGTTGACTGTCAGTATGGTTCGGGGAATGTATATCCGATAGATGCAGACTACGTGGCAGTCATAGACCACCATCAGCCGGAGATTTCTACAGCGAATCTGGTTGGATGGGAGATAGCTACGAATCTTGGAAGCTGTTCTACATTAGTCTGGAAGATGCTGATGGAGGAGAACTATCCTGTAAATGAGGATGTGAATCTTGGTACAGCTCTGTATTATGGCTTGTACTGTGACACCAATCAGTTCTCTGAGACGACCAACCCGCTGGATATGGATATGCGAGAAATGGTGGCATTTGATAACAGTATTGTTGTTTTGCTGCGTAATTCCAATCTTTCACTAAAGGAACTGGAGATTGCGGGAATCGCATTGATTCGTTACATATATAATAATGACTTTCATTATGCAATTATTCAGGCGCAGCCATGTGACCCCAATATTTTGGGATTGATTAGCGATTTTGTTTTGCAGGTGGATGAGATATATACCTGCGTGGTGTTTAATACCTCTGATGAGGGATATAAGTTCTCAGTAAGAAGCTGTATTAAGGAGGTTAATGCCAGTGAGCTTGCCAGATTTCTGGCAGATGACCTTGGCTCGGGCGGAGGGCATCTTGAGAAGGCGGGCGGCTTTATCAGTATGAGAAAGTACGGTAAGGCGCATCCAACGCTTCATCCGGAGGCTTACTTTGGGAATAGACTAAATGAATACTTTGAAAGCTTTGATGTCATTGATGCCAGACATTATGAGGTGGCATCTGATGCAGAGCAGTATAGTCGAAAGAAAGTCATTATGGGCTATGTAAAGACGGATACTCTTTTCCCTGTGGGGAACAGGGTGACAATCCGAACCATCGAGGGAGATACGGATATTCTGATTCAGGAGGAGCAGTATCTTTTAATTGAGGATACCGGACGGGTACTTATGTTGTCCGGTCAGCAGCTGGAGGAGGCATATAAGCTGTCTCAGGTAGGATGTCCGATGAAGTTGGAATATATGCCCAAGGTGAAGAATACATTTACAGGAGAAACATTGGATTTGATGTCCTATGCACATTCGTGTACGAATAAGAGAAAGTTCATGGTATATGCCAGAGAGCTGGAGCGAGGTATTAAGCTATTTACGGAGTTGTCCAAGGATACCTATATGCTGGGAATGCCGGGAGACTATCTGGTAGCGGCATGTGACAATCCAAAGATGATGCATGTGGTACAGAAGGATGTCTTTAAGGAGACCTATCAAAAGGTAGTTAAGCCTTTGTAATTGAGAATAAATAATCAATATATTGCATTTTTATACAAAATATAATAAGCTAAAGGGGTGTGCGACGCGCAATAGTGCTTGTACACCCTGTTCAATCATTTGGGAATTGGGTTTAGTGATGAAGGAAAGGTATGGTATTGAGATGGAAAAAACAGTAGAAATCAGATGGCACGGTCGAGGCGGCCAGGGTGCTAAGACAGCAGCCCTTTTACTGGCAGACGTGGCATTTAAGACAGGAAAGTATGTACAGGGCTTTCCGGAGTACGGTCCGGAGAGAATGGGAGCACCGATTACAGCCTATAATCGTATCAGTGCAGAGCCGATCACAGTACATTCTAACATATATACTCCTGATTATGTTGTTGTTGTGGATGAGAGTCTTTTGGAGAGCATTCATGTAACCAATGGCTTGAAGAAGGAGGGAGCAGTTATTGTCAATACAGAGCGTAGTGCAGAGGAGATTAAACCATTGCTACGAGGCTACGAGGGTGCTGTATATACGGTAGATGCTAAGAAGATTTCAATCGAAGCTTTGGGAAAGAATTTCCCGAATTCCCCGATGCTTGCAGCGACAGTTGCGGTATCTAAGGTTATGGATAAAGAGGAGTTCTTAACAGAGATGAGAGCTTCCTTCCAGCATAAGTTTGCCAAGAAGCCGGAGGTTATTGATGGTAATATGAAGGCATTAGAGATGGCATTTATTGAAGCATAGGGAAAGGTTGAGTGTGATATGATTAAGGATAGAATTAATGAAACAAGCCCTTGGCAGGATATCACTGAGGGTAATAAGATATTTGAGCCTGCAACTTCAAGAGAGTTTTGTACAGGCGAGTGGAGAACAGCGACTCCTGTATTTGTGAAGGAGAAGTGTAAGCAGTGTTTACTGTGCGCACCTGTTTGCCCGGACTGCTCTATTCCTGTTGTGAATGGAGAGCGTGGAGAGTTTGATTATGACCATTGCAAGGGCTGTGGTATTTGTGCCAAGGTATGCCCGTTTGGAGCAATTACAATGAAGGAAGGCAAATAATTGCCGCTTGAGAGCGTCAATTATTAGAAGTTTGCACAGGTGCAAACTTCCAAGGAAGAGAGAAAGGTAAGGTTTAGATATATGGCAATCAGAGAACGTTTGTCGGGAAATGAAGCAGTGGCATATGCGATTAAACAGATTAATCCGGACGTAATGCCTGCATTCCCGATTACACCATCAACAGAGATTCCGCAGTATGTGGCTAACTATATCGCGAATGGCGAGATTGATACAGAGTTTATTCATGTAGAGAGTGAGCATAGTGCAATGAGTGCAACTATAGGTGCATCAGCAGCAGGAGCAAGAGCTTTGACGGCAACTTCTTCTTGTGGTATGGCACTTATGTGGGAGGAGCTTTATGTAGCAGCTTCTGACAGATTACCAATCGTACTTGCATTGGTTAACAGAGCATTGACAGGTCCTATCAACATTAATGCTGACCATTCAGACAGTATGGGAGCAAGAGATACGGGCTGGATTCAGATTTACGCTGAGTCTAATCAGGAGGTTTATGATAATTTCTTACAAGCATATCCTATTGCAGAGCATAAGGATGTGAAGCTTCCTGTTATGATTTGTCAGGATGGATTTATTACCAGTCATGGTGTTGAGAATATTCTTCTTGTAGAGGATGGTCCTGTGAAGAAGTTTGTTGGAGAGTATGAACCGGAGCATTATCTTTTGAATCCTGCAGAGAAGATGTCAGTAGGTCCTTACGCTGTATCTAATTACTATATGGAAACAAAGCGTGCTCAGAGAGAGGCTATGATTCAGGCGAAGAAGGTTATTTTGGATGTAGCAGCTAAGTTTGAAGAGATGACAGGCAGAAAGTACGGCTTCTTTGAGGAGTATCGTATGGAGGATGCAGAGTATGCTATCGTAATCATCGGTTCGGCAGCAGGTACCTGTAAGGCAGCTATCGAGAAGATTCGTAAAGAGACCGGTAAGAAGGTTGGTTTATTAAAGATTCGTGTATTCCGTCCGTTTCCTGAGGAGGAGATTGCAAAGGCACTTTCTCATGTAAAGGCAATTGCGATTATGGACCGTTCCGAGATGTTTGCTGCAAGCTGTGGACCATTAGGTGCAGAGGTAAGAGCAGCTCTTTTCCAGGCAAAGTCAGAGGCTGAGGTAGTGAATTATTTCTATGGCTTAGGCGGAAGAGATATTACAGTTGAGGACTTTGAGAAGGTATATGACAATTTGGAGACTATGGCAAAGACACATGTAGTCACAGGTATGTATGATTACATTGGATTAAGGGAGCGTTAAGAGATGGAGAATACATATAATTCTTGTCATTGGAAAGTTTATTAGTTTGTTTGAAGTGATTCTTTTGTATGATCGGGATATGAATAAACTATCAGTATCATAGTAAGTTGATAAAGATGTAAATTCAAATTACAGGTGAATAGTCACTTGTTCTTTGCATTATCACAATTCCAACTATGAATTTATTCAACTATCTTGAAAGTTTTCTTTCCAAGATTATTAAACTTATTATTATTATACATATTATATTTCACTCATAATCACCTCACTATTCTTACAATCATAATTCAACAAACAAAACATAAGAAGTAGAAATTCAGATTTGATTCAATTATTATTCCTTTACTACTTCTAGAGTCATTCAACTATCTACCTTCCCCTTCAGGTTTATTTATTCCCATTCATCCCAATCTTCATTCAACAGCTATAGAGTGAAGGATTCAACGAATAAAGTACATCATCATTGTCATTTGAAATTTCAGCATTTACTTCTTCAGCAACTACAAATGATAATTCCACTTCATGTTTACCATCTTCAGCAACTGTCTCTTTTCCATCATCCTCGCTTAAATCAATATCTGACCAATCCTCTTGCAATAGTTCCAAATCGTCCTTAACATCTAACTCTCACTTCTTAGAAATGCTTCTTACTGATTTGATTTGTTTCAACTATTGTAGAAGATACATCTGGAATGGGGGCTGGCAATGAAAGAATGCTTTCCTGATGATAGTGCGAAAAGTCGTATCCATGTTTTTCCATATGGAAAAAATAGTGACTCCAGAATGACGTGTCAGAAAGGGTGTCAGGAACTAGTCTGGTATACATTACCTGAATGATGGGATGTTCTTTGATTAATGTCTTTTTCAGACTGTATAAGTAAACTCGATCCCGTTTCTCCATCCATGTTGCATATTCCTCAGCCTCATCGTCCGTAATGG
>SVFJ01000100.1 GCA_015056925.1 Lachnospiraceae bacterium | reverse complement strand
ACATTCCCAACTAAAGTATGTTTTTTGGAGCAAAGATAATCCAATGAACCAGCAACTTCAATCCTCATTGCTAAGAATCATTAACATAATGATTGAAAAATTTTCTTTTTATGAACTTAGAATTTATAACCAGCTCTCTAAAATATGGCTAAAGCTGTGCGAATATACTGACAGCACAACCCTGTATAATTCGGTGACTAATTTACAATATGTTTCAAAAGAAAAGGATGAAGAACGTGTTCGGGTGGCACTCCAATTCATGAAAGAAAATTACGAAAAAAATATTTCACTTGAGACCATAGCCAAAGCTGCTATGACTAATAGAAGCGAACTATGCAAGTGTTTCCGCAGAGTTCTGGACATTACACCAAATGACTTTCTAATACAATACAGGATACATGAAGCTCTGCTCCTTTTGGAAAACCCGGACCTTAGAATTGCAGACATAGCCGAAATGACCGGTTTTTGCAGCCCTAGCCATTTTGGTACACACTTTCTGAAATATGTAGGATGTACACCGCTGCAATACAGAAAGACAACTTCTCTATAAAAAATAAGCAAGGAGTAGTTCTTAATCCCTCCTTTGCCTTATTACAATCAATTAAATCCTTTAAAATACCTCAAGTGAGAATTCAAATTTCATTCTTTTGTCCACCTTGCTTCATTTTTCAAATAAACAACCTCTGTATATTATTTCATCTAATATACAGAGGTTTCCTTCTTACGGCACTAACCTGTTAATATCCCTTGGGAACAATGTCGTATATCGCACATTCTCATATCCTAACAGCTTACAGGTGAAACGCTCTAAGCCCAATCCCAGACCACCATGTGGCGGCATTCCGGCTTTGTGCATCATAAGATAGCTTTCAAACAGCTCCACATTCATATTTCTCTGCTTCATCTTCTCAATCTGCTCATAATAACCATGGATACGTTGACCTCCTGTTGTAATCTCAAGTCCTCGAAACAGTAGGTCAAAGCTTTCTGTTTCCTCGCTATTCTCCTTACATTCCATGGCATAGAACGGTCTCTTGACACTTGGATAATGAGTAACAAATACAAATTCACTACCTGTTTCCTTCGAAATCAATTCATACAACAGCTTTTCTTCCTCCGGCTCAAAGTCCTCCCAGTCAAGAATTGGACGCTTGTAGGCTTTGGATATCATTTCTTTTGCTTCTTTAAAACGAACCGCTGGAATACTCTCTATCACAGGTAAGCTAATTCCTAGTAGGTCCAACTCTTTTTGATATTGTTCTTGCAGATATTCCATCGTAAACTTTAACATTGCTGTTTCCATCTGCATGATTTCTTCAAAGCTCCGGATATAGCCCATTTCAAAGTCAACACTGGTATATTCATTTAAGTGTCTTGAGGTATCATGCTTCTCTGCCCGGAATACCGGTGCTATTTCAAATACCCTTTCGAATACGCCTACCATCATCTGCTTGTAAAACTGCGGACTTTGTGCCAGATATGCCTCTTGTCCGAAATAATTAAGCTGAAAAATATTCGCACCTCCCTCTGCACCAGCCTGCACAAGCTTCGGGGTATGAATCTCCGTAAATTGCTCCTTCATAAGGAAGGTACGGAATGCCTGGCAGATACCTTCCTGAAGCTTGAAAATTGCTCGTTGTTTCTCATTTCTAAGTATAACTGGTCTGTAGTCCAGTATATTTTCAATCGAAGTGTCTACCAGCTTTTGATTGATTACAATAGGAGAGGCTTCTGCTGGTACACTCAATACTTCTATCTGCTGAATATGAAGTTCATATCCTGCCCTGCACCGTTCCTCTTCAACTACCTTGGCCCTGATTCTGACACAGCTTTCTTCTACCGGTAATTCCAACTGTTCCTCTGCAATACATTGCAATACATTTCTCTTGGTGCGTAACAATACAAAAGAAAAACCTTTCATTTTTCTAATCTTGTAAATACTTCCGTGTATTGTTACTGTCTCACCGATATACTTTGGTAACTGCTCTACTTCTACTGTTTGTGTGTTTTTATATTCATTGATTAATTTCATATCTCTTCATCCTTTCTGAATTTCCGTCTATCAGCATCATCTCTCCATAAAAACTTCTATCCAGAAGGACATCATCCTTATGTCCCATACGATCACCACCCTTTATACATCTTGTATAACAAAGACCTATACTTAAGATAAAATGTGCAAAGCACATTTTGTGCCGCAAAAGCGTCGCATTTATGCGACACCTTCCATGCTTTTGCGTGTACATCCAAGCGAAGCCGTCTTTTTGCATGCAAAAAGACCACACGAGTAAAGTTTTCATTCTACTTCACCAATGTGGTCTATCTATCATATTCCACATAGGCACAACACTTTAAGCGCTTGTACCTATGATTTATCACAGATACAAACGCTATCTATCGTCGTCCCTATTCAGTTCTACGAACTGATTGTAGCACATAATAGTGTCCTGCCTTTCCATATCATACATGATTTCAAATTTTTATTTATTGTAAGCCTAGTTTTTACTCTTGTCAATTATTTCTAGAACTTATTTAAATACCCTCTAGCATCCTCACTCTTCAAAGAAAATTTCGTCTCCAAACGACTTACTATATCAGAATCGGAACATCCTAATTCTCTGCATGTTTCTATGATCGCCTGTATACCTTCCTCTCGTACTTCCCTTGTTACTTCCTCTCGTACTTCTCTTGTTACTTCCTCTCGTACTTCTCTTGTTACTTCTTCCACTGCTTCTCTTATCATTTTTTCTTTCACTTCTTCAAAGTCTCTACGTACCTCTTCTCTCGCTTCTATCAATGCGTCCTCTTTCATTTCTCGACGTAACATCTCTTTATATTCTACTTCATCAAACTCTGCTAATATAGATGCCATAATTCTCACCTTTTCCTTTCTAAGAATTTCTGTCAAGATTCCATCTGCTATACAATTATCAATTGCCTTCTCCACTGCCTGTTCTTTCAATAACCCTCGCCTAATATTCTCCCTTATTCTCTGATTAAACATTGCATATTCCCACATTTCCTTCCCTACTCAAACTCTTGCTCATACTTCTTAAAGAAATCATAATAGGCTCTGACATTCTCCAGTTGCGTCCAACGCTTTACATCCACCACCTCTTCATCCATATCATAGATCTTAGCACCTCGCATGGAGAGCAAAAACGGGGAATGCGTTGCAATGATAAACTGACAGCCAAAGAATCTTGCCGAATCCTCTAAGAACTTCAATAGCTCCTGCTGTCTTTCCGGTGAAAGACTATTCTCCGGCTCATCCAAAAGATACAAACCATTCTCCTGTATCTTCTCCGTAAAATAAAGAAATGCGCTCTCTCCATTAGAATGCTCCCGCACATTATCGGCTAGATTATTTCTGATATACTCTGACTGTGTCTTTCTACGCGCCATATTTACTTTCTTTAGCTGCTCGTAATCATCCAAGGACTTCATCTGAAACTTGGAATACTTTGTTTCAAGGTAATCCTCAAACAATTCTTCCCTCTTACGATGAATGCCCTCATTAATACTTCTAAGATTCAGCATAAAATCAAAGACATCATCACTGGTAATTATCCTGCTCCCTCGCGGTATGCGTACTTGGGTCTCATAGCTACACATTGCTGTATAGTCCTCAAAGAAGTTAGAACGATTATATAAAGTGTCTCTCTCTAACCCTAGCTTCTCTGCAATGACATTCAGTGCAGTCGTCTTACCCGAACCATTTCCACCATACAATATCGTCACCGGCTCAAAATCCAACATCCGCAGATTATTCTTTGATAAAATCAAAAACGGATACACTGTATTGTAGCAGGTACGTTTCTGTGACATTGTAAAGTCATATTCTCTTTCTCTATCCGGAAATTCAAAGTGGGATAAATATAGCATAATCCATTCTCCTTACTTGTTCTTATATTCCGTACTCTCTATCATCTTATATACCTTCTCTGACCAATCCCAAATATCCTTACAGTCATTTTCCATATAGATTACTCTATCTTTCAATTCGTTTGGAATACTGTTCTTTACTGCATCCTGTAAATATGTTGGAATTATAATTGCATATACCCAGTCTGAAAGCATAATCTCATCCTTTACCTTCATAGGAAGCACGCCCTCAAATACGACATTAGGATGCTTTGCCAACTCATCATATTTAAAATAGAATCGAATTCCCGGTGTGAAATGTATACTTAAATCTTCATCCGTAGGAAATCTTTCCAGCTTGCGCTCCATTACCAGTCTGTCTCCTGCCTGGCAATTCCCCCATGCCAGCATGATGTATTCAAAATAATCCGCAGGGTCATTGGCCGCATTTCTCTTTTCATTCATTAATTCATCTACTGAAGTATTTCTAGCTTTCAGTGCTGATAAAAGCTTTCCTGATTCAAATATCTTTACCGCATTCTCGACAGATGTCGTATGGCAGACATATTCTGTCAGGCAGCCCTTTCTATATGGACAAGCTGTACATTCTGTAAGTAAATGTGGACGCTGTGTATGAATATACTTTTCTCTTTCAGCAATCTTATACTGTATCTCATCAAGTAGCTTTGTATCTTCACACTCAATAACGCAGTCACGGCCATACTTTGCCTCATACTCTATAAATTCTATCAACGTACGAATCTCCCAGTCTGTCACCTGTGGATAATTTGAAAGTTTCTTATAAAACACACCCTCCCATACTTCTGTACAGTCAAAATTTCCAATTCTGATTAACATGTATTCACACCTCTACTCCCTAGTAATCATTTACTTTTATCTTTCCAGTCGGAAAAATCTTCCCTTATATACCGACTAAACCACTACTTTTGCTTTTCCAGTCGGAAAAATCTCCCCTTATATACCGACTAAATCACTACTTTTGTCTCTCCAGTCGGAAAAATCTTCCCTTATATACCGACTAAATCACTACTTTTGCCTTTCCAGTCGGAAAAATCTTCCCTTATATACCGACTAAACCACTACTTCCGCCTCTCCAGTCGGGATAATACACAAAATATTCACTGAATCTCCTCAAGTATAACACAAATCCCCCACAAGTCGAACAAAATCCGACCCATGAGGGATAAACATATCACTATAACGCTTTCTTCTTCCACTTACCAATCTTATAAAATGTAAATGTAATGATTGCACCCAGCACCCAAGTAGTTAACAACGAAACCTGAATACACTCGCTGCGGCCTGTAGGTAACTCAGGAGTTCTGGTCAACCACGAAATACCATATGCTACCGGAATACGAATAAGCACTGATGTACAAAGTGAAATCCACATAGGAGTTACTGTATCACCTGCACCACGCATAACACCCGATAAGCTCTGTGTTACTGCCATGGCAATATAGCCCACTGCCAGAATACTCATCATATAGTAGCTCATATCAACTAATTCCTGTGTATCTGTAAAGATACCCATGAGTGACTTACCAAACAATAGAATAATTCCTGTAATCACAGCGGAACAAGCCACTGCCATAATCGTTCCCTGCTTTGCGCCCTGCATTACACGGTCCATCTTCCTTGCACCGACATTCTGTCCTGTATAGGTAGTCATCGCTGTACCAAAGGAGAAGTTTGGCATCATGGCAAAGCCATCTACACGCATTACAATAACATTTGCCGCAATAAACATCTCGCCAAAGCTGTTTGTCAATGACTGTACAATAATCATAGCTGATGAGAAAATCGCCTGTGTCGCACCTGACGGAAGTCCAAGCTTAATAATCTGCATTACATGGTCCTTAGACATCTTAAGCTCTTTTCTGCCTAAGTCAAAGGTCTCTTGCATACGCATCAGCTTTCTTAAACACAAAACAGATGAAATGCCCTGTGCAATAACAGTTGCCAACGAAACACCTGCAACACCCATGTTTAACCGTGCTACAAATAACACATCCAATACAATATTAATCACTGTTGCAACCAATAAGTAAACCAATGCCGAGAAGGAATCACCCATTCCACGTAAGATACCACTTAAAATGTTATAATAAGCCATTCCCGCAACACCAATCATCATAATAACAAGATATCCTGCACAGTCATTAATAATTGACTCTGGTGTATCCAATAACCTTAATAAAGGCTTCGTCAACGATGGCGTAATAATCATAATCAACAAAGACGCCAATGCCGTCAAAGTAATACAAGAACCTATCGTCTTCGACAAGTCCTCTCTTGACTTCGCACCAAAATACTGCGCTACCATGATTCCTACACCTGCTGAAATACCAATAAACAATACCAATAATAAGTTAAAAATCGGAGTCGCACTTCCTACTGCTGCAAGTGCATTATCTCCTACATAATGTCCAACAACGATACTATCCACCGTACTATATAACTGCTGGGCGATATTACCGATTACCATAGGAATCGAAAACAGTCCGATACTCTTCCATGGTGTACCAACAGTCATATCTGTCGGCTCAAAAAGCTTCTTAATATTAAACATAATTTTACTTCTTCCCTTCATATGTAAAAATGCAGACAGCTTTTATTATAGCATTACTCAAACGATAGAAACAACATGATAAATATGAAATAATTGTTAAATATTGCTATTTCTATATCATATGCATATTTCTTACATATTATGATAATAAAAGATAAAAAAGGTAACAATATGGAACATTTCGACATTCATAACTTTCCACCGCCCCGTCATACGGAGCGCAATCATATCTCCAATGCTATGATTGAAGATATTTCTATGGAACGTAACCAAAGACAAATCCGTATCTCGTACAGTGACTGCACTACCTGTCCACAAAAGCAACTAATTTTAAATATCGACAGAGACACTCTCATCCAAGATGAACGTGGAAACCGTATCCGCCCAAGAGACCTTCACATTGGTATGACCATTGATACTCTTGTTTCTTCTGCCATGACACGCAGTATACCGCCACAAACACAAGCCTTTCAGATTCGTGTTGTCAGAAGACCTGCTGCCAGCCAGACTACAGTTGGCTTCATACTGGATACGGACGAAAGGAACCGCTCTATTACAACCATAAGTAATTGGAATCCTTCCTCCATCATTCAGTTTAATACCACACAGGATACGATTATCCTAGATAGGAATGGAAGAAACATTCCTTTCTCAAGACTTATGCCAGGCCAAAGAGTCAGAGTGGGGCATGCCACTTTCATGACTGCCGGCATTCCACCACAGACAACTGCATTTAGTATTCAACTGCTTTAACATGTAGTATGAAAAGCGCAGGACACGCAGAGCCAAAAGAACGAGGGACAAAATCCCTCGTTCTACTTAATCAAAGTATATAACTATTCCTGAATCAGAATCATAACTTCTGTCATTTCATTCATGTACATTGCTACATTTCCGATTTCATTAACTGTCATAACCTTTACAAGCTCATAGCTTCCTGTTACAAGACTCTTACCAAAGAGATATGCTGTTCTTCCTGCATACTCTGCACCAACATTTACATGAAGGCCTACTTCATAAGAAAGTGTCTTTGTCTGAACAGGCTTAATCGCAAAGGTATCAAAGCCATCTGCGAAGTTATCCATCTTATTCATGGATGAACCAAGCTTCACATCCTCTGTTGCTTTTGCAAGCTCGGAATTCTCAATGCTGTAACCAATGCCGTTACCAAGATGAGCCATTACATACATATTTCTGCCGTAATACTTGCTCATTACTTCAAGCTTCAATACTGCATTCTTATCGATAAGGGCTACATTGGCAACCTCGCCAGCCTCAACAATCTGCTCAGCCATCGGAACCTCGGCATCCTCAATCTTTACCACATTGCTTGCAGAAGACTTAGATGACGAAGGCTTACTTGAAGAACTGCTGCCGGATGAAGGTTTAGACTCCGCTGGCTTAGATTCTTCAGGAGTTGGCTCCTGTGTGCTTGGCTCCTCTGTACTTGGCTCTTCTGTGCTTGGCTCCTCTGTACTTGGTTCTTCTGTACTTGACTCCTCTGTCTCAGGTGTTTCCTCATCTTCCTTTGCATTCATATCAAAGAGAGTTCTGCCCTTAGAATCCTTTAATGTAAGATTCTCAATCTTAGCTGTTACACCTGTAAGAGCGAAACCATACTGAACCTCTGCATCCTCTGCAATCACATCGTAACCAAAAATCTTGTATAAATCCATCTTATCTACAGAAGCATTACCTGCCGGATATACACCAGAAGCTGCATCTGCATAAGTACCCTGATAGGTTACCTTATAACCATTATTTGTCTTCTCAAAGATAACATGGTATGTCTTATTTAACTCATAAGAAGGCTTTGTGTTATAATCATTGCTTGCCGCACCGTTATTTGACTTACTTCCGCCGTTACCTGCTGAACCTGCCGGCTTCATCCAGTAACCAGTCAAACCACCTGCCGCATCTGCCACACCTGATACATGTCTGAAGCCAAGTGAGTTAAAGTTCTCTCGTCCGTTACCAATCTCAAATACACCAACGAATAATCCCTTATTCTTACTTGTATCATCAGTTCTATCAAGGATTGTAATATCACACTCCATCGTCTGTCCGTCTGTTGTCTTAGGGAATGCTACATAGCTTACATTCTGTGCAAGCTTTCCAGCTGACGGATTAGAAGTAATCGCACCGTCTGTTGCGGTCTGTGCAAAAATAAATGCTCCCTCTTCTTCTGTAATTGTAAGGTAATTACAATCATCATACTCTGTATACTCTACCTGTGGAACACCCACTGTATCTACAAGCGCATCCGCAGTAATTGTTACAGCACCTGTAACATTCTTAAGTGTTAATGTACCCTCCATTGGGTCTGTGATATTCAATGCAACCTCGAAAGGAGCTGCATCTCCAATCTGAACAGTTACAGTCTGTGGAAGAATAAATCCAACCTCTGTTGTTAAGGTAAGATTCAAATCATTACCTTCTGTTACAGTCTCAGGCTTTGTTGCAAGGTTAATACCCTCTAAATCATATGTAATGTCATAAATATTATTCTGAATTGCAACATTGCTGAATCTTGCTGTATTCAACTGCTCGATGTCATTTGCAACACTATTGCTGTCTGCCGCGAAGCCTACATATACTTTTTCGTTCATCTCAACAGTCTTAGAGCCGATTAACTCCCACTCTACGCCGTCTGCTGAACAGTATGCCATAAAATTATTACCATTTCTAACAAGTCTCATCCAGTAGCCAAGCTCTGTTGCGCCGTTCTTGAACTGTACGGATGGACGAAGTACGATACCTGTTCCATTTGCTGCTGAAGCATCTGTATTATCCAAAATATCTGCAAGATATGGAATATTAGCTCCCTTATCATCACGGCTTGTTAAATACATACCCCAAGGACGTCCGATAGAGTCATCTGTCTTTGTCCAAGAAAGTCCAAGTACTGCTGTTGCTGCATCTGCATCTAAATCCTCACGAATCATAATACCTGCAAATGCATGATTATCTACTGAGCTTACAGACTCTAACTTCGCTGTAATCTCTACATCACCTGTAATCTCCTGATATACATAGTGACATGCATCTGTCTTAGCATTTGCTTCTGTGCTACCTGCTACAGAGCCTTCCTGCTTACCAAGCTTACCATTACCCTTGACAGTTAATACACCGTCTACAAGGCTTGCCTGCCCTTCTACCTTAACATCACCGATATCTGTTGCAGACCAGCCTGCCTCTGTAAGTGCTGTCTCATCTGCATTTACATGAATCTCACGGGCTGTTGTCTGTGTTACATTACCCTCTGAGTCATATACTCTTGCCAATACGAAGTAGGAACCGTCAGCAAGACCTGATAAAGTAGCTGTTGCCTTACCGTCTACAATCGTTGACTCTGCAAACTTTGTATGTGTCATCAGTGTTCCATAATAGAACTCAACCTTGCCAAGAGAGTGACCGTAATCAGAATCTGCCTCAACAGATACTGTGATATCTGTACCAAGGTCAAACTGTGCATTGTTCGCTGGTGATGTAACCACTGCATCAGGGTTCTCTGCCACATGCTGCATATCTACCAATGAATTCAGATATACCTCAAGGTTTGTATATCCGTCTGTTCCTAAAATGCTCTCTGAAAGCTCAGATACTATAGTTGCATCTGCTGCATCATTTGTATTTAAGCCATTTGCCTGCTCCCATGCATCTGGCATACCGTCTGCATCGCTGTCATAGCCAGCCGCTCTCTGTTCAACGATAACACCGCCTTCTGAAAGGTATCCACCAACCTCGTGCTCTGTATTAATATAACGGCCTTCGCCATTCTTAACCTCTGAAACGATTCTGGCATCCTGCGCATCACGTGTAGGATATGTTGCACCTGCCTTGCTTAATACCTCTGAATAGGTACTCTCAGCTGATGGCAATCCTCCGTTCAAATACTCATCAAAGCCCTTATTGGTTACACCTGCATTCGCACCTGTACTGTCTGCTGACATATATGGTGTAGACGCAAGCTCTGTTGCATTAGAGCCTGATGTGGCACCAGAAAAGCTACCATGTGCATTTACTTCATCTACAGAATCCATAAGACCTGTTAATGTTCCTGCTACTGTATTTGCATGACCTGTAATATAGTTTCCATTAATATAGAAACCACCTACCTTGCTTGACTCACCAGGATTGATTACCCAATTTTCAACAGAATCTCTAGTTCCAGGACCTGCAAGCGCATAATTATTAATATAATTTGTATATGTATATCCGCCACCATAGGTTGTATTGAATCCCCAGTTATAAATGAGGTTATTATTCATCTGTACTACAGCAACATGATTTGCATCTGCACTTCCTGCATAGCCACCACCAAGTCGTGGATTTCTAGAAGTATGGTTTGCATATAAATTATGGTGGAAGGTTACATTGTCACCACCAGCGATACCGCCATAGCCATGTCTTCCCTTCTTATGACCTGAAAGTGTTAAGCTCTCATATACAAGACACCACTGTACAGAACCATTCTCACCTCTGTAAAGAGAGAGACACTCGTCCGTATTCCAGCTAAATGAACAGTGGTCAATGATAAATCCATCATTATCACGTCCCCACATAGCATCCATAGAATCTCCGCCTGAATGAACATTTAATGCACCTGGACGGAAACGCATATAACGAATAATTACATTCTCTGAATTACTGATATTCGTATCATAGCCTGATACTGTAATACCATCTCCAGGTGCTGTCTGACCTGCAATGGTTACGTTCTTAATACCATCAAATCTAAGAGAACTCTTTAACTCAATATTACCTGATACATTGAATACAATCGTACCACCCTCAGTCGCCTTCGTCTGCTCTAAGCACCAGCGAAGTGAACCTTCACCACTGTCATTCAAATTGGTTACTGTATAGGTCTGTCTTCCACGACCACCTGTGATATACTTTCCACCGCCCTCTACGCCTGGGAAAGCAGGAATATCACTTGTCTGAGGAAGCTCTACTGTTGCATCTCCTTCTCCTGTATCTTCTTTAGGCTCTACATAGGTATAATCTAAGTTGTAGAAGCGCATCTTAGTGCCCTTCGCATAGATGTAATAGCTCTTACCAGCCTTAACCTCGATATTCTGGAATAAGAGATTTAACTTATCAGGACCATTTGCATATTCATATACATTATCGCCGCCAACCTCTGTTACATAGAAAGTCTTATTTGCTCCTAACTGTCCACCAAAGTTAATTATTCCATCATACTGCGGTGTACACTGAATCAAAGCACCTGTTCCGTCTGCCACATTCGGATTCGTTGAATTTGAAACATATCCTGCTACGGAATAAACAACACTTCAGTCT
>SVFJ01000099.1 GCA_015056925.1 Lachnospiraceae bacterium | reverse complement strand
TACTACAAGTCCGGAAACAGAACGAGCCGGTATGGGATTTGCTTTTATGGAGGCTTTTATGGATAAGCTTGAAGTGGAAAGTGTAGTTGGTGTAGGAACGAAGGTTTGTATGCGTAAGAAATTTTATCCTGCAAAAGTATGGAAAGATAGTCAGGTATAGCCTATGCTGGAGGATAGAGAGGTATTTTTATGCGCACAAAAGGGTGATAAAGCGGCAAAAGAGAAACTCTTCCAAAAGCATATTGGTTTGGTGCACCATGTTATAAAGCGCTACATCGGACGCGGTTGTGAAAAGGAGGATTTATTTCAGCTTGGAGCCATTGGGCTCGTAAAGGCAATTGAAAAATTTGATGTGAACTATGAAGTATGTTTCTCTACATATGCGGTACCTATGATTGCAGGAGAGGTACGAAGATTTTTGAGAGACGATGGTATGGTGAAGGTGAGTAGAAGCGTAAAGGAAAATGGTTGGAAAGTAAAGGCGGCAGCAGAAAGACTTCGTCAGGAGAGGGGAAGAGATGTCACGATACAGGAATTGGCAGAGGCAACAGGTATTTCTGCTGAGGATGTAGTGATTGCAATGAATGCCGCAAGAGAGGTAGAATCCATCTATAAAACTGTATACCAGTCAGATGGAAATGAAATTTATTTATTAGACCAAATCGGAAATGAAGAAACCGGTGAAACGGCGGGAGCGCAACCGGAGGATGAAAGGGTGCTAAATAAGCTCTTGCTGGAAGGTCTGCTGAATAAACTGGAGCAGAATGAAAGAATGCTAATTCAAATGAGATACTATGAGAATCAAACACAAACGCAGGTAGCCGGAAGGCTCGGAATGAGTCAGGTACAGGTCAGCCGTTTGGAAAAGAAGCTTTTACTTCGAATGCGGGCGGAGCTTAGTACTGTATAGAAATAGAAATAATTGGTTGTATCATATTAAGTTTTTGACCAATATAGTCGATATAGAAAGCACAGGAGTTATCTAATTGCATATATGCATTGGATATGGAATGCGATGCCTAAGGAAAGGTTGGTATTAATATGAATGGAATCAATTATAATAGTTTATTAGCAAACACAGGATTATATTCAAATAGTGCAACAGCGACACAGGAGGAGCTGAAGACAAAGGGAAAGGCAAGTCAGGAGACAGAAGCGAAAAATGCAGAATCACGACAGGATACTGTGGAGATTAACGGACAGTCGAGAGCCATTCCGGTAGCAGGTTACAGTAGACCGAAACGAGTAGAGCCTCCGAAGGAGCATCAATATAAAGAGATTAACGAAGAGGGTATTCAGGAAGGTATCGAACTGAGTGATGCAGCGAAGGCTCTTCTTGAAGAATTAAGAGCTAAATACGGCAATATGGATATTAAGGTTGCCAACTGGTCTACAGATGCAGAGCAGGCATATTATGCAAAAGGCTGTGAAAAAGAATACAGCGTTTTGATTGCACCTGAAGCACTTGAGGAAATGGCAGCCAACGCAGAGGTTAGAGCAGAATACGAAGCGGTGTTGGATGGAGCAGGTGAAAAGTCGGCAGCATTAAAGGAAGAGCTGGGAGAAGATTATGAGCGGATTGCAGGATTCCAAATTACGATTGATAAGGATGGTGCAGTAAGCTATGCAGTTCGTTTGCTTCAGGACTTTAATGAGCGTAATGCAAAGAGAGCAGAAGACGCCGAGAAGGCATTGGAAGAGAAGCGTGCAGAGAAGAAGGAAGCAGAGAGAGAAGCGGAAGAAGCAGTAAGGCGAAAACGCTACGAAAAAATTGAGGCTGCGTCCATGGACGAGTTGATTGCAGCAATCAAAGAACGACTTGGAAAAGCTTCATCACAGGAAGTAATAGCAGTTGAAGAATCATAAAATCTAAGGCATGTCGCAAGGCATGCCTTTTGATTTAGGGCGCAAAATGCATATAAGTAAAGGAATTATGAGTAGATATAATAAAGGAATTATGATACCGTTATTGTATAGTGAAATGCTATAGTTTAAAGTAAAATACAAGGGTTACAAATAGAAAGAGAGAGGTATGAGAAAGAGATGAAGAAGATAACGGTATATCAGAATGAAAGCTATAAGAAGCTTGGGGATTTGTATGGATTGTTTTTTGAGGATATCAATCATGCGGCAGATGGAGGTCTATATGCAGAGCTGATTCAGAATCGTTCCTTTGAATATTGCGAGATAGATAAGCAGGATTATACACCGTTGACAGCATGGGATAAATCAGAAGGGGTGAAGTGGGATGTCATATCAGACAGACCATTGAACAAAGAGAATCTGCATTATCTGCATGTAGAGGCAGAAGCAGGCGCTTACATCAGTAATGCAGGTTATAATACAGGTATTTATGTAGAGGCAGGTAAGAAATATGATTTTTCGGTATTTGTGAGAGCAGATAAGGAAAGCGTTGTAAGTATTTCGGTACAGGATGCAGAGAAAAAGATATATGCATTGGACAGGCTTGTGGTAGAAGATACAAAGGAGCAATGGAAGCAGTACAGTCTGACGTTAAAGGCAGTAGGAACAAGTTATGAGGGCAGACTGGTAATTACCTTTGAGGAAACGGGCGTGTACGAGTTTGATATGGTATCACTTTTTCCACAGGATACCTTTATGGGAAGAAAGGGAGGTCTTCGCCGCGATATTGCAGAGGCACTTATGGAAATGAAGCCGAAGTTTATGAGATTTCCGGGGGGCTGTCTCACCCATGATGGTAGTTTGAATGATAAGGATAGGGATTCCATGTACCGTTGGAGAAGAACCTTGGGTAAGGTGGAGGAGAGACCGACATGGAGAAATAATTGGCGCTATAATCAGACATTGGGACTTGGATATTATGAGTATTTTTGTTTCTGTGAGGATATAGGTGCTAAACCGTTGCCGGTGTTGCCGGGAGGTTTTAATCCGCATAAGGGCGAGGGAGTTGCGCTTGAGAGTATTGGTGAATGGGTACAGGAGGCGTTAGACTTAATTGAATTTGCCAATGGTTCAGCAGATACGAAGTGGGGAAGTGTAAGAGCTAAGATGGGACATCCGCAGCCTTTCCATATGGAGTATCTGGGGATAGGAAATGAAGAAATTGGGGACGGTTTCTTTGAAAGATATCCATATTTCCATAATGCAATCAGAGAGAAATATCCAAAGATTAAGATAATTAACACAGCCGGTCCATTTGCGGTAGGTGAAGGTTATGATGTGGGTTGGGAAAGTGCTAAGAAGTATGGCTCTGATTTGGTAGATGAGCATTATTATTCTTCACCGGAGTGGTTCCTTGCCAATATGCACCATTATGAGGATTATGATGCGAATGGCCCGAAGGTATTCCTGGGTGAGTATGCATCATGGGGAAATACATACTATAATGCAATTGTGGAGGCAGCATATATGACGCATTTGGAGCGTTCCAAGGCAGTTGCGTTAGCCTGCTATGCACCAATGCTTTGCAATGTGGACTATGTGAATTGGAAGCCCGATATGTTGTGGTTTAATAATCATGAGATTATGAAGACACCCAATTATTATGTGCAGAAGCTTTTTATGGAGAATCAGGGAACGGATGCAGTTCGATTTGAGAAAGAGAATCTGGATGAAGTCATTGAACTGACAGATACTAAGAATTTGGTAGGAGATATTATCATTGCAGGAAATGATATAGAAGGTAAGATATGGGATGTAACCTATACTGCCCAAGATGAGACAAAGACTCTTTCTGACATCGAGATTTGTGATAATACAGAGCATATGCTGTATAGAGTAGAGCAGGATGCGGAATATAGCTTAGAGTTTAAGTTTCAGAGAAGCGCAGGAAGAAAAGGCTTAAAGATTTTCTTTGGTGCAACAACAGACAGCAGAGTACAGTGGGAGTTTGGCGGCTGGGATAACTGGGATTGTAATATTATGTCATTGGTAAACGGCAGAGGTTCGACCATTTCTCATAGAATCTTTCATGTAGAGGATATTGAGTATGTCCTTAAGCTTGAAGTGAAGGGAAGAGAGATAAAGACATATGTAAATGGAGTCCTATACAATGATACGGTGGACAGACTGCCTGAACTGGAGGAGCTTTATGTGACAGCTTCAACGGATGAAGAAACCGGCAATACCATACTAAAGGTAGTAAATCTGACAGGGGAGGCAAAGCAAGTACAGCTCGTACTTGAAGGAGAGGAGAAGCATTTGGCATTTGTAAATGCTCTAAGAGGATGCGCCCTTACGGATGAGAATGAACTGGGACAGCCACAAAGGGTAAGTCCTGTAACAGAGAAACAGATATTAATAGACAATACATTAGATTATACATTTACTCCGCATTCCGTAACTGTTTTGGTATTTGCGTAATTGGTAAAGATGTGACTAAGAACACGACTGTAGATAAGACAATAGAACGTAGCTGGTGTATAATTTCCAAGGAATCGTGAAGAATAGAGATTTGTGTTCTTGACGAAAGAAAAGGAGCACGATATGATGTTTGTGATATTGTGGAAATGAGGTGTGTTATGCCAAGAAGGCAACGTTGTAGAAGAATATGCAGAGAGCCGATTTTTATGGATTTTTCATCAGACGGACATGAGAATGAGGATGTAGTTGTATTAACAGTAGATGAGTATGAGGTAATCCGTCTTGTGGATTATCAGAAGAAGACACATGAACAATGTGCACAACAGATGAACATTTCCAGAACGACAGTGACGGAAATATATGAAGGTGCGCGCTATAAGCTGGCAGATTATATAGTGAACGGGAAGCACTTGCGGATAGCAGGAGGATATTATCGTTTATGTGATGGCGCATCGGCCTGCTGTGGAGGTAGCTGTCATCGAAATACAGCAGAAGGCTGTGAGGAAGCCTGCTGTGTATAAAGCGCTTGCCTATGGCAGGCGTTTTTTTGCTTTATAAGAAAGTGCTCGAAAAGTAGTGGAAGTTAAACAAGAATCAGCGAAGCTGATTCTTGCAGAGTGTTGCCGCCGGGCAACACTTTTTTGTGTACATCTTCTACTCTTAGTTCTTGAAAAAAGGTATGGCAAGGCACTATAATGATAGTAAAGATTGCAAAAAGGGGAAATGCAAATGAGAATATGTGTACTATCAGGAAGTCCTAAGGGGGAGAATAGTATTACTTATCAGACGGTATTATTTTTACAGAAAAAGTATACCGAATGTGAATTTGAAACACTTCATGTCGGACAGCGAATTCGAAGTCTGGAGCAGGACATGTCGCAGGCATTGGAAGCGATAGAGCGGGCCGATTTGCTGCTGTTCTGCTATCCGGTTTATACATTCATTGTACCTGCGCAGCTGCATAGGTTTATAGAACTGATGAAGGAAAGTGGTATGGATTTTACGGATAAAATGGCGGCACAGTTATGTACTTCCAAACATTTCTATGACGTGACGGCACAACGCTTTATTCAGGAGAACTGTGATGATATGGGAATGCGTTATCTTGGCGGATTATCAGCAGATATGGATGACTTACTCAAGGAGCAGGGGCAGCAGGAGGCGGTTACATTTTGGGAACTGGTGCTTTGGAGAGCAGAGCATTGTATATCACTTCCTAAGCTTGCGTGGGAGCCGAAGCCATGCACAGAGTATGTGCGTCAGTGGGAAGAGGTAGATAAGAAGGAAGACAAGGAGATTGTTATTGTAGCAAACTATACACAGGATGATGTGAGTGTGATTCGCATGATAGAGGATTTTCAAGCATTGGCACCGTATCGTACAAGAGTGGTTAATGTCATGGATTACCCTTTTTCCGGCGGCTGCCTGGGGTGTTTTCATTGTGCAGTATCGGGAGAGTGTATTTACAAGGACAATTTTGACGAGTTTCTCCGTAATGAAATACAGACTGCCGATGCAATAGTTTATGCGTTTGCGATAAAGGACCATTCCATGGGCTCGCGAATGAAGCTGTATGATGACAGGCAGTTTTGTAATGGACATCGTACAGTGACAATGGGAAGTCCTGTGGGATATTTGGTATATGGAGACTTGGACAGAGAAGAGAATCTGCATAATATTATAGTGGCAAGAGCTGATGTGGGACGTAACTTCCTTGCAGGGATTGCGACGGATGCAGTAGGAATAGAGGAGCTTGCACAGACCTTGGAGTATGCTTTTGAGCATCAGGTTGCGTTACCGCAGACCTTTTGGGGAATCGGCGGTATGAAGATATTCAGAGATTTGATTTGGGTAATGCGTGGTATGATGAAGGCAGACCATAAGTTTTATAAGCAGCATGGAATATACGATTTTCCGCAGAAGCAGCGTGCGAGAGCATGGCTTATGAAGCTGGTTGGTGCCATGTTGTCAAATAAAAAGCTTGTATCAAAGATGGGCAATAAGATGACAGAAGGTATGCTTATGCCGTATAAGAAGGTATTGGATAAGCTATAATGTAAGAAAAAGAGTTAGAAAGGCAGAATGAAAAAGACATGAAATTAGTATCTTGGAACGTAAATGGAATCAGAGCCTGTTTGGGTAAGGGCTTTATGGATTTTTTTAATGAGGCAGACGCAGATGTGTTCTGTCTGCAGGAGACAAAGCTGCAGGAGGGACAGCATGATTTGGAGATGCCGGGATATCATCAGTACTGGAATTATGCCGAGAAGAAGGGCTATTCGGGAACTGCACTTTTTACCAGGCAGGAGCCGATAAGTGTATCTTATGGAATCGGTATTGAGGAGCATGATAAGGAAGGTCGTGTGATTACGGCCGAGTTTGAGGATTATTATGTAGTGACAGTCTATACACCTAATGCGCAGAGAGAGCTGACACGTTTAGCGTATCGTATGCAGTGGGAAGAGGCTTTCTTGCAGTATCTTAAAAAGCTGGAAGAGAAGAAACCGGTGATTTTCTGTGGAGACCTTAATGTGGCTCACAAAGAAATCGACCTTAAGAACCCTAAGACCAATCGTAAGAATGCAGGCTTTACAGACGAAGAGAGAGGCTGCTTCACAAGAGTATTGGAGAGTGGATTTATAGATACCTTCCGCTATTTCTATCCTGATATGGAAGGTATTTATTCATGGTGGTCATATATGTTTCAGGCAAGACAGAAGAATGCAGGCTGGCGTATAGATTACTTTGTAGTATCAAAGGTGTTGGAGGATAAGCTTGCAGATGCAAAGATTCATACAGAGATTATGGGTTCAGACCATTGTCCTGTGGAGTTGACATTGAAGTAAGGCGAATGATGAGGCATGAAAGGTAAGGCAGCAGTGAGAGATAAAGTAAAGAAATGGAGTTTTTTCGCTATATATGCGTATATTTTGGTATGTTTTGTTCCCGGTTTGATAGGAATGGAAGAAACAATAGGGTTTACTTACAGTATGGTTGGAGTTGGGACATATTTCATATTGATGTATTTTTTAAAGCATATGTGGGAACGTTTTTGGATTACGGATGGCTGCAGGAAATGGTTGCTTTGTGTTTTTTCTTTTGTCTTTCTGCTTTTGTATTCATGGGGAAGAATGTTGGATGCTTATGGATATATTGCACTTGATAAATGGGATAGCCTGCTGATGCCTTTTGGTGTGGCACCGTTTGGTGCAATGATTCTTTATCATGTATATGAAGCACTGCATAAGACACTTCCGTTTGAAGAAGATGAGGGCAGATTATCGAATAAGGAAAAGATAGGTTATGCTTTGTTTTTGATTACTGTTTGGGGGATTGTCCTACTGGGAGTATATCCGGGATTCTTTGTATATGACGCAATAGATGAGATTAATGAAGTGATTACACGTCAGTTTACGACGCATCATCCTCTGTTCCATGTTTTATATATGGGAGGAGTGGTACAGGCAGGTTATAAGATTTTGGGTTCTTACAATCTTGGGATTTTTTGTTTTACGCTATTTCAAATGCTGATATTTGTTGCAGGTATCATTTATGCGGCGGATAGGATGCGAAGCTTTGGGTGCCATAGATACCTTTGTAGGGGGATGATTGTATTCATGGGACTGTTCCCGGTATATCCTATGATAGTGCTTGGCTCTTGTAAGGATAGCTTATTTGCACTGGTTACGCTTTTGTGGGTGGTGACAACCTACGAATGGTTTAAGCAACCGGGGAAATATTGTAAGTTAAGATGGGTGATATTGTCGGTTATGTTGTGTCTACTGCGCAATAACGCAATTTATGCGCTGGTGGTAACGGGAATATTACTGATTATTTTTGTAAAACAATATAGAAAGCAGCTTGCGATTTTGTTTGTACTGAGCATATTGGCGAGTACGGTCTTTTCCAAAGGAATGGCGTGGGTATTGCATGCACAGCCGGCAGGTAATCAGGAGCTTTTGACAGTACCGATTCAGCAGCTTGCAAGAACACACCATTTGTCAAAGGAGCTGTTTGCGGAAGAAGATTTGGACTTATTATATCAATATCTGCCGGAGGAGAATCTGGAAAGGTATCGTCCAAAGCTGTCGGATAGTGTGAAGATTGGTTTTAACAATGAACTATACGAACAGGATTCGATGAGTTTTATTAAATTATGGATTAAGATGGGTTTAAAAGCCCCCATGTCTTATATCAATGCATGGTTTATGACAAGCTATGGATACTGGTATCCTGATACTGTGATAGATGTGTATGAGGGGAATCAGGTATTTACCTTTACCTATGAAGATAATTGTTATTATGGATTTGAAACGGAGCAGCCGGGAAGCAGAGAGTCAAAGATTCCGATGATAAACGAGTTTTATCGTAAGCTTTCTTTGGAAATTTATAAAGAAAAGCTTCCGGTAATATCATTGCTTTTTTCACCGGGATTTCTTCTGTGGGGGTTATTATTTATCATGGGATATATGATAACCTATCGGGGAATACGCAGTATTATGCCATATAGCTTTTTGTTGTTGGTAGTAGCAACCTTGCTATTAGGACCAACCTATTTACCAAGATATGTATTCTTCCTGTGGATGGCATTGCCATTTGTGATAGGAGATATGTGCAAAGGAGCAGACAAAACAGAGCCGGCCAATTAGCCGGCTCTGTTTTGTTTAGATAATTAGCATGATTATATAAAGAAGCACTGCATTTGTCACAGGTACAGTTACAGTGTCGTTACCGTTATGGCTGATTAGCTCTACAAAGGCTGAAATGATTGCTGCCGGTAGTACAATCAGTATACAATTACTGATAGAATATGATGTTACATATATGGTAATAAGTATGCCGACAACAAATGATATGGTTGCCATACTTACTGTCCCTTCCCAGGTCTTCTTATGGTCGGCAAACGGTATGTTAACATGATGCTTTCCCAAACGTTTGCCAATCAGTGCGGCAGCAGCATCCCCGAAGCCCCACATGGGAAAGGCTATGGTTATGAGATGAGGTGTGTGCCATAATCCCCAGCAAAGGGCAATGAGCACTGCTGCCATAAAGAATAAAAGAAGCAGGCTCTTTTTGATTTCACCGTTTTTTCGTTGAACAAAGATGCTGGAGTATTCTTTCCATCCTTCCAGCATACTAAGTAACGGATAAACCAAAATGGCAAAAACAGCAGCGCATAATGTAGCAGACTGCCAAGTAGGTGCGGCATAGACAAAGAATACAGGAGACATAAAGGCTACTGAGTGCAGCAGCTTGCGGAAAAGCTCCTTATATGGATGAAACAGGAAGTATAAGGCTAATAAAACAATTACAGCAGGAACCAATACCGACAAATATTTAGCAAAGCATGTAAACATGTCTTTTATCAATGTAATGGAGGATAACAACTCCCAATAATTTAGCATAATCATACAGGCACCTAGAACAGTAAGAACGGCACCGGTTACCAGTCCTACCGTGCGGTTGCTGACACGATTGGCAAATTGTGCAGACAGCAGAGAGCTGACAGTGGTAACGATAATGCATAGTAACAAAACATCCCATTGCTCTAACACAATAGCAGGATGAATGAAAATATGACTGACAGAGGCAATGAGTGCCGTGAAGGTCATAATAAAGGTGCTTGTTCCAACGGCAGTTTTTAGCTCCATACCAAGAAATGCCGTAAATACTACCAACATCATCATGCCGCCACCGGTACCAACAAAGCCTGCGCCAAAACCGATGGTAAGTCCAAAGAAAAGTGAAATGGCAATTCCTTTGATTCCAAGCTTGGTATCTGTGGAAATTGTTTCAGATTTCTCCGTATCTGGCATTAACAGAAAACGAATACCAATACAGAAGGTCAGAAACAAGGTAAAACCGCCTAATACAACATTTCCTGCAAGCCATGCAGCAAAGCTTCCGATGGTACACATGCTTAAGATACATACCAGCATAATCCAACCGTGCTTTAAGTCTATTTTTTTATTTTTCATATAAACGCCGGTGGTTACAGCGGAACCCAGCACGTCCGATGCTAATGCAATCGCTGTTGCCTGATAAGCCCCTGTCTCACCTTGAAATGCCGGGCATAGTACGATAAGAATCGGTACCATAACGGTAGCAGCAGAAAGTCCTGCAAGTCCCGTACCGACGCCTGCGCCTATAGAGGCGATGATATACCAAAAAACTTCCATGTCGTGGAACTCCTTTCAAATACGAAATAAACAGTTTATTAACTATATTGTACAACCATTCAAGGGTAATTCCTAGAAAAATATAAATTGGATTTGTTTGAATGATGCAGTAAGTAACGATAGGGAGTACCATAGGTAAAAGAATTGTGTTAAACTGGAATTCAATAGATAATGCAGATTAGATACAAGATACGGAAAGAAAAATAGGATGAGAACGGAGGCACAGAATATGATATCTACACCTTGTAATCAGAATGCCATAGAAGAAGTAAGAAATGTCATGGAATATCTGGAAAAGCTGGAAGGGAAAGGAATCCTTACAGGACAGCATACACAGACACTTGCACAGGAGGAACTTGAGAAGATTGAGGAAGTCACCGGAAAGCTTCCGGCGGTATGTGGATTTGAGTTGTTAGCATATTCTCCTAATATAAAGCTGGAGACAGCCAACGAGGCATGTATCACAGAGGTAGAGCAGAACAGAGGAACGCTAGAAAAGGCATGGGAATGGGCAAGAAAAGGTGGGCTTATTACCTTTACATGGCATTGGTTTTCGCCATTAGGTGGAAAAGATAAGGCGTTTTATAGTGAGAATACAGACTTTGATCCGAGAGAGGCCTTGAAAGAGGGAACACCGGAGCATGAAGCTATGTGCAAGGATTTGGACCACATGGCATCCTTATTACAACCATTTTGTGATAAGCATGTACCAATTCTTTGGAGACCATTTCATGAGGCAGATGGTGCGTGGTTCTGGTGGGGGTCTAAAGGAGTTGAGATAGCCAAGGAGTTATTCAAATTTATGTATCGATATTATACACAGAAGCATCACTTGGATAATCTAATATGGGTATGGAATGCACCAGTGGCAGAGGGCTATGTGGGAGATGAGTACTGTGATATTATTTCAAGAGATATTTATCCGCCGGAGCATGCCTATGGTGCATTTAGGGATAAGTATGAGGAATTAATACAAATCACGCCATCGGCAAAAGGAACTGCTTTAGCTGAGACTGGAATCATACCTGATGCAGATGAGCTTATTAAGACAGGTACACCATGGCTTTGGTATATGACCTGGAGTAAGGATTTTGTGATGATAGAGAAGTTCAATGAGTTCGCAGCATTGAACAGACTGTATCAGCATGAATATGCGATTACGTTGGATAAGCTTCCAAAGCTATATGAAGTAAAATAACGGAAAGAGAGTAAAGTGAAATGAAATTTGTAATACAGAGAGTAACAGAGGCTTCTGTTAAGGTAGAGGGAGAGGTTATAGGAGAAATTGGCAAAGGTTTATTAGTGTTGGTGGGGGTGTCAGGGACAGATAATCAGCAGATTGCAGATAAGATGATTGATAAGCTGACAAAGCT
>SVFJ01000098.1 GCA_015056925.1 Lachnospiraceae bacterium | reverse complement strand
GCATTGGCGATGAATATCATCATTACGCTTTTCTCGATAGACTCAGCAAAATATGAACAGGTGGAAAACATTCAATACTCTGTACCGATTTGGCTTGGCTTGATTTTGTACGGTGTGGTTTCACCGATTGTAGAGGAAGTGATTTTTAGAGGACTTACCTATAATCGTATGAAGCATTATTTTAAACTCTGGATAAGTGTGGTGGTTAGTGCTGTAATATTTGGTGGATTTCATGCTAATTTGCCACAGACGCTATATGGAATGGTTATGGGGGTGTTGATTACACTTTGCTATGAGTGGGTACGAGGTTTTGGTGCACCATTGTTATTTCATATGGTGGCGAATGTTTTTGTATTTTTATTTTCTACTGTGGAATTAACGGAAGCTGTTTATGAGATTTTGGTATCGCCAATTACGGCAGTGTTGCTGGTAATTATCAGTGTAGGTTTATTATGGCTGATATGGAAGAAGAGACAACGAGAGATAAGCGTTTGAGTAGAGACGTGAAACGTTGCTTAGGTTTTGGAGGAAATGAATGCAAAATAAGAAACAGATTTTTAACCCATATTTACCAAGCTATGAATATATTCCGGATGGGGAACCCCATGTATTTGATGGAAGACTTTATATCTATGGTAGTCATGACCGTTTTGGAGGGGATGACTATTGTATGAATGATTATGTGTGTTGGTCTGCGCCGTTAGAAGATTTATCAGATTTCAGATATGAAGGCGTTATATACAGAAAGGACCAGCATCCTATTCAGTATGAGAGAAATTATTACTTTGCACCGGATGTGGCAAAGGGTAAGGATGGACGATACTATTTGTATTATTCAGTAGCACATTCTTCAATTATGTCGGTGGCTGTTTGTGATACGCCGGCAGGACAATATGAGTATCTTGGAGATGTGCACGATAAGACGGGGCATGTGATAGGAAGCTCAGTTGGAGATTTTTATCAGTTCGACCCAGGAGTATTTGTAGATGATGATGGTAGAGTCTTTCTGTTTTCCGGATTTTGTCCGGGAAAGCTGGAAGATGAAGAGGGAAGAAAGTATGTTGGGTGCCATATGTGTGAGCTGGAAGAGGATATGCTTACTGTAAAGGATGGTCCAAAGATTGTGATAGACCGTAATGATTCTTCTTTTGAAGGGGCGCGTTATTTTGAGGCACCTTCTTTAAGAAAATTTGCAGGGAAGTATTATTTGATTTATTCCGCAAGATGTGGCGGTTTGCATTATTGTGTGAGTGATAGGCCAGATGGAGATTATGTTTATGCTGGTTGCATTCATTCGACTTCGGATATAGGAATCAACGGCCATACGCAGGATAATCCAGTGTATCCAAATGGAAATACTCATGGAAGTTTGGTTGAATTAAATGGGAAGTATTATATCTTTGACCATAGATTAACCAATCATTCTTCGTTCTGCCGTCAAGGCGTGGCAGAGCAAGTATTCTTTGATGAGAATGGGTATATTGCCCAGGTAGAATCTACTAGCTGTGGATTGAATGATGGACCCTTAGTTGGGCAGGGGACTTATCCTGCGTATATAGCTTGTGCTCTGATGGATTTTAATGCGTACACAGATAAGGAAGAGCGAGGGAGAATGACGCCACGCATTACACAGGATGGTGAAGATAGAGAGTGTGAACCAGGACAATATATCAGGGGAATTCGTAAGAATTGCTTAATTGGTTATAAGTATTTTGATTTCAAACGTTGTAAGAGTGTGACTCTTAAGGTGCGTGGAGATGCTGATGGTTTATTATCTATTAAGTTTACTGAAGATGGCGAAGCTTTTGCAAGTATACCAATCAAGCTTGCTGGGGCTGACTGGTCAGAAGTAGAAGTGCCATTTGCTTTAACTCGTACGAAGTGTGCTTTTTATATTACTTTTGATGGAGAAGGGGCTTTTGATTTATTAGAATTTGAATTTATATAAAACGGACGGTGCGTTAAGCACCGTCCGTTTTATTGTTAGTTTGGCTTGGTTTTAAGAAAATCGTATTGAGACATAAAGAGCTTGTGATATTCTCCTTCTTTTTCAAGCAGTTCTTCATGTGTTCCCTTCTCTAAGATATTTCCTTTATCGACATACATAATGCAGTTGGCATTCTTAATAGTAGAGAGTCTGTGAGCAATGATAAAGGAAGTACGTCCCTCTAACAATTTATTCAAACCCTGTTGAAGCAGAATCTCAGTCTCCGTATCAATACTTGAGGTCGCTTCATCAAGTATCAGAATAGCAGGATTCTCAAGCAAAGCTCTTGCAAAGCTGATAAGCTGTCTTTGCCCTGCAGATAAGCGGCTGCCACGTTCATTTACCTGTGTTTGATAACCGTCCTCCATCTCCATAATAAAGTCATGTGCGCATACAGTCTTGGCAGCGCGGATGACATCTTCATCGGTGGCGGTTGTGTTGCCGTAGCGGATATTATCCATAATCGTACCGGAGAAGATGAAGCTGTCCTGCATCATAATACCCATTTGTTTTCTGAGAGAAGAAAGGGTAGCTTTGGAAATATCATGTCCGTCTATCTCAATCGTACCGGAATCTACATTGTAGAAACGGCTGATAAGATTTACGATAGTGGATTTACCTGCACCGGTTGGTCCGACTATCGCAAAGGTATCTCCCGGATTAGCGGTAAAGTTGACATTTTTTAATATCGGAATGCCATCCTCATAGCTAAAGCAAACATCTTTGAATTCAACCTTACCCTTGATAGGCGGAAGTTCGGCTGCATCGGGAGCATCCTTGACTGCAATCGGTTCATCTATTGTTTCGAAGATTCTCTCCAAATAAGCAATCGCAGTTAATAAGGAGTTATAGAAGGAAGCAAGAGTATTAATTGGCT
Organism: Lachnospiraceae bacterium; assembly: GCA_015056925.1. Lineage (GTDB taxonomy): Bacteria > Bacillota > Clostridia > Lachnospirales > Lachnospiraceae > COE1. The sequence continues at coordinate 9,195 of SVFJ01000098.1, read as the reverse complement.
CCCAGAATCTCGAAATATAGGAAGTAAAGGCAATCAGAATACCTACGGTGACTCCTGCTGTGGCATCAGCAATCCAGCTGATTCCCAGAATATAGATAAATGCTGTTGTGACTGTTGAAATGGAATCAATGCAAGGCCACATCAAAAAGTTATATTTAACAGCAGTCATCCACGCATCGCGGTAGCTGTTACTGAGGTTATTAAAGATAGATGTATTCTCCTGCTCTCTAACGAAGGATTGGGTGACACGAATGCCATTAATACTCTCAGCGATATAGGCGGTCAGGTTAGACTGCTTATTACTCTGAATCTGCCATGCACGGCGCTGTCTTTTCTTGACAAATATGATAACGACTGCCAGTACAGGGAGTCCGCATAAGCAAATCAGTGTCAATCTGAAATGCAGAGAGAACATAAATATCAGAATGAAAATTAAATTACACATATCGGTAATAGTATTAATAATACCATTTGACAATAAATCACTTAAGCTGTTTACATAGTTAACGACACGTACCTGAATCTTGCCGTGAGGTCTCTCATCATAGTACGAGAAAGGAAGCTCCTGCAGGTGTACAAAGATGTCGCTGCGAAGCTGATGGACAATATTTTGTCCCACGCGGCTGGTGATACGAATTTTCCAACGAATACAGACACAGGTATACAGTACAATCAGTAGAGAAAACAATGTGATTCTCACGATGGAATCTACGTCCTTTGCCGGAATATACTCATCCATAATCTTGGAAATGAAGGTTGGAAACAGCATGGTCAATGCAGAAGACGACAGCATTAGGAACAATGCAAGTGCAAGCTGTTTTGTATATGGCTTTACATAGACAACCAGTCTTTTCAGCTGTTTGACATCAAACTTATCTTCTAAGGTCTCATCTACATCGTATTTATTTCTTGCCATGCGTTACACCTCCTTCGGTAGTATATTTTTCGTAATCTCCATACTGATGACGGAATACGGTTGCGTAATAGCCGTTATTCTGTAACAATTCCTCATGGGAACCCTGCTCCACAATGCGTCCGTTGTCTAAAACCAAGATGATATCGGAATCCTTGATGGAAGATATTCTGTAGGCAATGACAAAGGTCGTGCAGCTATGGTTGATGGACTTAAGCTGTTTTTGAATATAGCTTTCGGTTTCCATATCAACAGCCGATGTGGTATCGTCCAAAATCAGGATGGAAGGTTCTTTCAGCAATGCTCTTGCTAAAGAAATGCGCTGCTTCTGTCCACCGGAAAGTCCTACACCTCTTTCTCCGATAATAGTGTCGTATCCGTCCGGCAGTGTATTAATAAAGTGATTGGCATCTGCCATGATGGCTGCCTTCTTTACCTGCTCAAACGGGCAGTTTGGACGGCTGTAAGCAATATTTCCTTCGATGGTATCAGAGAAAAGGAAAATATCCTGCATTGCCATACCAATATTCTGACGCAGATTATATAAATCAAGACTCTTAACATTATAGCCGTCTACCAATACCTCACCCTCTGTAACATCATAGAAGCGGCAGAGCAGATTCATGATGGTTGATTTGCCGGCGCCGGTAGAGCCTAGGATACCAACAGTCTGTCCGGGCTGTACATGGAAGCTGATATTTCTGATGATATCTTCGTCATCAGCACTATAAGACACGTTTCTGAATTCAATTTCACCCTTGAACTTCTTTTTCTCGATTGGTTTCTTAGGAATCCTAACCTTTGGCTCCTCGCTATATGTAGCGTAGATTTTCTCTACGGATGTTGTAAATCTTTGAATATCATTAATGCGCCATCCAATCTGACGGAGCGGGTTCATAAGCATCCATAGGTAACCGTTTATTGTAACGTAATCACCTAAGGTCATGGAGCCGTTTACTACCATGATACTTCCTACAAGCATGAGAATGATGGTAAGCATATTGGACAGAAATTCGAATAACGGAACGTACTTGGTCCAAATCTCAGCTGCTTCAAGCTCAGCGTCACGATAGGCATCATTTTCTTTATTGAACTTTTCAATTTCAAAGTCTTCCTTGGCAAAGGCCTTTACAACACGGTTGCCGCTGATATTCTCCTGAACAAAGGTGTTTAAAGAAGAAAACTGTTCACGAATCTTCTGAAACAACGGACGTCCTTGCTTACGTTGGCTCAGTGTGACAATAGCAGCAAAAGGAAGTACAAGGCACATACAAAGCGCCAGCTTCCAGTTGGTTGTGAAAATCATAACCAAAGCAAAGAAGAACAGGAAAACCAACTCGTAAACCTGATAAATAACAAAGGCTACAAAGTGGCGGATAGCGTCCATATCACCGGTCTGACGGCTTAGTAAATCACCGGTTCGCTTCTTATTATAGAAAGCAAAATCTTCCAGCAGAAGCTTGCGGTATACTTTGTCACGCATGGAATAGAGCACTTCCTGGGAACAGGTTTCAAAGATAACCTGAGACCAATAACGCAGAATTCCTCTGATAATTGTGATGATAATCAATGATGCTATCAGCATCGGGAGTAAATCATAATTCCCGGCAGTGATGACATCATCAACAATAGAACCGGATACGATTGGCTTTACGATAGCCAATACAGAGATAAGCGTTACCAGAACCATGCCAAAGAGCATCTTTAGGTTATGCTTTCTCAGAAAGGAATAAAACCATTTCATGGCAGTCATAAGTTGTCCCTACCTTTCAAGATATAAAATAAAAAATAATGGTATTTAGAATATTATAGTAAAAAACACATGTCAAATAAAGTAATTAAATAGCTAAAAATAGCTAAAAAATAAAAATATTTTCAAAGTTTGAACAAAATAGAGTAAAAAGTCAAAATAAAAGGGCTTTTTAAGTAGTGAGGACAAAAAAACAGTTGTAAGATATTGCAAATCGAACGTATGTGTGATATTATAATACAAACAAATGTTCTTGCTGTCAAGATGCTGACAGGGAAAATCTGCCGGTTTGGGAAAGGTGCGGTTGTTAAGATGATTTCTTATGTAACAGAGTCTATGAGTATTATGGATAAGCTTGGAATATTAAGTGATGCGGCAAAGTATGATGTTGCCTGTACCAGTTCCGGTGTGGATAGGAAGGGGAATGGTAAGGACATGGGGAATTGTGCAGCAGGAGGGATATGTCATAGTTTTTCGGCGGATGGAAGATGCATTTCACTTTTAAAGATTTTATTTACAAATCAGTGTATCTATGATTGTAAGTATTGTATCAATCGTAAGAGTAATGATGTACCAAGAGCTGCATTTACACCGGATGAGGTGTGTGAGTTGACGATGAATTTTTATAAGAGGAATTATATTGAAGGACTGTTTTTGAGTTCGGGTATTCTGCATAGTCCTGACTATACCATGGAGCTTATATATCAGACCTTGTATAAGTTGCGGTATCAGTATCATTTTCAGGGATATATACATGTGAAGGGGATTCCGGGTGCCGACCCGATGCTGATTCAGAAGACTGGATATTTGGCAGACAGGATGAGCATTAATCTGGAACTGCCTACGGCGGATGGACTGCGTAAGCTTGCACCCAATAAACATCGTAAGAATATCCTTGCACCTATGCGACAGATTCAGTTAGGGATACAGCAGGGGAAGGATGAGCTTATGATTTATCGGAAGGCACCGAATTTTGTTCCAGCAGGACAGTCTACGCAGATGATTATCGGAGCAACTCCTGAGACTGATTATCAGATTATGTCGGTTGCACAGGGATTGTATGATAATTTCAGTCTTAAGAGAGTGTTTTATTCTGCTTATGTAGGGATTAACGAGGATAAAGAGCTGCCGGCATTGACTACGGCAACTCCTTTACTGCGTGAGCATAGACTATATCAGGCGGATTGGCTTTTGCGTTTCTATCATTTTAAGGCGGAGGAACTGTTGAGTGAGAAACGACCGAATTTTAATGTGTTGTTAGACCCTAAGTGTGATTGGGCATTACAGCATCTGGAGCAGTTTCCGGTGGAGGTGAACAGAGCAGACTATCAGACACTGCTTCGGGTACCGGGGATTGGTGTAAAGAGCGCACAGAGAATTTGCGGAGCAAGGCGGAGCGCGCGTCTTACTTTTGAGGATTTGAAGAAGCTGGGAGTAGTTTTGAAGAGAGCGCTTTATTTTATTACGTGCAGTGGGAAGATGATGTATCGCACAAAGATAGAGGAGGACTATATTACAAGGAATCTGCTTTATCAACATGAAAGATTGCCTTTTGACAGAGACGGCATGACATATAAGCAGCTGACATTGTTTGATGATGCGCAGGAGAATGTTCCTTTATTTGCGACAGGTGGAGGAAGATAGCGGCGAGGTATGAGGTCGGCAACGGTTTAGAGTTTAAGGTACGACTTTCAGCCATTGGAAAGGTGAGGGTAATATTATGGAAGAATATGTATTGATATGCGAAGATTCTATAGATGGTATTTTGACAGGGATTTATGAGGCATATGCATATAAGAAAGCCCATAATATAGACAGTCATGACAGGATTCATATTTATGCCGGGGAGCCGGGGACTTATCGGCTGTTTACAACTTATGAGCATATAGAGACTCAGCAGGATAAGGTTTCAAAGGTGTCTGATACACTACAGAGAGAACTGGGACAGGAGGTATACTATTTTCTATGTCTTGCCATGAGTTCTTACTGTGAGGATAAGGCGGATGCAGTATATCACACAGTGGTATCCGGATTAAAGCATCATGATAAGAATGTTTTTGCAAGACTGGCAGAGGATGCAGTGAGCAGGGCATTTTCCTATGCGAGGGGAGCGAATAATGAATTGTTGCATTTGAAAGGTTTTTTGCGTTTTCAAGAGCTGGAGAACGGTATATTGTATGCGAAGATTGCGCCTAAGAATCACATACTGAATTTTTTGATGCCGCATTTTGCAGACAGATTTCCGGCAGAGGATTTTGTGATATTTGACGAAAGGAGAATGCTTTTTGCACTACATGCAAAACATAAGCAGTGGTACAATTATTCTCTTGCAGAGGGAGTATTTGATGAGGCCAATCTGGTGTTTTCAGAGGAGGAACAGGCATATCAGGAGCTGTTTAGACATTTTGTTGATAAGATTGCGATTGAAGAGCGCAATAATCTGTCACTTCAACAAAATAATCTACCTTTGCGCTTTCGGCCATATATGTGTGAGTTTGGTAAAAGTGTAGTAATTAAATAGTTAAAAACTGGTAAAAAAGTCATATTTCTTACGAAACTTAACTTTTCTTGCATGATAGTACTTTACATTTTGTTTTTTTTGGGTATAATAAGGTCAATGTGTAACAAAAAATGTGGAATTTAATAGTACTTTTAGCCCAGACAGCTATTCGTTGATACTATGGAGCGCTAATAGTAGTTTTTTAGCAAAGAAAGAGGTAGTATGATATGAAAGAGCGTAAGATTAAGATGACACCAGAACAGGTAAAGGATTTTGTTTATGAAGCATCACAGTGTGATTTCGATATTGACATATTCTATAATCACTTTATTATTGATGCAAAGTCTTTCTTAGGAGTTATGGGACTTGATTTTAATTCAATTCTTACTCTTAAGTATGCAGGACATAATGACAAGTTTGAAGAGTATATTTCTGATTTATCAGTAGCTTGCTAGTAGATTTATATACGCAAAGAATCTTTGACTCCCTATGGATGATAGAGTAAACTATCATTCATAGGGAGTTTGTTATTATATAGGAAATTCCCATATAGTAACAGATAATTTACAGACGCATTCTTTATTTCATTTTGGGAGGTCATAGAGTGGAAATCCGGGTATCAGTCAGACAATTGGTTGAGTTTATATTACGCGAGGGAGATATTGACAACAGAAGAACCGGTGGCTCGGAGACTGCCATGCAGGAGGGGGGAAGAATCCATCGAATGATACAGCGGCGTATGGGGAGTGAGTATCATGCAGAGGTTTCGCTATCTTACATATGGAAAACTCCTGATTATGACATTCTGGTCGAAGGAAGAGCAGATGGTATTATTGACAGAGAGTGGGAATGTAGAGCTGTAGCGAAGGAGCAGACCGGAGAAGTGTATCTTCCTGCTGATTCTGTTGAGAGTCAGGTTGTAATAGATGAGATAAAAGGTACCTATAAAGATTTGAAGCGTATTCATAAGCCGGCAGGTGTGCATTTGGCGCAGGCAAAGTGCTATGCATATATGTATGCTTTGAAGTGTGAGTTATCTCAGATTGGTGTGAGAATGACTTATTGTAATATGGAAACCGAAGACTTGAAGTACTTCCATGAGAGCTACACTTTTGATGAGTTGAAGAAGTGGTTTGAAGAGCTGATGCTGGAATATAAGAAATGGGCAGATTTTCAGTTTGAGTGGAATAAGAAGCGTACAGAGTCTATCCGCAGTTTGCAGTTTCCATTTCCTTATCGAGAGGGGCAGAAGGAATTGGTTACGTATGTATATCGGACCATATACCATAGAAGAAAGCTTTTTTTGGAAGCACCAACAGGGGTGGGCAAGACCATATCTACAGTTTTTCCGACAGTGAAAGCTATGGGGGAGGGTATGGCTGAGAAGATTTTTTATCTGACCGCCAAGACTATCACAAGAACTGTTGCACAGGATTGCTTTATGCTGTTAAAGGAAAATGGCTTGAGTATGAAGACCGTTATTTTGACAGCAAAAGATAAGATATGCCCAATGGAGGAAACTGAGTGTAATCCGGAAGCGTGCCCTTATGCCAAAGGACATTTTGATAGGATTAATGCAGCGATGTATGAGCTTTTGCAGAATGAGGATAATTTTTCCAGAGAGGTCATATTGGAATATGCGAATAAACATAAGGTATGTCCTTTTGAAATGAGTCTGGATATGAGTTTGTTTTCTGATGCAGTCATTTGCGATTATAATTATGTATTTGACCCTAAGGTGTATTTGAAACGTTTTTTTGCAGAAGGCGGAGCGAAAAAGGATTATGTGTTTTTGATAGACGAGGCACATAATCTGCTAGAGCGAGGAAGAGAAATGTACAGTGCTGCTTTGATAAAGGAAGATTTTCTAAAGGTGAAAGCACTGGTAAAGGAAGCAGATAAGAAGCTGGAGCGTCAGCTTGAGAAGTGTAATAAAGAATTACTTGCGATGAAGCGTGAGTGTAATGATTACCGTAGAGAGGATTCGCTGGCATCTTTTGTGATGTCATTGACTAGAGCTTACACTACGTTGGATGAGTTTTTGGAGAAGTATGAAACATTTCCGGAAAGGGAAGTGATTTTGCAGCTTTATTTCGATATGTGTCATTTCCTAAATATGTATGAAATTATGGACGATAGCTATGTTCCATATAGTCAGATGATGGATGATGGCAGCTTTATGTTGAAACTTTTTTGCGTAAATCCGGCCAATAATCTAAAGGACTGCATGCGCAAAGGAAGAAGTACTACATTGTTTTCTGCAACCTTTTTGCCAATACAATATTATAAAGGATTATTAGGAGGAGAAGCGCAGGATTACGAAGTATATGCGAAGTCAACCTTCCAAGAGGAGAAAAAGGCATTATTGATTGCCGGTGATGTAACCAGTAAATATACCAGACGCGGTGAAGAGGAATATCAGAGAATAGCGAGATATATTTATGATATTGTTCGGCAGAGATACGGAAATTATATGGTGTTCTTTCCGTCACATGCTTTTTTAGAAAAGGTATATGATGTTTTTATGGAGTATTACTTTGATAAAAGTATTATGGAATGCATTGTTCAGGAAGATTATATGAGTGAAAGTATGCGTGAGGAATTTTTACAGAGATTTCGTGGGAATGAAGGCTGCGATTTGACGAGGAATATTCAGTTTGAGATAGAGGAAGAGGACGAGACGATATTGATAGGCTTGTGTGTAATGGGGGGTATCTTCTCGGAGGGAATCGATTTAAAAAATGACAGTCTGATTGGCGCTATTATTGTAGGAACAGGAATTCCACAGGTTTGCTGTGAGAGAGAGCTATTGAAAAGCTATTTTGATGAACAGGGAGATAATGGGTTTGATTACGCGTATCGATATCCTGGCATGAATAAGGTGTTGCAGTCTGCCGGGAGAGTGATTAGAACGGCAGATGATATTGGTATTGTAGCATTATTAGATGAACGCTTTCTGGAATATCAGTATAGGAAGATGTTTCCAAGGGAATGGAGTCAATATGAAGTGGTTAATGTTTCTGATGTCTCAAAAAGAGTGGAAAAGTTTTGGAATGACTGGTTATAATAGTGGATTGACAGAAAACTTAAGCTATGAAAAATGTCGAAAAATGTCATTGAAATGATATAAAATGCTCGTTATATGGGTCTAGATTAGTTAAAAGTGCAAAAACAACCAAAAACATAAAATGTGGATAACTATGTGGAAATGGTGGTTTTGTCTTGCGATTATTGGATTTTGGAAGATGTGGATAGAAAAGTTGACATAAAAAATGAATCATTTCCGACGAAATAGAGACAGGGAAAAGGTATGAAAAAGATAATGGAAAGGATACTGTTAAGATACTGACAATTTGGAGAAAAGAGTGCATAATCATTAAGAAAATATGAGAGAATAAGTTAAATCATTATATTTTTCTTAAATATCTTTGGGAAGAATTTACGAAGCGTAACAGATATGTTAGGATAACAAAACAGGTATTGATATAAGAAGTTACAGGAGAATGGAGAACTGTATGAATCAAGAAGCATTTATTAGAGAATTTCAAGAGGCGTTAGCCGGTAAGGTTCCGGATAATATTATTCGTGAGAATACAGAATATTATAGAAATTATATACGTACACAGATGAATCAGGGAATGACGGAGGAAGAGGTGTTAAGAGCATTAGGAGACCCTCGTCTGCTTGCGAAAACGGTTGTTGAAAGTCACAAATTTTCAAATGAGGGACAATCTTCCTATACTGAATATAGGGATACTGCCAGAGAACAAGGGAACTATTATTCGGAAGAACTTCAGGAGAGTAAGATGAGAAAAGTACCGGGCTGGTTGATTGCGGTTCTGGTTATTCTGATACTTTTTGCAGTTTTGAAACTGGCGTTTTCTGTCTTGGTTTTCTTTGCACCTATTATAATTATGGGAGCGGTGATTTTCTTTGCGATTCGTGTTTTGAAGAATATTTTTGGAAGCTGATAATGAGCACTATGTAAACAAAGGTTTATATAGTGCTCTGTTGATTCATACGAAATACCGA
>SVFJ01000097.1 GCA_015056925.1 Lachnospiraceae bacterium | reverse complement strand
GAATCACCAAATACTTTAAAAAGCTCTGCCAAGTCATATAACTCATCTTCGTCAGGCATATGCGCATTCACCGCCTGTACCAAATCACTGTGATGACATACCTCATCGCAGCACTCTACATCACTCATCGCCATAAACAGCTTCTCCCTTCTATATAAGTATATGAATTATTTCCACTCTTAAACACATGAATAACTGTTCATATGTTTATATTACTCCCGGTACTACCATATGTCAATACTTTTGAAACGAATCATTCTTTTCCTATGATTTAAAAACCGCAAAGTCAGTTTTATAACTAACCTTGCGGCGTACATTTTAAACTATAACATTTTCAACAATCGAATATAGAACTCTACCGTCTTAACTACTGTCTCCACCGGAATTCTTTCATTGTTTCCATGAACCAAAGCACGTTCTTCCTTTGATAATCTCATTGGCGAGAACCGGTATACCTTATCTGTAATCTTGTAATAATATCTTGAATCGCTTCGTGCCATGGCAAGATACGGTGATACCAGCGCTTCCGGCCAATTCTGCCGAATCGCCTTTTTCAAGATTTCCCAGCCTTCACAATTCATATCTGAATATATGGATGCATTCGCTCCCTTAATAAAGGTATGCGTTATTTTCTCATTTTTGATTACTTTGGTTAAATACTGCGTCGCTGTATCAATAGTATCTTCTCCCAATAATCGCATGTCGATATCAAAGGATGCTTTTGCCGGCAATACGTTATAAGCTTTACTTCCTTCCATCTTGGTAACGGCTACCGTCGTCCGAAACATTGCATTAAATTCTCCGCCAAGCTTCTTACTTACAAAACCAAGAATTGGTTTAAAACACCATAAATTCGCAAATACAATACGATACATAAACGGCGTATGTCTGCCCAATGTATCAAACATTAGAGCAACCGGTTTTATAAACTGCATTTTAAACGGATGCTTCTCTATTTTGATAACCGCTTTGGAAAGCTGTCCCAAGACCGTATGTACAGGAGGCGTTGACGCATGACCGCCGCTGCTTTCCATGGAAAACTTAAGATTTACTCCACCCTTTTCACAGATTCCAATCAAAGCACACTGTCTGTCCACACCCGGAAATACATTTTCAACAACAGCTCCGCCTTCATCCAGCACAAATGCAGGTTTGATTCCCTGTAAATCCAAATAATCCACAATATCCTTACAGCTTGGCCCATCTATTTCTTCTTCTCCTGAAAAAGAAAAATATAAATCATTCTTAGGTTTATAGCCCTCTGACAAAAGCTGTTCTGCTGCCTCTAAAATGCCGCATAATGTAGATTTGGTATCTATCGTTCCTCTTCCCCATACCACATTATCTTCTACAATCCCTTCAAAAGGCGGCTTATCCCATCCATCCTCTTCCACAGGAACCACATCATAATGCGCCATACAGACCGAAGGAGCCTCGGATGATTCTCCTTCCAGCTTAAATAAAAGGCCTGTCTTTCCTATCTTCTGAAAACTACACTTCTCATAAATCAAAGGAAATCTTTCCCTTAACAGCTGTTCAAATCGTTCAAACTCCGACCATTCTACCAGGCTGTCATCAATATAAGATACTGTCCTGCATTGAATCATTCCGGCAAAATCATCTACTATTTTCTCACGGTTTACATGCACCTTTGTTTTCTGTATTGCAGGCTCCTGCTTTGGTACAAATCTTGCTGCTCTGATGAGCAAAACTGCAACAAATACTCCTATTACACCTAAAATAATCCAGCCAATCATTATAACATTCCCTTCTTATACATGATTCTTCCTGCGCCTAATGTAATCAATACGCCAACCGGCACAAGTACACCAACAGAGCTTGCAAGTGACGGCACTGCTAAAAACAACGCTATCATACATACCAACGGTGCAATGGAAAGCTTCCAGTTCTTACTGATATATACGATTCCTAAGCCACCGAACAATGCCGGTAAAATATTATCAAATGCGGGAGCCAATATCGGCGAATCCAGTATAGGTGTCAAATAGGATAATGCACACACACCTATCACTATTATCATCGTCGTTACAATTGTACTGGTTGCAATCGCAATGGTAGAAATCACCTCTCCCTCTTCGCTGTCAATCTTTACTCCTGCATTCTCCATCGCATTCAGCGCGGCAGGCGCTTTAATACTGGTCAGATTACCTGTAACAAAAGCAAGGAATGTTCCGCCCGTACCAAGCATAGGAGTATAAGTAATTACCTCTATGCAGCCAACGGTCCAGTAAATGGGAGCTACACCCAATAAACCTTTTAAAAGGGCTGTTCCCTCCGGCCATGCATCATAGTAAAGACATATGAGAACCGGAACCAGTAATACTACAATTAACGCCGTCCAAATCCACAGCTTTCCATACTGATAGGTTTTCTCCATATATGTTTTCATCATTATCCTCCTATTTATACAATAATAGGGGTTATGATTACCGCAAATATCATTGCCCCAACCATACTAATTGACATGGCATAGGTTTCTAACCACTGCCATTTTAATTTCTTAATCAACATTCCGCAAACAGCCATGAGCCCTGCCGATACAAACAATACAAAAATAGGGATGAATCCCTTTAAACCGCTTCGCACATCTGCAAAAACCATACCAAGGAAAGCCGAAATCATTCCAAGAAACATAGAGGTCATAAAAATATCTCCCCACTTGCTGTCCTTGCCTTTCATCTTCATCATTCCACTGTTAATCTTCTTCATAAGCAACGGAGGTAATATAATACTTGGTAAAATTCCAAGAGTCATTACCCATGCAATCGCTGCATATGCAGTTGGCTCTTTTATGCTCTCTGACAAGGAAAGCCCTAACGCATTGGCCGTTGATGTTGCAGCAGGAAGCTCATAGGTAATGGCTCCAATCACACTCATTCGAATCCAAGGCAGTGGAATTCCTAAAAACTTTGATAGCGTAATCACACCCAGCAAAATAGAAATCGCAGGTGCTATCGTAAATATCGCAGTGGCTTTTACTGTCTTCTTCAAATCAGCAGAACTGATTCCCAACTCTGCACCTCGCCTATATGCTCTTACAAGGAAAAATATAGACTGTGCCATTACAAAAATTACTACTCCGATTGCCAACAGATACAAAAAGGTATCATTTACATGAAACTGCATATTCTCTCCTCATCTTTCGCTTTAATCATTCCACTGTGGCTTATATGTTGTAACATCCAAGAAAGTAACCATTATCAGCAGCGTTTTTCCCCTATTGGCAATTACCTGAAATCTTGCCCTGTACCAGGTGTTGTTTGTCCATGCAATCTCAATATCTTCCATGGCATGATTCACCTTTACTTTACTAAACTCATTAAGCAGCATTTGTTTTGCTGTCGTTAATTTTTCCTCGATATAGGCATCATTTCCGCCATCTATACCAAACAATCTGTCAAACTCAGCATTTGCTCTTAACAAATCAAATTTCTTGTTGTGATATTCAAACACTGCCATCGGTACATGAATCAAGTCAAAGAAGCGGCTAATTTTGGAACGGGTATTCCACAATTCATTCACCAGATAAAAATTCTCTTCCGTAGGAATTGGTGAAGCCGACCGTTTGCTTCTTTCCACATATGCCTCATATTCTCTGACAGGCATTGGTTTCGCATAATAGAAGCCCTGCGCATAGTCGCAACCGATACATTTCAGAAAATCTATCTGCTCTATCGTTTCTACCCCTTCTACAATAGCAGGAATTTTCATCCATTTGCTCATTCTGATAATAGAGGTTAAAATCTTTTCACCTCTGCCATTAAACTCTTTCCCTTGCAAGAACTTCATATCAACCTTCAGGAAATCAAGCTCCATATCCTTTAAGATATTTAAGGAAGAATAGCCGCTTCCAAAATCATCCATCATTATTTTGAAGCCCATTTTATGAAGTTTTTCCATTGTCTTAGTAATTAACTCATGGTCCTCTACAAAAGCACTCTCTGTCAGTTCAAGATACAGAAGCTCCGGCGGGACATTATATTTCTTTACTATATCGGTCAGTATATGAATCAACTGCGGATTGTACAGGTTAACTCTGGACACATTAACAGAAATGGGGTCAGGCTTTTTCCCTTCATCCATCCATTTTCTTAAAAGCTTACATACATGTTCCCACATATAATGGTCAAGCTTACCGATAATACCGTTTCTTTCGTAAATCGGTATAAATTCGCTTGGTGTCAGCATTCCTCTGGTTGGATGATTCCATCTGACCAGTGCTTCTGCACCACAAGGCATATCATTTACAAGGTTCACCTTCGGCTGCAAATAAACCACAAACTGTTCTTCTTCCAATGCCTTATTTACTTCATTAATAATATACTGTTCATACCGCATACCCTCTATCATGCTTTCATCATAGTAGGCTATATTACTGATGAACTTTCCCTTACATTCCTTAGCTGCCAGAAACGCTCTGTCATACATTTCCGAAACGTCCATACTATAATCATCAATAATATAGACACCGCATGAAACCTTGATATTGTAGTCCTCATTTACCTTTTTCAGATTCACTTCCAACTGATTGGCAATACTTTCCACTCTTTCTTCATCATACGGAAGACAACATGCAAACACATCATTCTCCAAACGTCCGTATACGAAATGCTCTGTCTTTTTTGCAACATTACGCATTTCTCCTGCAACACTTTTGAGAACTCTGTCTCCCTCCTGAGTTCCATAGAAATTATTAATCATCTTAAACCGGTCAATATCAAAACGCACGAAAGCAAACTTCTCCCCTTTGACCTGAAGAAGCATTTGTCTAACCTCCTGATAGAACTTCATCTTTGTATAGATTCCTGTTACCATATCATGGTCATGAATAATCATACGGCTTTTCTCTATTACATTCTTTAAACGGAAAAGCAACAGTGTCGGATTATATGGTTTGATTACAAAATCCCATACCCCCAGTTCCAGACATCGTTTTTCCTTTTCTTCCTCCTCATTAGAGGTAGCTACGATGACAGGAATCTCCTGATATTCTTCATGCTTATTGAATTCTTCCAAAAAGGCAATTCCATCCATAACCGGCATAATCAAATCCAGAACGATAGCAGCAATTTCCTCGTGCTTTTCCTTTAACAGTTTAAAGGCTTCCTTTCCGTTTGATGCACCAATAACCTCATATTCATTTACGATTACATTAATGAGCATGCTCTTAATGATTTCCTCATCATCAATAACCAATACTGTATTTCTCTTATACATAATCTCATCCCTTGTTCATCATAATTTTCTTATAGATATAAATACCCTTATTTATATTTTCTGTTTTTTTGTCAATAATGTCAATATTTTCTGATGATTTTAATTGTGGTAAATAAAAAGAATGTGCAACCGGTACACATTCTTTCTAAAACTACTTTATACAATTCTCATCGATAAATCCAAATACCTTATCAAAGTACAACTCCGGGTTCATGCAATATGCCTCGCAGTGTCCTGCACCTTCAATTATCAAAACATCCTTTGTAGTCGGACATGCCTCATATACCCTCTCTACCATGTAAGGCATTACAAAGCTATCAGCCGTCCCATGTATAAACAGCATAGGAACCTTTGCTTTGGAAACCTGGTCGACAGCCGACGCCTCTCCAAAGGTATAGCCTGCCCGCAGCTTACATACAGCACTTGCAGAGTATAGCAGAGGGAACTCCGGAAGCCCAAATATATAGTCTAACTCGTCAGAGAAAATATCCCATACAGTAGCATAACCGCAATCCTCAACGATTCCCTTTACATTCGACGGCAGTTCCTCACCTGATACCATCATAACAGTGGCGCCACCCATCGATACACCATACAGAATAATCTCCGCTTCATTATCTATGGAAATAATATAATCAATCCAGCTTAAAATATCCTTACGGTCCAGCCAGCCCATTCCAAAATACTTGCCTTCACTCTGTCCATGACCTCTTAAATCCGGCAAAAATACATTGTACCCTTCCAGTGCAAAGAAGCACGCCGTATCAAGCATATTCTCCTTCTTACCGCCATATCCATGTATCACAAACGCCCACTTGTGTGTACTTTCTTCTGCCAAATAAACGCTGCCCTTTAGCCCAAGTCCATCTGCCGAAGTTATCTTGGCCTCCTCATGTACAGCTGTCTCCAACCACGCATTACACTGCGCTGTAATCCACTCTCTGTTGGCATCCATCACAGCACCTGCCTCATCCGATGTAATGGAATCAGGCTCAACATCCGGTGCATTCTCATACTTACGTTCAATCGCAAACTCAAAGAGGTAATTACCGGCAAAAGCAAGCACTGCCAATACAATTACCAGTATTGCACTTACCACACCTATCAATATTCTTCTCCTCTTTCTCTTCTTTGGTTCCACTTCTTCATCCTCCACTTATCTTTCGCTTCATGACAAATCCCAGTTTATCACATCATGATATGGATTCGTCTTTGCCAATCCTATGCGGGTTACTCTTCCTGCAAACATTCCAAAGCTCTTTTGTAATACATCAAAGGCTTTTGCCATCTCCTCATGTGTCAGCTTCTTAGCTACCGTCGTATGCGGTATCCACTGAAACGGTTGATAGCAGCTACGAATGGAAATGTTTTCGATTGGGCTTAAAGTCTCATTCACCATTGTCATCAATTCATGCAAATAGGAATTATAAACCGGTGAAATATAAAGCACATAGGGTAAGAATACCCCAACACTTGCCCACTGTAAAGTGCCCTGTTGCAGATTTGTTGCTATTTTCGCAAGTGCCTCTACCACTTGCGCTTCATACGCTGTTTCAAATGCTGAAATCGTAATGTGTGCCGGCACTTGATTCTCCAGCATATAACCATTACCTGTTGCTCTTGCTATCTGCCTTATATATTGCCCTATTCTTTCATTTGTCTTCTCGTCAAAATAACAGGATACCAGATACATTCCTATTCCTCTTTCTTCTCATCATCAGTCTTAGCAGCGGCACTTTTTTCCTTTGACCAAGGCTCCGGTATTAAGCCTTTAATCAAACTGGCTGCATCTCTTCGCTTCACATAGATAAAGCCCAATATAGAGAATGAAAATGCTCCAATAAAATTCACTATCATATCATACATGGTATCAATCAATCCAATGTCCAAATATCCATTCACCTGTAATGGCTTTCCATCAATGGTTACTTCACTGATATTTAAGATATCTACACAATGATTACTTTTTGTAGGGTCAAGAAAGGTCGAATGAATTGAGGTAATTACGGTATCCTTCTGCATATCCAGCCTGAAAATGGAATCTACCGCAAACTCAAGAAACTCCCATAACACACCTATTGTCATGGAGAAGCAAAACGCTGTAATCGCCATAAATAATGGTGACAATTCAAACCTAATCCTACTTTCCCGATTCATAATATCTACCAAAGAAAAGCCGATTGCGGCACACAGGAAACCATTCAGCGTATGCAATATCGTATCCCAATACGGAAACTTAATATAAAAAGCACTAATCTCACCCAGTATCTCCGCCGCAAAGATGAAACAGAGAATAATAACCTCTAAAAGAGACGGAAACTCCACCTTGAAGGTCGCCTGCACAACACTTGGTAAAATCATTAAGATTAGAGTCAAAATACATAGGAATACATTTTCAAAATTTCTATTAAAAATTTGAAGAATCATGATTCCAAAAACAAGCAGACGCATCCCCGTATATACCAAAAATGTGCTTCTGTTCTCTGTCAATTCTCGCTTTACCATGCCATGAAATTTCTTTAGCTTCTCATTCAAACTCATACCTTCTTATCTCACAATTCCTGATTCCAAATCTTGCAAACTCATCATTGGTCATATCATGAAAATACGAATGTACCACTCTCGATATACCATTGTGTGCCACCAGTAAATAGGTCTTATCAGTGGACTGTTCCTTTAGTTCATCCAGTAAATTATAGATTCTCTGCGCCAGATGAAGCATGGTCTCACCACCTTCATAATGGTTAATAAAGCACGACTTCATCTGCTGGAACTCCTCACCGTTTCTTGCAGTTGCCTCATACTTACCAAAGTTCTGCTCCTTTAATCGCGGCTCTATCCTCATGGGAATTCCTGTTACCTCAGAAATATGACGCGCCGTCTCTGCTGCACGAACCAACGGAGATGTCAGTATCTCATCTATCTGTAAGCCTTGCGTCAATATATCTTTTCCCAAAGCAATTGCCTGCTCATGTCCAAGCTCAGTCAATGCAATATCTGAAGCACCACATATTTTGTTCTCCACATTCCATATGGTTTGACCATGTCTGGTATAGTATAAATGTGCCATATTTCTCTCCTATTTTATGATTTTCCTTATATTACTGAATATCCAATTCATATCGTGCACCATTATCCAGCAACACACCATCTGTCAATTTAATCTTAAGAATACAGGTCTTTGGGTCATCTTCATTGAAATATCCGGAACGATACCAAGACGAAAATGCCACATGCATTCTTGCAGCTAACTCCGAATTCTCAGCCGCACGAATATACCCAAGATTCTGTGCAACTCCGTGACCGGTGAACCATTCTCCACACACTGCCACCTCCGGACACTGTGCAATCTGCTTCATCTTATTAGACATCAAATATGTAATGATATAAAAAGCACCTTCTTCATAATGTGCACAAACATTCCTTACATACTGTCGTCTTCCGTCATTCGTCGCAAGTGCAATCACCGGATGTTTTAAGAATCTCTCCCGCATCATTCTCTCCTGCTGAATTTGCTTCTCCTGTTCAGTATCTGTATCCGGCACACTTTCTATTCCATCAACTGATAAAATATCTTCTACCATGTCATTATCCGTATCTGCCAAATATTCCTCTATACATGGCATCCAAATATCTCCTGAATTTGCGGGAATGGTAACTGTAATCATACCATTACGTGCTACTACCTTTTCTCCGGATAACGCACCGATATACTCTGCCCAATTTCCAACGGGAACTGTAAGTTCATAATCACTATCATCATTATTTACAGTGACCACCACACCCTTATCTTCCCAATTACGTGCAAAAGCATACTGCCTGTTTGTCAAAAGAAGTTCTCGATAGTCTCCATACGACAATGCTTTCAGCTTACTGCGTACTCTTCCTAATTTGGAAATCAACGTCATATATGGATTCTCAATTACAGAGTTATCGTACTCCTCCAAACGAAGATACGGTCTTAGAGAATTGTCTGAGCCTCTCTCCTTCTTTCCTTCTATGCCAAACTCAGAGCCATAATATATCGAAGGGATACCCGGTAATGTATAAAGCAAAATATGTACCGGTGTATAATGTGCCTTCTTATTCAGCTTTGTATAAATACGCTCTACATCATGATTATCCACAAAATTATACAGCTTTAAGCCATCCGGTCTGTTACCGCCCATTTCATATAAACGCTTCACTGTATGCGCTATTTCAAAATAATTATGGTCATTATGCCCCGAATACAATGCTTTATGCAAATGATAATTGGTAACAGAATGCAAAACATCCTCGTTTGCCCATCTGATATAATCTCCATGAATTACCTCGCCCATAAGCCAGAAATCAGGTTTAATCTCATTTGCTACGCGGCGCAGCGACTTCATATATTCAAAGTCAAGCACATCTGCCGCATCCAGTCTGATACCGTCTATATCAAACTCCTTTACCCAGAAGCGGACTACATCACAGATATAATCTCTAACCTCAGGATTATGCTGATTGAGCTTCACCAAAAGATTGTAACCGCCCCAGTTTTCATAGGAAAATCCATCGTTATACTCTGTATTCCCCCAAAAGTTCACATTACAGTACCAATCCTTGTAACGGGAATTCTCCCGATGCTCCTTCAAATCCTTAAACGCAAAAAAGTCTCTTCCTGTGTGATTGAATACGCCATCCAGTATGACACGAATTCCCTTAGCATGGCAGGTTTGCACAAAATCCTTTAAATCGTCATTGTCTCCCAAACGACTATCTAACTTCTTGTAATCCGTGGTCTCATAACCATGTCCTACTGACTCAAAAAGCGGTCCGATATATAGGGCATTGCACCCTATCTCCCTAATATGGTCAATCCAAACCTTCATATCCCGTAATCTGTGCACCGGCTCCTCATAAAGATTCTCCTTTGGTGCACCACTTAATCCTAACGGATAGATGTGATAAAATATCGCTTCATCATACCAAGCCATTCTATTTCCTCCTACACAAACTCTATATATACTATTTTACTCGTAAGTCCTTATCATATCCAGTAATTTTTGTATTTGAAATCTGTCATAATCATTCGCAGGCCCCACTCGTACCTCCCCGTCATGGGTACTAAGCAGTAATTCAGCCTTCTTAAGATAATTTGCCATCGGCTTTGCCCACTCAAAATATGCTTCTTCATCTAATGTACTTAACTGATACTCAAAGGAATAACCATCCTCCAAAGCAGTTGCAAGATTGGGTCCTGCCTGCTCACCAAAGTAATAAACATAATACCAAAGTTCCCCAAAACCACCTCGCATATCCAGGTGAAGCTCCAGCAAATAATCCTTTTCCTCTTCTTGTATCAGATATACACTTCCCCATCCGGCACGTGCAGTATGTAACTCAATACTATAAGGGTCATTGGCATCGCCACTCTTTACAAGTATCATGCCGCTCTCACCATCACCTGCATTGCCTGTATAAACTTCGATAATATCACGTATATCTGTTGATGAATTGTCAACATCATGATTCAAATGTGCTTCATAGGTATTCTGTAATGTATAAAACTCCTCCACGCCAAAATTCTCATAGAAGGAATGGTCGTGTGATACATGGGTTAACAAGGTTATCGGTGACACTTTAGGTACTTGCAGTTCCTCATCTGCACGTCCCCATACGCCGTCAAAATATTCTCGAGGCTGATAAGTATTCTCTCCATAACTGATAAATACCTCTCTGTCCCCATAGTAATAATTCATTACATCACAACACACTAATAAAGTTGCATCCTCATACCATTTCTCTATACTTTCACGAAACGCCGGTACTACATCCTTGCGTACATTAGCAGTCTCTCCCCGTTCTGTTGCTCGGTCTACCGCCTCTTGTAATGTTGCAAAATTGATTTGCATGCCATCTATCACATTTTGGCTGTTATTCTCATAGTTAAATACCTGATACCGATACCCTGCATCCCCCTGCTGCTCATAAATATCACATTCCATCAGATAATCCTTGCCATCTTTTTGTAACATCAGAAGCTGTCCATTCTCAAAATGGGTATGGGAAAACTTTCTCTCATATAAAACAGTGTCTGCATTTGCACCATCTGTTAGCCTTACCAGAATCTGTCTTACCTTATTCTCAACCAAGTACTCTGTCTGTTTGATATCATCGCCCTCATTTCCTAATAAGCAGAGCTGCAGCTTCTCGGGCGTGGTGTCTCCTGTTAACTCAAGAGAGTGCTCTTGTAAGGGGATTTCTATGTAGGCGTTAACATCGGTGTTGTCTTCTATAGCAGTAGATTCCTCTCTTGCGGTCGTTTCAACTGCCTCACTCTCTTGTATTGTACTTTGCTCTGTTATTACTTCTGCCTCAGCCACTGTTGACTCTATTGTTGTGTCTGTCTGCAAATTTGTAGCTGAACAGCCTGACATTAAGCACATGGCTAAAGATATGCTTAATATTTTCATAGTTCTATTACCCATACTTACTCCCACCTTCCGACTGCTATCCTACGTATCGTTACACCAATTGCCATTCCAATTACAGAAATCACCAAATACCACACTGCATGAATCATGGCTAACTCATTATAGTAAATATACACCGTTGGAATAAATACAATTGCTGTAACGACTGGATATAGATACTTTATCTTTTCTTTTGATAATGCACCAATCATTATTGCTAATATAAACGTAACTACAATAATCAAAACAATAACTCCCATAATGTCTGTCGGTCCGCCGAACATTGGAAAGATATAAAACATAAATAATTGAAGTATTAAAACAATAATTTCTTTTACATATTTTCTCATATGCCACTCTCCCATAGATACTCTGTTTACATAATAGTATTATACATGATTTCCATACCCTTTCCTAGTACAAACAAATTATGTATTCTGTTATCAGTATTTTCTTCATGAAATTCGGGTTTGCATGAGCCATGCACATCTATGTCGAATGGTCTGTGGGAGCTTGCTCACAAGCAGACATATTCGTGCATAGATGTATACGGCGACGCCGTTCGATGAACAAG
>SVFJ01000004.1 GCA_015056925.1 Lachnospiraceae bacterium | reverse complement strand
TACAGTAGAAAAGGGAGAGCTGTTTGGAGTCTTGGGGGTAAACGGTGCAGGAAAGACCACAACGATTAAAATGCTTTGTACACTACTTGAGCCGACAGAGGGTAAGGCAGAAATCGCAGGCTTCCAGTTAGGAAAAGAGGATGACGAAATCAAGAAACGTATCGGTGTGGTTTATCAGGATAACTGCTTAGATGATATCTTAACAGTAAAGCAGAACTTGATGTTAAGAGGTGGTTTGTATGAGACAAATACAAAGAAGGTAAAGCAGAAGTTAGAACACCTTTCAGAAATTCTTGAGTTAAAGGATATTCAGAATCAAAAGTTTGGAAAGCTTTCAGGCGGACAGAAAAGAAGATGTGAAATTGCAAGAGCGCTGATGCATACACCGGAGATTTTGTTCTTAGATGAGCCAACTACAGGTCTTGACCCGGCATCAAGAAAGAACGTATGGGAAGCGGTTGCAAGATTACAGCAAGAAATGGGAATGACAGTATTCCTTACAACGCATTATATGGAGGAAGCGGCAAGAGCGAACCATATCGGTATCATGCAAAAGGGACATTTGATTGAGTATGCAACACCAAGTGAGCTTAAGACACAGTATGCTAAGGATAAGCTGCTTCTTTTCCCGAAGGATGCGCAGACAGAGGAAATACTTCTTCGATTGAATCAGACAGAGCAGGCTTATAAAGTAAAGGAAAATCATATTCAGGTACAGCTTGCTTCCACGATTGCTGCATTGCCAATTATGGAGCAGGTAAAGAATTTGGTAAACGGTTTTGAGGTGGTGCAAGGCACCATGGATGATGTGTTCCTGAATGTAACACAGACAACGATGTAAATAGACAGTGAAAAGAGAGGCAAAAGGATATGAATAAATTAGTTAGTTTGACAAGAAGAAATTGTGCAGTGTTTTTAAAGGATAAGGCAGCAGTGTTTTACTCACTTTTATCTATGATTATTGTATTAGTATTGATGGGGGTATTCCTTGGCGATATGAATGTGTCAGCAATCACCAATCTTCTCAAGGAGTATGGTGGTGTGAGAGAAGAAGCCACAGATAGTGCAAATGCAAAGGTGCTTGTAGCATACTGGACATTAGCAGGACTTATGGTAGTGAACGCATTAACAGTTACTTTGACAGTGCTTGGAACTCTGGTTACAGATAAAACAAATAATAAGTTAAAGAGCTTTTATACAGCTCCGGTAAGTAAGTTCGTTGTTGCATTGTCTTATATTGCATCAGCTGTGTTAATCGGATTTTTATTCTGTGCTCTTACTTTGGCAGGCTATATGCTTTATATTCATATGAATGGTGGTGCTATTTTAAGTGCTGGTGCACTTTTAAAGGTAATGGGATATACACTCATAAATGTAACTATTTTTGCTATTGTGATGTACTTATTCGCATTGATAGTAAACAGCTCTAGCGCATGGAGCGGTATTGCGACAATTGTAGGAACCTTAGTAGGTTTCTTTGGAGCAATCTATGTACCAGTTGGAAGTTTGCCAACACAGGTTGCAACAGCATTGAAGTGCTTCCCGATTCTTCATGGAACTTCACTTATGCGTAAGGTAATGTGTGAGGATGCATTGGGCGAAACCTTTGTAAATATGCCTACAGCAGTACTTGATGTGTATCGCGAAGAGATGGGAATTGACATTCTTATGAATGAAAACATGATTTCTGATGAATTTCAGTTATTATTTATGTTAATCTGTGGTATGATAGCCTTGGCTGTTATTGCAATGACAGCTAAGAAAAAGCAGATTTAGTGAGAAATGTGAAAATAAATTTTCACATGCAAATTTGTGCCTGTGGCCCAAAGTTTGCGAACATTGGAAAGGCATGGTTATTTACATGAAAGTTACAATTATGGACCCGCTGGCGGGGGAAGAGGAAGAGATTATTATTAAATGTGCAAGGCTAAGCGATACAGCACTGGCGCTGATTAGCGAGTTAAAGAAGAATGAGGGCGTTAGAGGAAAGGCAACCAGCAGATTGCACGTATATCTAGATGGAGAGATTCATCTCATTGAGCCGACAGCAGTTTATTATTTTGAATATGTGGACCAGAAGGTGTTTGCATACTGTAAGGAAAATGTTTATGAGATTAAAAAGAAGCTCTATGAGCTAGAGGAAATCTTACCGGGGCAGGATTTTATCCGTGTCAGTAAGTCGAGTATTCTGAATCTGGATAAGATTAGTAGTTTGGCACCAGCTTTTGGAGGACGCTTTGAAGCAAATCTGAAGAATGGTGAGAAAATCATTATCTCCAGACAGTATGTTAATACATTGAAGGAAGCATTAGGATTATAAATGGAAAGGCTAGGGATTTAGATGATAAATTGGAAAAAGACGATAGGTAATATGCTGCAGCACTATATGATTATTACGTTTGCAGTTCTTGTTGTGACTGCGACATATATCAGTGTATTTTTTGATGGTGGCTATAGATTTGGTGTTGAGCTGCTTTGGCAGATATTATTAGTATCTTTTGTATGTTCATTGAGCGAGCTGTTTTTTGGAATGCCCGATGGAAAAGAGTTTACTAAAAAGCAATGGATTGTCAGATGGGTATTGTGTTATATCTATGTAAATATAGTAGTACTTGGTTGTGGATTTCGTTTTGGATGGTTTGCGCCTGAAAGCATTCCTATGGTAATTGGAATGCTGGTATGTATTGCAGCAGTCTACCTGTTTGTATATGTTATGGTATATTTTAAAGATGTAAAGATGGCAGACCAAATGAATCAGAAGCTATTAGAACGTAATCAGGGATTAGAAGATTAAGAAGAAAGGTGTTGCCATGTGTGGCAGCACCTTTTAAAATCCATAAAAGCTGTTTCTATATTGCAAGGGCTTCTGACCTGTGTGCTTTTTAAAGTGAGTAATAAAGTTACTGGTATCGGCAAAACCGCATTTCTCTGCAATCTCGGATATAGGAAGCGTTGTATTGCTTAAATATCCTTTAGATACATGAATACGATAGTTAATCAGATAGTTGTATGGAGTTGCCCCCATGATGCGCCTAAATACGCGGATAAAGTGATATTTGGAAATCCCGATGTCAGCAATCATTTCATCAATAGTTAATGGGTCGGCATATTTTGCATGAATCAAAGTAATGACCTTTTGAACATCCTCCATATGCATTAATTCCATAGAGCTTTTGGCTGTTTCATAGGAAGCAGTATACAGTTTTTCTATAAGAGTATGCAAAGTGGAGGATATTTTAATATTTCCGCGCATATCTCCATATCCGCTATAGGCAAGTAATTCTTGATAGTCATGTTCCCATGAAAAGCCGAATGCACGTAACCCATCCGGATAAATCATCTCATATAAAGCTGGGAGAGAAGCTCCATTCATATGCATCCAAAGAAATTCCCATTCACAATCATCAGAATAATATTTATGTGGTAAATGGCAATCCATCAAAAGAGTATGATGCTCACCAAGTGCAACTTTCTCATCTCCCGACTCAATCACACCGCATCCTTTAATCGTATATAAAAGCAAAAAGCTGTCATGAAACTCTCTTTGTACCACATAATCATGTTCAGCATAAAAATGTCCCATTTCCATAATATGAAAAGGTAAATTCATCGCCCCGGCAGTCGGCGTCACCGTCACCCATACAGAGCTATCTAAAATATTTTCATTATATTTTCTCATAAATACCTCTCGCATCGCAATTATTTCATATTTTAGCGCAAGAATACAAATTAACATATTGGAATATCACATGTATAATAAGATTATATAGCATGAAATAAAATTGTAGCAATATATTTATATAATCGAGAGGAGTTGTCAAAAGTCTTATAACCTAGAAACACAAATTATGTAATATATTTGTGGAAGAAAGTATTGCGTAGGATATCTAGTTTTTCTTAGCACTTTTAGAGCATACAGTAATTCGCCGCTTGGATGAAGGCGAAAGGCGCATTTGAGACAAGGATGTCGAATATGCGCCGGTTACGTACGTAGAGAATAAGTATATAAAAGTGCTTAGAAAACCTTATATCCGAAGCTTTCACTTTCGAAACAAACATATTACACAATTTGTGTATGACAGTTTAAAGGGCTTTTGACAACTCGGAAAGGAAATTATGATAAGTAAAGTACAATGCAGAGTAGAACAAGTGATTATTCCAACCTATCAGATACAGGAGTATGACAAGAACCCCATGTTCTTGGAAAAGAGAGTGTACCAAGGCTCAAGCGGCAAGGTGTATCCACATCCAGTATGTGAAGGCGTAGCAGATGAAAAAAAAGACAAGGAATATGAAGCAATATATCTTGAGAATGACTATATATTGGTTATGATATTACCGGAAATCGGAGGTCGTGTTCAAAGATTATATGATAAAACTAACGGTTATGATGCCGTTTATTACAATGAGGTAATCAAGCCTGCACTCGTAGGACTGGCAGGACCGTGGATATCGGGAGGTATAGAGTTCAACTGGCCACAGCATCACCGCCCATCCACCTTTGACCCTGTAGAATATACCATTAGAGAGAATGCAGATGGTTCCGTGACAGTCTGGGTAGGAGAAACTGAGAAGATGTTTCATACTAAGGTAAGTACTGCGTTTACAGTGTATCCTGACAAGGCGTATTTAGAAATCAAGGGACAGGTTTATAATCCAACAGACAGACCACAGACTTTTTTGTGGTGGGCAAATCCGGCAGTAGCAGTCAATGATGATACACAGTCCGTTTTTCCACCGGATGTAACAGCGGTTTTTGACCATGGCAAGCGAGACGTATCCAAGTTCCCAATTGCAGATGGTGTTTACTATAAGGTGGATTATTCGCCGGGAACAGACATTTCCCGCTATAAAAATATTCCTGTGCCAACCTCTTACATGGCACATCATTCCGAGTATGATTTTATCGGTAACTATGATTATGGAAAGCAGGCGGGACTTTTACATATTGCAGACCATCATATTTCGCCAGGTAAGAAACAGTGGACTTGGGGAAATGGTGATTTTGGTCGTGCATGGGACAGAAATCTTACAGATGAAAATGGACCCTATATTGAGCTGATGACAGGAATGTTTACAGACAATCAGCCAGATTTTACGTATTTGAAGCCTTATGAAGAGAAGAGCTTTACCCAGTATTTTATGCCGTATAAGGGTGTAGGTGCTGTCAAAAATGCTTCTACACAAATGGTGATGAATGTAGAGATAGAAGGAAAAGAAGCGGTATGTACCTTGTATTCTCCTATAGAGCAGACTGAGGTTACAATTGAATTTAGTAACGAAGGTAAGCTATATTTGAAGGAAACACTGAATATGTCTCCTAAGGAGGTAGTGATTAAGAAGGTTACAGCCGAGTGCTTTGAGCATTGGAAATTATCAGCATCTAAGAATGGAAAGGAACTGGTTAGCTGTAAGCCACATCAGGCAGACCACGAGGAGATACCAAGTCCTGCCCAGCAAATACCAATGCCACAGGAGCTTACAACCAATGAGCAGCTGTTCCTTGCGGCAACACATTTAGAGCAGTACAGACATGCTACTTATTCTCCGGAAGATTATTATCTGGAAGGGCTAAAAAGAGATGCCTCCGATATTAGATTGAACAACGGATATGGTAAATATTTGTACAATAAAGGGTATTTTGAAGAGAGCCAGAAGTATTTTAAACAGGCTATTCAAAGTGCTACATGGAAGAACCCGAATCCTTATGATTGTGAGCCTTATTATAATTTAGGATTGAGTCTCAAAGCGACAGGAGATTTACAGCAAGCTTACGATGCCTTTTATAAAGCAGCTTGGGATGGAAGTATGCAGGATAAGGCATTTTATCAGTTAGCATGTATTGCTACAGGCATGGGTGAGTTGGAACTTGCACTTGAGTTTGTTGAGAAATCACTGACTAGAGGACTTCACAATTTAAAGGCAAGAGCCTTGAAGACGGCATTGCTGAGAAGACGTGGAAAGATAGATATGGCAATTGCTTTTGTTAAGGAGACAATGGTAATTGATCCGTTAGAAACATCGTCTTATTATGAGCTTTATAAGATGAGCGGTGAGGGGAAGGAGTCGCTTAAACATCTGTTG
This sequence comes from Lachnospiraceae bacterium, assembly GCA_015056925.1. Classification (GTDB taxonomy): domain Bacteria; phylum Bacillota; class Clostridia; order Lachnospirales; family Lachnospiraceae; genus COE1. The sequence goes on along the minus strand of SVFJ01000004.1, from coordinate 68,114 downwards.
CGTGGAGAGAATCACAACTACATTGAGCTGGCACTTACTTATCGTAATGCGTATTTGTGGGATGAGGTTAAGGAGATATTGGAGCTGGCAGAGAACAAGAATGAGCCTATGGTGCACTATTATCTTTATGAGGCAACAGGGGCTAAGGAAGAACTTCAGGCAGCCGAGAAGGCATGCTCATTATATTGCTTCCCGAACCGTTTAGAGGATATTGTGGTTTTGAGTAAGGCAGTAGAAGAGGGGGGCAGCTATGCGGCATATTATCTTGGAAATCTCTATTATGACAGAGGCAGATGGGAGGAGAGTGTAAAACTTTGGGAAAGCTGCGCTTCCAAGCTTACTTTGCCAACAGTATATCGAAATCTTGCACTGGCTTATTATAACAAGCAGAGAAATGAACAAAAGGCAGTAGAGGCATTGGAAAAGGCGTTTTCAATGGACGAAACAGATGCCAGAGTATTTTTTGAATTAGATCAGCTTTACAAGGTGATGAATGAAAGCTTAGAAAAGCGCCTTGGCTTTATGAATAGCCATGCAGATCTTCTTGAGCGTAGGGATGACTTGTATACGGAATACATTACACTTCTAAATCTGAACGGTGAGTATGAGAATGCTTATCAGCGTATTATGGCTCATAATTTTCATCCGTGGGAGGGTGGAGAAGGAAAGATTCCGGCGCAGTACAGAAAGGCATTAATCAATCTTGCAAAGGCAGAAGATTATAAAGAGAATGCGATTGCATATTTAGAAGAAGCTTTAATCTATCCTCATAATCTGGGAGAAGGAAAGCTGGTTGGTAATCTGGATAACGATATATATTATATGCTTGGTAGCCTATATGAAGATGAGAATGCATCTAGGGAAGCATATCGTCTGGCAGCCAGAGGTAATGGAGAGCTAAGCTCAGCGATGTATTATAATGACCAGCCACCAGAGATGATGTACTACGCGGCAAAAGCGTTGGAGGCTTTAGGAAATGACGCAGAGGCGCAGCTTCGTTACGATGCATTTATTGATTATGCAAATGAGCATATGAATGATACAATAAAGATAGATTATTTTGCGGTTTCGTTACCTGACTTTCTGATTTTTGAAAATGATTTGGACAAGAAGAACAGGGTGCATTGCTCCTACATGGCAACGCTTGGATATATGGGCAAGCAGGATTGGGAAAATGCGAAGAAATATGCACTGGAAGGCTTAGAGCTGGAGCAGTGTCACGGAGGACTGTTGGATATATTGAGGGAATTAGAGCATGAAATGGATTGATTTAAGCGGTAGCTGGCAGTACAGATTGGACCCGGAGGATGAGGGAATCCAAAAGCAATATTATTTAGACAGATTTGTAAGTAATGATTTTGGACTTCCCGGAACTACCTGTGAACATCAGCTTGGTATCAAGCTAAGCGACTTTGAGGAATTTAATCAGGAAACGGTAAGGGCACCTAGAGAGCGATATGAGTATGTCGCTCCTCTTTGGCTACAAAGAGAAGTGGAACTGAAAGAAGATGCCGACAAATGTATCAGGCTATACTTGGAAAGAGTAAATATGGCGTCCATGCTTTGGATAGACGGTAAGGCTGTGGGACGTCAAATCATCAGCTTGTCTACGCCTCATATATACGATGTATCTCAGGAACTGACTTTAGGGAAGCATCTGCTGACGCTACGTATAGATAATCGGAATCTGATTGCCTGTGACGGTATGGCAAGCGGTTACAGCATTGATACACAGGGCATTTGGAACGGTGTTATCGGGCGGATTGGTTTGCAGTGTGAAGAGATATTTCGGATTGAGGATGTACAAATTTATCCTGATGTATCTGGGATTACGGTTCGCGTAGTAGAGACGAGTGATATACGTTCCCCTCTTGTCAGACGAAAGGCAGTGACTACGCTGAGAGTTGTAACTCCTGATGGAGCTATGACGGAACCTGTTGTAAAAGAGCATGAGGTATATCAGTCCAAGCACATAGCGTATTATCGCTATGAGATAGCTGCACCACAGTATTGGGATGAGTTTGCACCGTCCTTATATCAGCTTGAGCTGGAATATCAGTGTGAAGGAGTTACGGATAAGAAGACAGTAGCCTTTGGTATGCGAACAGTTGCTTCGGAAAGTAAGCAGTTGTGGCTGAATGGCAGGCCGTTGTCGCTTCGAGGTACTACGGATTGTGCGCAGTTTCCGCTGACGGGTTATCCTGATATGGATGTGGAGAGTTGGCGAAAGAGATTTGGGATAATTAAGAGCTATGGAATGAATCATGTACGTTTTCATGCATGGTGCCCTCCTGAGAGTGCATTTGTAGCAGCAGATGAGATGGGTATGTATCTGTCGATAGAAATGCCTTTGTGGTTGAATCATGATGTGTGCGCTCTTGAGGCCGGTGATGACAGTATTCATAGCAGTTACTTCACCCGGGAGGCTGTTCAGATTTCCAAGACCTATGGTAATCATCCGAGCTTTATGATGTTTTCTAACGGAAATGAAAATATGGGAGATTTTTCATTGCTGGAGGATATCATCAAACAGGTAAAGGGATTGGATTCCAGAAGACTTTATACGTTGACCTCTAACTTTGACCATCCGATTCTTCCGTGTGAGGATTATCTATGTGCTTTTGAGGCGGGCGGTCATAAGATACGGATACAGGATATTCACGACAGGATAGCAGAGGATACCTGTTATGCTTATGATGAGGCGGTTTGGGATGTGCCTGCGCCGATAATATCTTTTGAGGTGGGACAGTATTGTGTGTTCCCGGATGTAGATATTGCAGAGGATTATACAGGAAATATGCGTCCTGTAAACTTTGAGGCAATTCGCAGGCGTATGCAGGAAAAAGGCGTTTATCACAAGCTACGGGAGTATGTGCAGGCATCAGGAAAGCTGGCGGCACTTTTATATAAAGAAGATATAGAATGTGCACTCCGCACCTGTGGAATGGGTGGCATTGAGCTGTTAAGCCTGTATGATTATACGGGACAGAGTACGGCAACGGTTGGAATGCTGGACATTTTTCTTAGGAGCAAAGGGATACTTACAGCAGAGGAGTTTAGAAGCTTTTGTGGACCGGTGGTCCCGTTGTTCATGGCAAAGAGGATTTATACCAATGATGAAGTATTATGCGCGAGGCTTGATTTGTATGACTATGGTTCCACACAGATTGAGAAGCCTGTATATGAACTTCAAATCATGGTGGAGAATAGGGTATTCTATGAAACGAAGACTACAGGATGTACGGTAGAAATTCCATTGAATGATATAAAGGATGCCTCGTGCTTGAAGGTTGCGTTGACAGTTGGAGCCTATACTAATCATTGGGAAGTGTATGTATATCCTAAGGTGGTGGATTGCCTGCAGCTTCCTATCTGTCAAGGTGTGGATGAATTGCAGGAGCTTATCGAAAGAGGCGGGAAAGCAGTTGTGACAGCCCAGTGTATGGTGGATACAAAGAAGGGAGATTTTATTCCGGCATTCTGGTCGCCGATGTTTTTTGAAACACCCAGAGCCTGTGGGGCAATGATAGATGATAAACACCCGATATTTTCTTATTTTCCAACAGAGCATATACCGAATTATCAGTGGAAGAGGATGATGGATACTTCAAGGTCGGTAGAGGTTACAGGACTTTCAGATGTGAAGATGCATATGGAGATTGTACCGAATTTTGTGGACTGTGTGGAGAGTTCGCCACTGTTTGAGTGCAGGATAGGAAATGCATCCATTCTATATTGCGGCTTTGATTTGGAGTCAGATGCACCGGAGGCAAGACAGCTGCGATATAGTATCGGTCGTTATGTAGAGTCAGAGCAGTTTGCTCCAAGGAATGAGTTATCGTTAGCACAGGCGAGGGAAATTATTAAATTAGAAATTTAATTTCATATATTATGTTGACAAAGGCGTTCTACAGAGAGTAGACTATAATTAGTCTACTACTAGTAGAACGCTTTTGCATTGCGTTAATATATTGATTATGAGGAGGAATACTATGGCGGAATATAAGCTGGGGGAAATTGAGATGAAGTTTGCGGAGATTATATGGGAGAATGAACCTTTAAAGTCTCGTGAATTGGCAAAGCTGTGTGAGGAAAGATTAGAATGGAAGAAGTCCACAACCTACACCATTTTACATAGAGTGTGTGAAAGAGAACTGTTTCAGAATGAGAACGGAGTAGTGAGCTCATTGGTAAGTAAGGAGGAGTTTCTGGCAAAGAGAAGTGAGCTTTTTGTAGAGGATACCTTTGAGGGTTCGCTGCCGAAGTTTGTGGCAGCATTTACGTCGCATCGGAAGTTAAGCGCGCAGGATATAGAAGAGTTGCAGAGAATTATAGACCAAAGCAAGTAAGGAGAGTGTAGTGTGAAAAATCCATATATGGAAGATTTTTTACACAGAAATTTGTGCTTGCGCCCAAATTTCCGGGTTGCAGCAAGAATGGAGATTGAAATGGAAGGATTTTTAATTGGGCTTGGTACAATGAGTATGCAGGCAGCAGTGATTATATTGGTTATATGTGCAGTCAGAGCATTATTGATAAAGGGACAGGTACCACAGAAGTATATTATGCTGTTATGGATGATTCCGTTCTTTTTTATGGTATTTCCATGGAAAATCAGCAGTCCGGTTGGCTTCTGGAGAGCGGAGTCAGTCATTTCACAGTATCAGGAGAAGGTGCATCCGCAGAGCGATTTTCCGGCAGCAATACCCGATAAGAGAGAACCTGTTGGACATTACGAGGGAAGTGGGATTGCACAAACAAAGCAGGAGTCTATTGTTTTCATTGAGGATATCAGTGAGGAAAGATGGTATTCTGCACAGAATCTTGTTGGTCTTTCTTTGTTTGCTATATGGGTGATTGGAGTTACAGCGGTACTTTGTTATATGCTGATTTCATCTTTGAAGCTGAGAAAATACCTTATTTGCAGTATTTGTGAACGGGACAATATTTATCTGGCAGAAGATATTGAACTGCCTATGGTCTTTGGTGTCATCAGACCGCATATTTATCTTCCGACGAGTATGGATGCAGAGCACAGAAGCTATGTATTAGCGCATGAGCAGACGCATATTATGAGAAGAGACCCGATTAAGAAGTTGATTGCATTTTTGATTGTTGGCGTACATTGGTTCAATCCGTTGGCATGGGTAGCTTTTATCTTATTAGAGCGCGACATGGAAATGGCATGTGATGAAGAGACGGTGAAAAGACTTGGAGATGAGTCAAAGAAGGCATATGCGGGTACACTTTTATGGATTTCTGCGGGAAGAAGTCAAAGAAGCTATAAGCTCGGAGTGCCTCTTGCATTTGGAGAGGTAGATACCAAGCAGAGAATTAAGAATATTTTGACGAATAAGAAGACAATGCAGGTAGTTGCGATTGTTGTTATTTTGGTGTGCATTGCGCTGACGGCAGTATTTATGACAAAGAGAGAGGAAAGTGCAGATACAAAGGCGGAGGAGATTGCATATTCTGAGCCACAGCAGATAGAGATTGTCGAAGCAGTTGTTACAGAGGATATGATTTGTGGAGTAGATGGCATAGAGTTGGTGTATGTAGACGATATGCGTTTGATTTGTCGCGATTATAATGGATTATATGTGTTTGATTTAAAGGAGTTGAGAATGCTTCATCAGGTAGCCTTGGAGCCGATTGGCTGTCAATATACCCAGGGGGATTACTATTGCCAGATGCGTGCAACGGCAGATGGATTAAAGGTTTATATGCATCCTCAGATGAGCGATGAGCTTTACATATATGATGTAGAAGAGAATACTTTATGGAAGCAGATATATGATTTTGAGAATGCGTCACTGTGGGATTCGCCTGAGATTTTGAAGGATGTTACATTCTTTGAGGGATTACTTAGAAGAATTGATTATGTAGAGCATGATTGTACATCGTATCAGAGTGTGTACTGTGCAAAAGTAGGTGAAAATGCATATGGATACCTGACGACTGGAAGTGGTACGTTGATGGATAGTTCATGGGTTGTAAGAGAGCCTGGTAAACTGGAAAGTTGTATATACCTATTTAGAGAGAATACTCCTCGTCCAAGGCTGGAAGGTGAGGTTGAGAGTTCGTCTAAAGAGTTTACAATGGAGACATTAATTGCCATTTGCAACGGCGGAAATATCGAGGATGTATTTCAGGGACTGGTAGAAGAGGATAGTTTGTGTTATAGTAATTTTAGTAAGGAACAGATGGGGAACTCTTTGACTTGGGCATATTTTTGCGAGATGTCGTATGAGGAGAAGCAGTACCGTATGCAGGTTTCTTACTGGAAACCGGAGACGGCAGCAGAGTATGGTAAGGTTGCTAATGGACTGGATGATATTTATTTGTGTGAGTTGGCATCAGATGATGGTTTGATGCTATATCGTGCAGAGAGTGGGTATCGTGCCGGGAAGGCAGATATTATGGAGTTCCTTGAAAGACGATACGATATTGGAGAATATATGACCTTAGAGTTGCCTGAGGGTGTTACGTTGGGTAACTATCAGATATATAACAATGATATATTTAGCGGATGTTTGATGTACGGAGACTATCCGGAAACAGTACATGGAGAATGGTGTCCCGAGGCTTGGTATGCTTTGGGAGGCGTTGGCATAGTGGAAAGTCCGTATGAGCCAATGCTAATCTTTGAAGATGGAAGATTATCGAAGGTGTGGTGGAGGATGAATCATGCCGAGATAGAGTCGGAAGGAGAATATATAGAGGGCTGCGACATGCAGGCGATGCTGTGTGAAGCAATCTTTGATTCGTTTACGATTCCTGAGTGGGAGGAGTATAAGGAGAAGTATCCAGATGCATTAGAGGAGCAGTGTTTCTCTAGATATTGGTATGTGTTCTTTGGGGAGCCTGATAGTGAGATAGTTTATACAGTGTATCTTAATCAGGAAAACTTTACGAAGGAGGATGCGATTGCACTTGCAAAGTCTGTTCGCTTCGTAAAGAGATAACAAATAATTATGAAGTTAAGTCAGAGGATAATAGATGAAGAGAATAGTGTGGAAAGCAGGGAAGAAGCAGGCTGTTGTGGCTGCCTGCGTTGTAGTGGGAGCAACACTTACAGCATGTGGTGTTGAGTCTGCTATAGATGAGACTGAGAGTGCTATGCGGGTAGAGGAGTCGCAGGTTGTTGTTGGTAGTGATGAGGAGAGTAACACACAGCAGACGGGGCATTCTGTGATTACAGAGTCTGAGATGGAAGCTGCCAGGGATGAGCTTAGTCAGGCTTTGGAGGAGAGTCGTAAGGAGTTAAAGAAGTGGTCTGTGAGTGAGCTGATAGGAGTATGGGGAGAGAATACTTATACACAGACTTTGCTTGAGAATGTGAAAAATAATGGTGCCGTAGATTTCTTAACCTTTGCATATGAAGGGAAGAATCTGTATGATACTGCGATTGTTGTAGCAGGTGAGAAGACACAAGACGGTATAAAAGGAAGTGCCTGGCATGTGAATGCAGGCGGATATGTTGAACTTTTGGAGCAGAATATCCTGTTTCGTGGGGAAAGGCTTGCAGGGATTGAGAATGCAAAAGAATTTGCAGTGTTTCTTAATTTTTCCAAGGATGGCGTGGCAGATGGTCGGATTATCGGCTTTGGTGATACCTCATCGTGGGAACTGCTGGAAGGTGTGACAGGTGTTAAGAATGTACTTTCGGATGCGACCATAGAGGTGATAGCACCGGTAGAGATGGCGGATGGTTCTGCTACGGTAAGATATCACTATGCACTTGAGGATAGAACGTTTACCAAGCTTGAGACCGAGGTGCTGGATGGTGCAGAATATCTGGCTACGGTTGATTTGGAGAAGCTTCCTTGGACACAGGAGGCATTTCATGCTTCTACGATATCAAGAGAAAGCTGGGATAATCCAAGTATTGTAGGTGAAGAATATGTACCAAGCCCGGAAGAGCATGAGGTTTTAGGTGGAATGCTACCGGATTTTTCGAAGAATTGGGAGCGTTGGGCTGATGACTATTGGGCAAAATGGGATTCGGAGAAGCATTACTATCAGGTGTTTCAGATACAGGAAACAGAGTCTTTTGCAGTCTATGGTACACATATTGACAGCAGAATGATGATAGAAACCTGCGATGGTTCTTTTGTCCAAGTGGATGGGTATTTTACATCTAATTATGGCGTGCAGCCACAGGCGCTTGAGAGCGATTTTGACGGTGACGGCATTCGGGAGTTGGCATTGATAACACTAACCAAGCATGGAACAGGTGTCTATATGAATGACCTTTGGATGGTGGATAAGGCGTCGGATGGCAAGTGGTATGTTTTTGAATTGCAGTATGACTGGTATCAGAGACTTGACGATTTGTTCACATATCAAGACACAGAGCAGGGATTGGCACTGGTGATAAAGGATGAAGTAGTTGCAGTGTATCCGGAGGTTTCGTCCGAGCTTTCGGAGAAATATGGCGTCGGTAATCATATTTATTATGAGTTTATAGATGATAGAGTGGTATTGCGGACATTATTTCAGGTATATACAGAGGATATGCTCATGCCGATATATAGTGAAGGCTATCTGGTAGCAGAGCTTGGCTATCAGGGAGAGGGGCAGTGGAATATTCGGGATTATGCATATGAGAATAGTGCCTGTGAGTAAAGTGTAAGAGAACGGAGGGATTGCATTGGAGTGTATTCAGGGAAAATGCTTGGTCGCCGGGATAGCAATAGGTAGAATAGAGATTCATGAGGAGAGGCAGATTGCGGTTACCTATATTCGTGCCCAGGATGTTGCAGATGAGTGGAAACGATATGAAAAGGCGTGTGCTCTTGCGACCGTGCAATTACAGGATTTGTATGAAAAGGCATTGCAGGAGCTTGGTGGAGAGAAGGCATTGGTTTTTGAGGCGCAGAAGATGTTTTTGCGTGATGAAGAGTATCATACATCAGTAAGGGATTGGATAGAGAATAGGCGAACCAACGCAGAATATGCCGTGTACAGCACGGGGCAGTGGTATTCGGAGAAGCTTAGATGTCTTGGAGACGAGTATATGCGTGAAAGAAGTCAGGATGTAAAGGATGTGACAGACAGAGTTCTTTCTATATTAATAGACGTTTTAGCGGAAAGTGCAGTTTCTAATCGTAGGGGAGTAACACAGACAATAACTTCGGAATGCAGCATTAAGGCAGACGGACATGGAGATGACAGAATTGTGCTCGCAAGGGAGCTGACTCCGGGGCAGACAATGCAGTTGGATAAGGAAAGTGTAAAGGCTCTTGTTTCTACGGAGGGGTCTAAGAATTCCCATGCGGCGATTCTGGCACGGGCTATGAATATTCCTGCGGTATCGGGGATAGAGATTCGACCTGAATGGAATGGCAAGCTGGCAGCAGTGGATGGGGTAAACGGTAAGATATACATTGAGCCGGATGAAATGACCTTGGAGTTGTTAGAGGTTCAGAACAATGCAGCAAGGCAGCGAAGGGAGCAATTGGAAAGTCTCAAGGGAAGAGAAACCAGAACGAAGCAGGGAAAAGTGGTTAAGCTTTACGCTAACATTGCAGGCAAACAGGATGTGGATGAAGCAATAGAAAACGATGCAGAGGGTATCGGACTGTTTCGAACCGAATTTCTATATATGAATCGCGAGGATTACCCTACCGAAGATGAGCAGTTTCTTCTATATAAATATGTAGTGGAGTCTATGCAGGGCAAAACGGTTGTAATCAGAACGCTTGATATCGGAGCGGATAAGACGGTGGATTATATGGGACTGAAGCCTGAACGGAATCCGGCACTTGGGTACCGGGCGATTCGAATCTGCTTAAAGCGCAGAGATATGTTCCGGTGTCAACTGCGTGCTATTTTGCGGGCGGCGGCATATGGAAGAGTAAAGATTCTGGTGCCGATGATTATTTCGGTAGATGAAGTTCTGGATGTAAAGAAATTATTAGATATTGCGCAAAGAGAGTTGGAAGCACAAGGAATAGTGTATGGAGAGGTCAAGCTGGGGGTTATGATAGAGACACCGGCGGCTGTTATGATTAGTAAGGAGCTTGCTTTGGAGGTTGATTTCTTTAGCATCGGAACCAACGACCTGACACAGTATACATTAGCGATAGACAGACAGAATGCGGAGTTGGATGCATTTTATAATCCGTACCACTTGGCGGTGTTGAGGATGATTGAGCTTGTAGCTGCCAATGCACATGAGGCAGATATAGAGGTTGGAATCTGCGGTGAGCTGGGAGCAGATGTGCAGATGACGAAGCAGCTTGTAGAGATGGGAATTGATGAAATCTCGGTTGCTCCTTCCAAAATTTTACAAATTAGAGATGTTATTTGTCATATGGAATAAAAAAATATGAGTTAACATAAAAATATGTTGCTGCTTGACGAAAATAGTTGTATGATTATAATGCAATAATTTTTATTTCAGAGGGAGAGTAACAATGGATAACAATTTTAATCAGGAGCAGTCTTATCAGGGATACTCACAGGAGCAGCAGCCATATGGATATCAGCAGCCTAGTCAGGATTTTGCAAGGGTTCAGCAGGCATATAGCGGAGATTTAGAGGAACCGATTACATTTGGTGATTGGATGCTGACAAAGCTTATTATGTGTATTCCGATTGTTGGTTTGGTAATGATGTTTGTATGGGCATTTGGTAATGGTAAGAAGAGTAAGTCGAACATCTTTAAGGCAGAACTTGTATGGATGTTAATTTCAGTTGTACTTAGCATTATTTTGACGATTGTATTTTTCGCGGCTTTTGCATCCATCATGGCTGAGATGGGACCATATATGTATTATTAAATAAGAAGAAAGCTGACATGTCTTCATGTGCATGTCAGCTTTTTTGTATGCATTATTTTGTCCAACGACCGCTTGCTCCGCAAGGAAGAACCAGTCCGTTGCCTGATACAGGAAGTCCGATTTCGGAAGCTTCTACCTTACCGCCAAATTTGGGTACAATGGCTGTCTGCATCATGTAAGTCAATACTGCAGGCTGTAATCCGGTGGTATAAGAGTTGATAAGGAAGAATAAAGGATTATCTGAAAGAATCTGAGTAGTCAGTTCTACGAAAGGATAAATTGCCTCTTCGATTTTCCAAATCTCGCCCTTAGGTCCTCTTCCGTAAGAAGGAGGGTCCATAATAATGGCATCATATTTATTGCCGCGACGGATTTCACGCTCCACAAACTTTACACAGTCATCAACCAGCCATCGGATGGGGGCATCCTGTAATCCTGAGGAAACAGCATTCTCCTTAGCCCATGCAACCATACCCTTAGAGGCATCTACGTGTGTAACAGAGGCACCTGCTTTGGCGGCACTTAGTGTAGCACCACCGGTATAGGCAAACAGATTCAATACCTTGATAGGACGTCCGGCATTACGAATCAGTTCTGAGAACCAGTCCCAGTTAGTTGCCTGCTCAGGGAAAAGTCCTGTGTGCTTAAAACTAAAAGGCTTCAGGTTAAAGGTGAGTTCTCTGTAATGAATGCTCCATTCCTGAGGCAGATTAAAAAATTCCCATTCACCGCCACCCTTGGCACTTCTGTGATAATGTCCGTTCTTCTTGCGCCATCCGGCAGCAGTCTTTGGCGTGTTCCAAATAACCTGAGGGTCCGGTCTTACCAAAAGGTAATCACCCCAGCGCTCCAGCTTCTCGCCGCTTGACGTATCTATTACTTCATAATCTTTCCAGTTATCAGCTAACCACATATCAATCTCCTTTGAATAGCTTCAATATTATAATAATGTAACTATTCAGAACCATGCGAATTTATATAACAGACGGAGCAAGCTAAGCTTACAGAAGTCTGTATTTATAAATTCATATGGTGAGAAGCCCACATGAGCAAAAGAAAAGCTACGAAGTAGCGGTTTTGCGAATGAGGGCTCTGAATAGTTGTTTAATCATGAAAGCATTATAACATTATTAAAAGTGATAGAAAAGGATTTTCTTGACAGATGCTTTTATTTCCTATTAAAATAGACGAGGATAAGTAGGAAATAGTGGGACAGGATTGTATCTAAAAAAATACATAAAAATATCTTGCAAATAATACCACTATAAGATATACTACTAATTGCTGTGGCATGATAGCGATGAAACGTGAGGTTGCTACCATTATGGTAGGTTTTCCGCGGAGCGAATGTCAAGTTAGGAAACTGGCGACAAGTCACTGTACAAAACAGATAGTCTACGTAGTGTAGAAACGACGTGAATGGAATGCAGACAATAGGGATGGGACTGTGTCCTTGCCTTGGTGTTGTATGCATGACACACACGGGAGAGTGTACAGTCACCGCTTGTCGTACTTATGAAGTAAAAGTGCGAAAAGGAGGCGACTTTTTTTATGGCAAGTCAGGTAATGAGAATTACATTAAAGGCTTATGATCATCAGTTAGTTGATGCATCTGCTAAAAAAATCATCGAAACAGTTAAGAAGAACGGATCACAGGTGAGCGGACCGGTACCTCTTCCTACTAAGAAGGAAGTTGTTACTATCTTAAGAGCCGTACACAAGTACAAAGACTCTAGAGAGCAGTTCGAGCAGAGAACTCATAAGAGACTCATCGACATTATTACACCAAATCCTAAGACTGTAGATGCATTACAGAGATTAGAGATGCCAGCTGGTGTTCACATCGATATCAAGATGAAGAATAAGTAAGATTCGATGTATTAACAAAGTAAACCTCTACTAGCTAGTATGCATAGTCCTTGTGACTAGGCCGCTGTAGTAGAAAATATAATGGAGGTAGAAAAGAATGAAAAAGGCTATATTAGCTACAAAAGTCGGAATGACTCAAATCTTCAATGAAGACGGTACATTAATTCCTGTAACTGTTCTTCAGGCAGGTCCTTGTGTAGTAACTCAGGTTAAGACAGAGGAGAATGATGGATACAAAGCTGTTCAGGTAGGTTTTGTAGACAAGAAGGATAAGATTGTTAACAAGGATAAGGGTGGAAAGAAGGAAGTTATCCACAGACACGGCGTTAACAAGGCTTTGAAGGGACACTTCGAGAAGGCTGGAGTTTCTTCAAAGAGATATTTAAGAGAGTTCAAGTTTGAGAATGCAGAAGAGTATGCATTAGGAACAGAAATCAAGGCTGACATTTTTGCAGCTGGAGATAAAGTAGACGCATCTGCAATTTCTAAGGGAAAAGGATTCCAGGGCGCAATTAAGAGACATGGTCAGCACAGAGGACCTATGGCACATGGTTCTAAGTTCCATCGTCATCAGGGTTCAAACGGCGCTTGTTCTTCACCAAGTAGAGTATTCAAGGGTAAGGGCATGCCAGGTCATATGGGTTGCGTAAAGGTAACAGTTCAGAATCTTGAGGTTGTAAGAGTAGACGCAGAGAAGAACTTACTTTTGGTTAAAGGTGCAGTACCAGGACCTAAGAAAGCTTTAGTAACAATCAAAGAAACCGTTAAGGTTAATGCTTAATTAGGACGAAAGGAGGACCAATCAGATGGCACAAGTATCTGTTTATAATATGGAAGGCAAGGAAGTTGAGAAGATCAACTTAAGCGACGCTGTCTTTGGTGTAGAAGTGAATGAGCACTTAGTACACATGGCAGTAGTACAGCAGCTTGCAAACAATCGTCAGGGTACACAGAAGGCTAAGACACGTTCTGAAGTATCTGGTGGCGGAAGAAAACCTTGGAGACAGAAGGGAACTGGTCATGCAAGACAGGGTTCTACAAGAGCTCCACAGTGGACAGGAGGCGGTGTTGTATTCGCTCCGGTTCCAAGAGATTATTCTTTCAAGCTTAATAAGAAGGAGAAGAGAGCAGCTCTCAAGTCCGCATTAACAAGCAGAGTTCAGGAGAATAAGTTAATCGTTATCGACGAGTTAAAGTTCGATGAGATTAAGACAAAGCAGTTCGTTAAGGTTATGGAGAACTTACAGCTTACAAAGGCTTACGTTGTTCTTAATGAGAATGATGAGAAGGTTGTTAAGTCAGCAAAGAATCTTCCAAACGTACAGACAGCATTAACAAATACAATTAATGTTTATGACGTTATGAAGGGTGGCACAGTAGTTCTTACAAAGGATGCTGTTAAGACTATCGAGGAGGTGTACGCATAATGGCAGATATTAAGTATTATGATGTAATCCTCAAACCAGTTATCACTGAGAAGAGTATGGCTGGAATGGGCGAGAAGAAGTATACATTCTTAGTTCATACAGAGGCTAACAAGTCTCAGATTAAGGAAGCTGTTGAGAAGATGTTCGAGGGAACCAAGGTTAAGAAGGTTAACACAATGAACATGGACGGCAAGAACAAGAGACGTGGTGCTGTAACAGGTAAGACTGTTAAGACTAAGAAAGCAATCGTACAGTTAACAGAGGATAGCAAGGATATTGAGATTTTCTCAGGACTGTAAGAAGTAGCCGCTAGCGGCGAAGTAACTATACACAGACAAGTGTGATAATAAAATAGAAAAGGAGATATAACAATGGGAATTAAGACATATAACCCATATACACCTTCCAGAAGAAATATGACTGGTTCAGATTTCTCAGAGATTACAAAGACAACTCCAGAAAAGTCTCTTTGTACATCACAGAAGAAGAATGCAGGTCGTAACAATCAGGGTAAGATTACAGTTAGACACCACGGTGGTGGACATAGACAGAAGTATAGAATTATCGACTTCAAGAGAAATAAAGATGGTATCGCTGCAAAGGTTATCGGTATCGAGTACGATCCAAACAGAACAGCAAATATCGCTTTAATCTGCTATGAAGATGGTCAGAAGGCATACATCCTTGCTCCGGAAGGATTAACAGATGGAATGAAGGTTATGAACGGACCAGAGGCAGAAGTAAGAGTAGGTAACTGCTTACCACTTTCTGAGATTCCAGTTGGTACAATGGTACACAACGTTGAATTATATCCTGGTAAGGGCGGACAGTTAGTACGTTCAGCAGGTAACAGCGCACAGTTAATGGCGAAAGAAGGAAAATATGCAACACTTAGATTACCTTCAGGCGAGATGAGAATGGTTCCAATCGTTTGTAGAGCATCAATCGGTGTTGTAGGAAACGGTGATCACAACCTTATCAATATCGGTAAAGCTGGTCGTAAGCGTCACATGGGTATCAGACCTACAGTTCGTGGTTCTGTTATGAACCCTAATGACCATCCACACGGTGGTGGTGAAGGTAAGACTGGTATCGGTCGTCCGGGCCCATCTACACCATGGGGCAAGCCAGCACTTGGTCTTAAGACAAGAAAGAGCAAGAAGGCTTCTAACAAGTTAATCGTAAGAAGAAGAGATGGAAAGGCTATCAAATAATCATTGATTGTTTGATGCAACAGTTATCGATAATAAGGAGGAACAAACCTAATGGCTAGATCATTAAAAAAGGGTCCATTCGCAGATGCAAGCTTACTTAAGAAAGTAGATGCTATGAATGCGGCTGGTAATAAATCAGTAATTAAGACATGGTCACGTCGTTCTACAATTTTCCCAGCATTCGTTGGTCATACAATTGCAGTTCATGACGGAAGAAAACATGTGCCTGTATATGTAACAGAAGATATGGTTGGACACAAGCTTGGTGAATTCGTTGCAACCAGAACTTATAGAGGACATGGTAAAGACGAGAAGAAGTCAAGAGTTAGATAATTTGAAAGGAGGTTCAACCATGGCTGAAAAGAAGAAATACAGCAGAACTAGTTATAAAAGAAAAAGAAATTTAGAAAATAGAGACACCAGACCATCAGCAAAGCTCTCTTACGCTAGAGTATCTGTTCAGAAAGCTTGCTTTGTATTGGATGCCATCAGAGGTAAAGATGTTCAGAGCGCATTAGCACTTTTACAGTACAACCCAAGATATGCTTCAAGCATTATCAAGAAGTTACTTGAGTCAGCTATTGCAAATGCTGAGAATAACAATGGTATGAATGCAGAAAACCTTTATATTGCAGCATGTTATGCAGATAAGGGACCTACAATGAAGAGAGTAAGACCGAGAGCACAGGGTAGAGCTTATAGAATCGAGAAGAGAATGAGCCATATCACAATCGTGCTTGACGAGAGATAGGAGGAAGAAGATGGGACAGAAAGTTAATCCTCACGGCATAAGAGTCGGCGTTATTAAAGATTGGGATTCTAAATGGTATGCTGATGCTGAGTTCGCTGATTATTTAGTAGAAGACTACAACATCAGAAAGTACTTAAAGAAGAAATTATTTAATGCAGGTGTATCTAAGATTGAAATCGAAAGAGCATCTGATAGAGTAAAGGTTATCGTTTTCACAGCTAAGCCGGGCGTTGTTATCGGTAAGGGCGGTGCTGAAATCGAGGTAACAAAGAAAGAACTTCAGAAGTTAACAGGTAAGAATGTTCTTGTTGACATCAAGGAGATTAAGAGACCGGATAGAGATGCACAGTTAGTAGCTGAGAATATTGCATTACAGCTTGAGAACCGTGTAGCTTTCAGAAGAGCTATGAAGTCTTGCATGGGTAGAACTATGAAGGCTGGAGCACTTGGAATTAAGACTGCTGTTTCAGGACGTCTTGGTGGAGCAGAAATGGCTCGTACAGAGTTCTACAGCGAGGGTACAATTCCTCTTCAGACACTTAGAGCAGATATTGATTATGGATTCGCAGAGGCAGATACAACTTACGGTAAGTTAGGCGTAAAGGTATGGATCTACAAGGGCGAAGTACTTCCTACTAAAGGAAACAAGGAAGGGAGCGATAAATAATGTTAATGCCAAAGAGAGTAAAACGTCGTAAACAGTTCCGTGGTACAATGACAGGTAAAGCACAGAGAGGTAATACAATTACTTACGGTGAGTTCGGTATTGTAGCAATGGAGCCTTGCTGGATTAGATCAAACCAGATTGAAGCAGCCCGTATCGCTATGACACGTCATATCAAGCGTGGTGGTAAGGTTTGGATTAAGATCTTCCCAGATAAACCAGTAACAGCAAAACCAGCAGAAACACGTATGGGTTCCGGTAAGGGAACACTTGAGTACTGGGTAGCAGTAGTTAAGCCAGGTCGTGTTATGTTCGAAATCAGCGGAGTAGCTGAAGATGTAGCTAGAGAAGCTTTACGTCTTGCAACACACAAGCTTCCTTGTAAGTGTAAGATTGTTTCAAAGGCAGATTTGGAAGGCGGTGCAGTAAATGAAAACTAATAAGTATGTAGAAGATTTAAGAGCAAAATCAGCTGCAGATTTATCTCAGGAATTAGTGGCTGCAAAGAAAGAACTTTTCAATTTGAGATTTCAGAATGCAACTAACCAGTTAGATAATACAGCAAGAATTAAAGAGGTAAGAAAGAATATCGCTAGAATTCAGACTGTAATGGCTGCTAATAAGAATTAAGTAGGAGGACGATGATCGTGGAAAGAAATTTGAGAAAAACACGTACAGGCAAAGTTGTTAGCAATAAGATGCAGAAGACTATCGTAGTTGCTGTTGAAGATCATGTTAAGCATCCTCTTTACAACAAAATCGTTAAGAGAACTTACAAATTAAAGGCACATGATGAAGAAAACAAGTGCAACATTGGCGATACAGTTAAGGTAATGGAGACAAGACCTTTATCAAAGGATAAGAGATGGAGACTTGTTGAGATTATCGAAAGAGCAAAATAAGTATTTTAGATTACGATATAGTAATTAAAATCACAAGATGTGATTTGGAAGGAGATTTAGCATGATACAACAGGAAAGCAGACTTAAAGTCGCTGATAATACTGGTGCTAAAGAGTTACTTTGCATCAGGGTTATGGGCGGTTCTACAAGAAGATATGCAAATATTGGCGATGTAATCGTTGCTAGCGTTAAAGATGCAACACCAGGCGGCGTTGTAAAAAAAGGCGATGTAGTAAAAGCTGTAGTTGTACGTTCTGTAAAGGGCGCACGTCGTAAAGACGGTTCTTATATTAAATTTGATGAGAACGCTGCCGTTATCATTAAAGACGACAAGACTCCAAGAGGAACTCGTATTTTTGGACCGGTAGCAAGAGAGCTTCGTGAGAAACAGTTTATGAAGATCGTTTCCTTAGCTCCAGAAGTATTATAAGGAGGTGTCTTGAATGTTAAAAATTAAGAAGGGCGATACTGTAAAGGTTATCGCTGGTAAGGATAAAGATAAAGAAGGCAAAGTGTTATCCGTAGATACAAAGAACAACAAGGTATTAGTTGAAGGCGTAAATATGGTTACAAAGCACGCTAAACCTTCTGCTGCAAACCAGAATGGTGGAATTATTCAGAAAGAAGCTCCTATTGATAGTTCTAACGTAATGTACGTTCACAAGGGAAAGGCTACCAGAGTCGGATTTAAGATGGATGGAGATAAGAAGGTACGTTTCGCTAAGGCAACAGGTGAAGTGATTGATTAATTCTAAGGAAGGAGGTCTAGACAGGTGAGTAGACTTAAAGAAATGTATAAAAACGAGATCGTAGATGCTATGATCAAGAAGTTTGGATATAAAAATGTCATGGAAGTACCAAAGCTCGATAAGATTGTTATCAACATGGGCGTAGGTGAGGCTAAAGATAATGCGAAGTCATTAGAGTCAGCCGTTAAGGATCTTGAGACTATTACAGGTCAGAAGGTTGTTACAACAAAGGCTAAGAAGGCCGTTGCTAACTTCAAGATTCGTGAGGGTATGGCAATCGGATGTAAGGTTACTCTTCGTGGAGAGCAGATGTATGAGTTCCTTGATCGTCTTGTAAACCTTGCATTACCTCGAGTACGTGACTTTAGAGGTGTTAATCCTAACGCATTCGACGGAAGAGGAAACTATGCACTTGGTATCAAGGAGCAGCTTATCTTCCCTGAAATCGAGTACGATAAGGTTGACAAGGTAAGAGGTATGGATATTATCTTCGTTACAACTGCTAACACTGATGAAGAAGCACGTGAATTGTTAACACAGTTCAACATGCCTTTCGCTAAATAATTAAGGAGGTAAATTCGCATGGCTAAAACATCGATGAAAATCAAACAGCAGCGTAAGCCTAAGTTCTCTACTCAGGAGTATAATCGTTGCAAAATTTGTGGCCGTCCACATGCTTACTTAAGAAAATATGGAATTTGCAGAATCTGCTTCCGTGAGTTAGCATACAAGGGTCAGATTCCAGGCGTTAAGAAAGCTAGCTGGTAAGAATCGGTACACATTATGTGTATGATATTAAGTATTAGATAAGTTTGTTTCGCTCAGCTTGCTTGAGCGAGCGAACAACAAACTTTGTGTCACATAAATCCATAAGGAGGAAAAACTGAAATGACAATGAGTGATCCAATTGCAGATATGCTTACAAGAATTCGTAATGCGAATACTGCAAAGCACGATACAGTAGATGTTCCTGCATCAAAGATGAAATTAGCAATTGCACAGATTCTTTTAGATGAAGGATATATTAAGAAATTCGAAGTAATCGAAGATGGTGTTTTCAAGACAATTCATATCACATTGAAGTACGGTGCTGATAAGAATGAGAAGATTATCACAGGTATTAAGAGAATCTCTAAGCCTGGTCTTCGTATTTACGCAGGTAAGGATGAATTACCAAAGGTTCTTGGTGGACTTGGTATTGCTATCATTTCTACAAACCATGGTGTTATCACAGATAAAGAAGCTAGAAAACTTCAGGTTGGTGGCGAGGTATTAGCTTTCGTTTGGTAATCAGATTACCTAACGAAGCACTTCGATAACACAACCTAACCATTATTTCAAATAATAGGAGGTACGGGCATGTCACGTATAGGAAGAATGCCAATCGCGATTCCTGCAGGCGTAACTGTAGAAGTTGCAGAAAATAACAAAGTGACTGTAAAGGGTCCTAAGGGAACACTTGAGAGAGTATTACCGGCTGAGATGGAAATCAAGGTAGAGGGTTCAGAAGTTACAGTAACAAGACCAAACGACTTAAAGAAGATGAAGTCTTTACACGGTCTTACAAGAACATTAGTAAACAACATGGTAGTAGGTGTTACTGCAGGTTACGAGAAGAAGCTTGAAGTAAACGGTGTTGGTTACAAGGCAGCTAAGGCTGGAAAGACATTAACATTATCTTTAGGATATTCTCATCCGGTAGAGATGATTGACCCGGAAGGTGTTGAGACAGTTCTTGAAGGACAGAACATCATCATCGTTAAGGGTATTGATAAAGAAAAAGTTGGCCAATTCGCAGCTGAAATCAGAGATAAGAGAAGACCTGAGCCATATAAGGGCAAGGGTATCAAGTATGCTGATGAGACAATCAGACGTAAAGTTGGTAAGACTGGTAAGAAATAAGTAAGGAGGGCATAAAAAATGGTTAGTAAGAAATCAAAAGCAGAATTACGTGCTAAGAAGCACATGAGAATACGTAACCGTGTTAACGGTACAGCTGAAAGACCACGTTTAGCGGTTTTCAGAAGCAATAATCATATGTATGCTCAAATTATTGACGATACAGTTGGAAATACATTAGTTTCAGCTTCATCTCTTGAGAAGGAAGTAAAGGCTGAATTAAAGAAAACTAACGACGTTGAAGCAGCAGCATATGTTGGAACAGTAATTGCTAAGAGAGCAATTGAAAAGGGTATTACTGAGGTAGTCTTTGATAGAGGCGGCTTTTTATACCATGGAAAAATTGAAGCGTTAGCTGAGGCAGCAAGAGAAGCTGGCTTAGTATTCTAGGAAGGGAGAAAATCACATGAAACGTACAATCATTGATGCAAGTCAGCTTGAATTAACAGATAAGGTTGTTGCGCTTAAGCGTGTAACAAAGACTGTTAAGGGTGGACGTAACATGCGTTTTACCGCTTTAGTAGTAGTAGGTGACGGAAATGGTCACGTAGGTGCTGGTTTAGGTAAGGCCGTAGAAATCCCAGAAGCTATCCGCAAAGGAAAAGAAGATGCAATCAAGAATCTTGTTAAGATTGCGTTAGATGACAATAAATCAGTTACACATGATTACATCGGTAATTACGGTTCTTCAAGCGTTTTATTAAAGAAGGCTCCCGAAGGTACTGGTATCATCGCTGGTGGTCCTGCTCGTATCGTATGTGAGCTTGCAGGTATCAAGAACATCCGTACAAAGTCTTTAGGTTCTAACAATAAGCAGAACGTTGTATTAGCTACAATCGCTGGCTTATCACAGTTAAAGACACCGAAAGAGGTTGCTGCAAATCGTGGAAAATCTATCGACGAGATTATGGCTTAAGGAGGTAGATGAAGATGGCAAAAACATTAAAAGTTACTTTAGTTAAATCAACAATTGGTGCCGTTCCAAAGAACAAGGCTACTGTAGAGGCTATGGGTTTAACAAAGCTTCATAAGACAGTTGAACTTCCTGATAACGATGCAACAAGAGGTATGATTCGTAAAGTAAATCATTTAGTAAAAGTTGAAGAAGCATAATAAGGAGGTGTCAGAATGGAATTATCTAATTTAAGACCTGCAGAAGGTTCTAAACAGAGTGATAATTTTAGAAGAGGTCGTGGACACGGTTCAGGTAATGGTAAGACTGCTGGTAAGGGACACAAGGGTCAGAAGGCACGTTCTGGAGCACCAAGAACAGGTTTCGAAGGTGGACAGATGCCATTATATAGACGTCTTCCTAAGAGAGGTTTCAAGAACAGAAATACTCAGGAAATCGTGGCTATTAACCTTGGAGCATTAGAGAGATTTGAAGATGGAGCTACAGTTACTGTAGAGACATTAATTGAAAGCGGCATTGTAAAGAATCCAAGAGACGGAGTTAAGATTCTTGGAGGAGGAGAATTGACTAAGAAGCTCAATGTTCAGGTTAATGCTATTAGTGCATCAGCTAAAGAAAAGATTGAGTCACTTGGCGGAACAGCAGAGGTGATCTAATGTTTACAACACTAAAGAACGCGTTTAAGATTAAAGAAATCAGAAGTAAATTACTGTTTACCTTCTTCATGTTAGTTGTTATCCGTTTCGGTTCACAGCTTCCGGTACCAGGTGTAGACAGAAACTATTTTGCGCAGTGGTTTGCTCAGCAGACCGGCGGTGCGTTTAACTTTTTTGATGCGTTTACAGGCGGTTCATTTTTGAACATGTCTGTATTCGCTCTGAACATAACACCGTATATTACATCTTCCATCATTATGCAGCTCTTAACAATAGCTATTCCAAAGCTTGAAGAGTTACAGAAGGAAGGAGAGGACGGAAGAAAGAAGATTGCTTCTTGGACTCGTTATGTAACAGTTATCTTAGCAGTTGTAGAAAGTGCTGCTATGGCAATTGGTTTCGGTAATCAGGGATTATTGGAAGAGTATAATGCTCTGAATGTAATCACAGTAATTGCTGCATTAACTGCAGGTAGTGCGTTCCTTATGTGGATTGGTGAGCGAATTACGGAGAAGGGCGTTGGTAACGGTATTTCAATCGTGCTTGTTATCAATATTATTTCCCGTATGCCGGATGATTTCGGTAACTTATATGAGCAGTTTATTAAGGGTAAGTCTATTGCATTAGCAGTAGTAGCTGCTTTAGTAATCATTGCAATTATCTTAGTTATGATTGTAATCGTTGTTATCTTAAACGGTGGACAGCGTAAGATTCCGGTACAGTATGCAAAAAAGATTCAAGGGAACAAGATGGTTGGGGGTCAGTCAACTTTCCTTCCATTGAAGGTTAATACAGCAGGTGTTATTCCGATTATCTTTGCATCTTCATTGATGCAGTTCCCACTTGTTATTTCCAGCTTAGCTGGATACCAGGGAACGGGTATTTGGGCACACATTTTAAATGGTTTAAATCAGGATAACTGGTGTAAACCAAGCGATTTGAAGTATTCAATCGGTTTGGTAGTATACATCTTATTGGTAATCTTCTTTGCTTATTTCTATACATCTTTAACATTCAATCCGTTAGAGATTGCGAACAATATGAAGAAGCAGGGTGGTTTCATTCCGGGTATTCGTCCTGGTAAGCCAACCAGCGATTACCTTTCAAAGGTATTAAACGCTATTATTTTCATCGGAGCAATTGGACTTTTGATTATCGCAGTAGTACCATTCTTCTTTAATGGTGTATTCGGTGCTCAGGTTTCATTCGGTGGAACAAGCTTAATCATTATTGTAAGCGTTGTATTAGAGACAATTAAGCAAATTGAATCTCAGATGTTAGTACGTAATTACAAAGGTTTTTTGAATGATTAATCATATGCATGGAACAGAAGCAAAGCGTATGCTTTGCTTCTGCCATGATTATATGTAAAGATGCATAAGGACGTTCTTGGACGTTCTTTTAGTTTATATAGGATATAACTTTAGAGAATAATGAAGTTGGGTCTGATTATTCAGAGCAACATTCGCAAAATTGCGTCTGTGACGCTTTACTTTTGCGAATGGGCGATTCTCGCCCTATCAATTTATAGCTATATGCATCAACAAGCGAGCTTGTCATGCATATACCTATAAATTTGCACGGCTCTGAATAATTACCAAAATCTTAAAATATAGATAAAAGTAGCATTGCATATATTTGATATTGGATATAGAATATAATTGGAGTGCTATGGCAAGAGAATAGCAAACAAAAGAAGACAAGGCAGCTACAGTGGCTAGGAGGATAGTGCGAAAATAAATTTTCACACACAAATTTGTGCCTGCGGCCCAAAGTTTGCACGCAATGGAAAGGCATGGTTATTAAATATGAAGATTATTATGTTAGGCGCACCAGGCGCAGGTAAAGGTACACAGGCTAAGATGATTGCTGAGAAGTATACAATTCCTCATGTATCAACAGGAGATATTTTCAGAGCAAATATTAAGAATGGTACAGAGCTTGGAATGGAAGCAAAGAAGTATATGGACCAGGGTCAGTTGGTTCCGGATGAGCTTACCGTAAAGATTCTTTTAGACAGAGTAGCAAAGGATGACTGTAAGAATGGTTATGTATTGGATGGATTCCCGAGAACAATTCCACAGGCAGAGGTTTTAGATAAAGCGTTAACAGAGCTTGGAGACAAGATTGATTATGCAATTAATGTAGATGTTCCTGATGAGAATATTGTCAGAAGAATGTCAGGCAGAAGAGCATGTGTTACATGTGGAGCAACATATCATTTAGTACATATTCCGCCAAAGGCAGAGGGTATCTGTGATACATGTGGTTCTGAGCTTATTTTAAGAGATGATGACAAGCCGGAGACTGTTAAGAACAGATTGGATGTTTACCACAAGCAGACACAGCCTTTAATTGATTTCTATACAGCTAAGAATGTACTTAAGACTGTAGACGGAACAGTAGATATGAAGGATGTCTTCCAGGCGATTGTTGATATTCTTGAGTAAGAATAAGCCGTTAAGTGGAAAGATTCATAATATGAAGTGATACATATGGGATGATGTTCATGATATGTAAGAATTCATATAGGAGGATAAGAGATGGCTGTAACAATTAAATCTGCAAGAGAGATAGATTTGATGAGAGAAGCAGGTAGACTGTTAGAGAAGGTTCATAATGAGCTTGGTCAGGCAATTCAGCCTGGTATGTCTACATTAGAGATTGACAGATTAGGTGAGAAGTTAATCAGAGGATATGGGTGTATTCCGAACTTCCTTAACTATAATGGATATCCGGCATCTATTTGTGTATCTGTGAACGACGAGGTTGTTCATGGTATTCCACGAGCTGACAGAATTTTGCAGGAGGGCGATATCGTAAGCTTAGATGCAGGTCTGATTTACAAGGGATATCACTCAGATGCTGCAAGAACCTATGGCGTAGGTAAGATTAGCCCGGAAGCACAGAAACTCATAGATGAGACAAGAAACAGCTTCTTCGAAGGTATTAAGATGGCAAAGGATGGTAATCATTTATATGATATCTCCAATGCGATTGATGCATATATTTCAAAGTTTGGATATGGAATCGTAAGAGACCTTGTAGGACATGGAATTGGAACACAGTTGCATGAGGACCCACAGATACCAAACTTTGCACAGCGTCGTAGAGGGTTAAAGCTGCGTGCAGGTATGACACTTGCAGTTGAACCGATGATTAACATGGGAAGATGCGATGTTGCGTGGATGGATGACGACTGGACAGTTGTTTCCGATGATGGTTCCCTTTCAGCACATTATGAAAATACAATATTAATAACCGATGGCGAACCGGAAATATTAACTCTTTCATAGGAGAATGAATATGGTAGGATATTTAGCATATTCCCTTGCAGGACATGACAAGAGCAGGTTGTATTTTGTAATAGAAGAAAATGAAACTTGGGTATGGCTTGCCGATGGTAAGTTTAGAACCTTGGATAATCCTAAGAGGAAAAACAAAAAGCATATACAGATTATCAAAGATGTTGATGATACGATGGTGCAAAGCATTATTGATAAGTCTGTAACCAATGAAACTATAAAAAGAGCAATTAAATTGTATTGTAAAGACATGATGGATAAGTCGTAGAACGACAGAAAGTGAGGAAAAAATGTCAAAGTCAGATGTTATTGAAATCGAAGGAACAGTAGTAGAGAAGCTTCCAAACACAATGTTTCAGGTAGAGTTAGAGAATGGTCATAAGGTACTTGCTCACATCAGTGGAAAGTTAAGACAGAACTTCATTCGTATCTTACCTGGAGATAAAGTTACTTTAGAATTATCACCATATGATTTATCTAAGGGAAGAATCATTTGGCGTGATAAATAAATATTATTATAGGGGTTGCAATTCTTGTAATTGTCTGCTATAATGTAAAACGGTCTTTTTGAAAGGAGGGTTTAACATGAAAGTTAGATCATCAGTAAAACCTATTTGCGAAAAATGCAAAATTATCAAGAGAAAAGGACGTATCATGGTAATCTGTGAGAATCCTAAGCACAAGCAGAGACAGGGTTAATTAACTCTACTGTATTGAAGCGGCTGACAGTATTATATTCCTGAGTAATGATATTCCATTACTCACCGTCAAGGAATGATACTATTAAATATATGACAGAGATAAATTAGAATTTTGTCGTGTGTTTACTTCTTGATACCGAGAAAAGTTTCGCAAGAAACAAAGCAGGAAAAACAAGACATACCTGCTTACATCTGGAGTACCAGATACCGATGTAGTATCGGACAAATCGGATAAATATCCGATCGGGTAGATAATGCCCCAATCAATTAGTTTACTTATTAATATGTGAAGCAATCGTAAGATGTCTTCATGAAGCAAAATGGAGGAATTTAACATGGCTCGTATCGCTGGTGTTGACTTACCAAGAGAAAAACGTGTAGAAATCGGTTTGACTTACATCTACGGAATTGGTAGAGTAAGTGCAACAAAGATCTTAGCAGATGCAGGTGTAGATCCTGATATCCGCGTAAGAGATTTATCAGATGATGATGTTAAGAAGATTAGTGCAGTAATCGATGAGAACTACCTTGTAGAAGGTGATTTGAGAAGAGAGATCGCACTTAACATCAAGAGATTGCAGGAGATTGGATGCTATCGTGGTATCCGTCATAGAAAGGGACTTCCTGTTCGTGGTCAGAAGACTAAGACAAACGCTAGAACAAGAAAAGGTCCTAAGAGAACTGTAGCAAATAAGAAGAAGTAATATCAGCATAATTAGCTGAGCCGGATATGCAATGTAAGCATGACGGTAAACAAGTTTATATGAGAAAGTAGGTTAGTTTAAAATGGCTAAGAAAGTTACAAAGAAAGTGACAAAAAAGCGCGTTAAGAAAAACGTTGAACGCGGACAGGCACATATTCAGTCTTCTTTTAACAATACAATTGTTACATTAACAGATACTGAAGGAAACGCTCTTTCATGGGCAAGTGCAGGTGGTCTGGGATTTAGAGGTTCAAAGAAATCTACTCCATATGCAGCGCAGATGGCAGCTGAGACAGCTACAAAGGCAGCTTTAATTCATGGTTTAAAATCTGTAGATGTAATGGTAAAGGGTCCTGGTTCAGGTAGAGAAGCAGCAATTCGTGCTCTTCAGGCATGTGGTCTTGAAGTAACAAGTATTAAGGATGTAACACCTGTTCCACATAACGGATGTCGTCCACCAAAGCGTCGTAGAGTTTAATTTAGGAGGATAAAAACATGGCAGTTAATAGAGTCCCTGTTCTTAAAAGATGCAGATCTCTTGATTTAGATCCTGTATTCTTAGGATATGATAAGAAGTCAAATAGAAAATCTCCAAGAGCTGGCAAGAAGATGAGTGAGTATGGTCTTCAGTTAAGAGAGAAGCAGAAAGCAAAGTTCATCTACGGCGTTCTTGAGAAGCCTTTCCGTAACTATTACGAGAGAGCAGATAGAATGAAGGGTATGACTGGTGAGAACCTTATGATTCTTCTTGAGAGAAGATTAGATAACGTAGTTTTCAGAATGGGTTTTGCCAGAACAAGAAAAGAAGCTAGACAGGTTGTAGACCACAAGCATGTTTTAGTTAATGGCAAGATTGTTAACATTCCTTCATACTTAATCAGCGCTGGTGACGTAATCGAAATCAGAGAGAAGTCTGTAAGCATGCAGAGATTCAAGGATATCGCTGAAGTTACTAACGGTAGATTAGTTCCTGAATGGGTTGATGTTAATCAGGAGAGCTTCAAGGGAACAGTTAAGGAGCTTCCTTCAAGAGAAGCAATCGATGTTCCTGTTGACGAGATGCTTATCGTCGAGTTATATTCTAAATAATTAGAATGATTTTTATAGCAATAGAAAGTACGCTTAGCGCACTTTCTATTGTCGTAGTTAAAAACATCACATTCATAAAGGAGGGTATTTACAGTGCTGGCATTTGATTTTGACAGTCCAAACATTGAAGTGACAGAAATCTCTGAAGACAAAAGGTATGGAAGATTTGTTGTTAAGCCTTTAGAAAGAGGTTACGGTATTACATTAGGTAATTCATTAAGAAGAATTATGCTTGCTTCCTTACCTGGTGCAGCTGTAAGTCAGGTAAAGATTGATGGTGTTGTACATGAGTTCAGTTCTATTCCTGGAGTAAAGGAAGATGTTACTGAGATCATTATGAATCTCAAGAGCCTGGCAATTAAGAATAGCAGTGATTCTGACGAAGAGAAGAAGGCTGTTATTGATTTCGTGGGTGAAGGTGTAGTTAGAGCATCCGATATCCAGGTAGACCAGGATGTTGAAATTATGAATCCTGATCAGGTAATTGCTACTCTTAATGGTGGCAAAGAGAGTAAGCTTTACATGGAGCTTACAATTAAGAAGGGTAGAGGATACATCAGCGCAGACAAGAATAAGAGTGATGATTTACCAATCGGTACAATCGCTGTTGATTCTATCTTTACTCCGGTAGAAAGAGTAAACGTTACTGTTGAAAATACCCGTGTAGGTCAGAGTACAGATTATGATAAGTTGACATTAGATGTATATACTGATGCAACAGTTGCTCCGGATGAAGCAGTTAGCCTTGCAGCTAAGGTTTTAAGCGAGCATCTTAAGATTTTCATTAATCTTTCTGAGAATGCAAAGAATGCAGAGGTTATGATTGAGAAGGAAGATGACGAGAAGGAGAAGGTACTTGAGATGAGTATCGACGAATTAGAGTTATCAGTTCGTTCTTACAACTGCTTGAAGAGAGCAGGTATTAACACTGTAGAAGAGTTAACAAATAAGACTTCTGAGGATATGATGAAGGTTCGTAACTTAGGACGTAAGTCATTAGATGAAGTTTTAGCTAAGTTAAAGGAATTAGGTCTTCAGTTAAATCCAATGGATGAATAAATTGCAGACTTGATTTATATAGCAGATGCGGTAAATCCAAAGGGTGCGCATTTGTGCTCATGAAATGGAATTATTAACTAACATTTGATAAGTAAGTCCAAAGTGCGTTGTCATTTGTTCCACTAATGAGGGTACTTAATTCGAGAAAGAAGTACGTCCTCGAACGAAAGGAGCCAATTATGGCAGGTTATAGAAAGTTAGGCAGAACATCTAGCCAGAGAAAAGCATTATTAAGAAATCAGGTAACAAATCTTTTATATCATGGAAAGATTGTTACAACAGAAGCTAAGGCTAAGGAAGTACAGAAGATTGCTGAAGGTCTTATCGCATTAGCTGTTAAGGAGAAGGATAACTTCGAGACAGTTAAGGTTACTGCTAAGGTAGCTAAGAAGGACAAAGATGGCAAGAGAGTGAAGGAAGTTGTAGATGGTAAGAAGGTTACTGTTTACGAAGAAGTAGAGAAGGAAATCAAGAAGGATATGCCTTCAAGACTTCACGCTAGAAGACAGATGCTCAAGGTATTATATTCTGTAACTGAGGTTCCAACAGAGAACACAGGAAAGAAGAAGAATACTAAGGAAATCGACCTTGTAGCTAAGTTATTTGATGAGGTTGCACCTAAGTATGCAAGCCGTAAGGGTGGTTACACAAGAATCATCAAGATTGGTCAGCGTAAGGGTGACGGCGCATTAGAGGTTGTACTTGAGTTAGTATAATTAGATGATTTGAAACGCGTTCTTGAAAAAGGACGCGTTTTCTTACATTATAGGATTAATCCGATAATATAAGAAAATAAAGAGGGCAATATATGTACATTGGAATTTGCGAAGATGAAGCAATACAATTAGAATATTTGAAGAAGAAAATAGATAATTATTGTAAGCAGGCGGGAGAAGTGTGCAGGCTAGAGAGCTTTGAAAGTGCGGAGGAGCTTTTGTTTAAGTATGAGCAGAGTTTGCCGTTTGACTGTATACTATTAGATATCCGTATGGGCAAAATGGATGGTATGGAATTAGCTGCCAAGATTCGGGTACGAGACCGTCAGCTGCCTATCATATTCGTGACAGGAGATAAGGATGCTGTATTTGACGGATATAAAGTTGGAGCAATTCGTTACTTGTTAAAACCCATTAAAGATGAGGAGTTAACTGAGGCACTGGACTTTGTGAAAACAGAGCTTCATGGTTCGGGGCAGCACTCACAAGTAACGAAGGGAGATTACTTTTGTTTTAACTATGCAGGAGAATATACCAAGATAGAAAAGTCGTTAATAAAGATGATAAGGGTTCAAGGGCATTATATTACGATTTGTACAGAGGATATGTCTAAAGAATATACCTTTAAGGAAACCATGAAGGGGATTCGTAAACAATTAAAGGATGATAGATTTGTCCTGGCAAGTCGTTCAGAACTTGTGAATTTGGAATATGTGAAGTCAATTTCAAGAACAGAGTGTATCTTAACGACTGGAGAGAAGCTAGCAGTTAGTCGAAGTTGCTATAATGAGTTTAATCAGGCATTTATTAGATTATATATGTAACAAGCTATGTCATTGCACAGGATCATATAAAGGCAGCAAACAAATGTGTTAGTAAGAATAGAGAATTTGAGATACTTAGCTATAGGAGAAGCATATGCAATACAATATTACATTAATACTGGTAGGTTATGCGGTGCTAGTGACATTGATTTTTATAGTCTATGTGTTGGTTAGAAAGCGTCAGCAGGATAAACATTTCTATGAGTATCAGGATAAAGTATTGAACATACAGATGGAAGAGATGAATGACATCTATATGACAATGCGTGGCTGGCGACATGATTATCATAATCATATGCAGGCAATCAAGGCGCATTTAGAGGCAGGACAGATTGCAGAAGCTAATGAATATGTGGATAAGATGGATGATGAACTGGATAGGATTGATTTCGAATATAAGACAGGTAATATCGGAGTAGATGCGATTTTAAACAGTAAGCTTAGTCTTGCCCAAAAACATGGTATCGATATTAAATGTGATACCGTGCTTAATAGCGAGATAAGCATTCCACAAATAGACTTGTGTGTACTACTAGGTAATCTTGTGGACAATGCCATAGAGGCATGTGATAAGTTGGAAGAAGGCCCAAGAAGGTTCTTGCGTATCTATATGTGTATTCGTCAAAGTCAACTATACATATCTGTTTCCAATGCGACTAATGAGGTGATTCGTAAACTGGATAAGGATTACATCAGCAGTAAACGTGGTAATCATGGACATGGACTAAAACGAATTAATATGACAGTGGAAAAGTATGGTGGGTATATTAATCGTCAGAATGAACCTGGCGTATTTGTGACAGAGATTATGCTACCACTTGAGATAGGTTAAATGTATTTCGTGAACGAAATTTTACATTTTAGGAAATTTTTTACCGAATAGAATAGAGATATATTAGAATAAGCATATGGAAACGTATGCTTATTTCTGTATGGATTTCCTATAAGAAATATGACTTTCGTGCTCATTCAGTAAATGATAGTACAGACAGAACTAAATGTGGTGATGTGTAGTGTTTTTGAATAAATGAGAAAGATTTTGAGATTGTATCATATAAAAACCAGGGGGAGAGGATTGACGAAGTGAGAAAGGAAAAGAAAGTAAAACCAAAATATTCATTCATAAGTAATCTATGTTTTATTATGAAGCAGCTTCATGAAGACTATGGTTGGAAGGCATGGCTTGCATTTGTAGCGCTTATATCATCGGTATTTATGGGGAATTTTCTACAAGTTCTGATTCCAGCGGTTGCGGTACATGGAATAGAGCAACAGAAAGGTGTAAAGTTCTTTTTATTGGCAGTCGGAGTGGTGGTATTTATCAGAGGAATAGTTGCCAATATAGAACAAGGACTGGGACAGTATTGGGGAATATATGGAACGTGTACAAGATGCTTTAGCTTTGAGGGGAAACTGATAGAGAAGGCTCTTACAACAGACTATCAAAATGTAGAAAGATATGAGAATCGAAAGCTAGTAGGAAAAGCCAGTCAGGCTTTATCCGGGAATTGGCAGGGTCTTGAAAGAGTATATAAGGAATTTACGAATGTAGTAATCAATGCGATAGGATTAATTGTCTATGGCGCAGCGATTTTAACAGTGGACATTCGTATCCTGATCGTTTTAATTCTGATGCTGGTATGCAATATTTATAGCAATAAATTTGCAAGAGATTTTGTAAAACAGACTCGCGAAGAGGATAGCGAAGCGAATCGTAAATTTTGGTATTTGTCTGATAAAGCAAAAGATATAGTAGCAGGTAAGGATGCACGTATTTATCGCATGGAAAAGTGGTTTGGGGATTTGTTGCATAGCTATGTGGAGAAGGGAGTGGCTTGGCAGAAGAGAGTGGAAAAGCATTATTATCTGCCGGTTGTATCAGATACCATATTTGTCGCATTACGAGATGGATTGGCATACGTGATACTAATTCATCTGGCGATTCAGGGCGAGATTACACTTGCGACATTTACCTTGATGTTTGGAATTATTGGTGAATTTTCTAATTGGTTATTTGGATTTGTGAATGCGTACAACACTATGATGGATTCCAATGTAATGATATGTGATTTACGTGAAATGTTGGACTTGAAAGACGCTTTTAAGCGAGGATTAGGCATAGAACCCGATGTTTCAAAGTATCCACCAGAGATTGAACTTAGAAATGTTTCTTTTTGGTATGAGAATGAGGAAGAGAAGATACTTGATCATGTGAATTTACATATACGAGCAGGAGAAAAGCTTGCGCTGGTAGGAAATAATGGTGCAGGAAAGACGACACTTGTAAAGCTTCTCTGTGGTTTCTATCAGCCTAAAGAAGGTGAGATACTGATAAATGGCGTATCAATTCAGGAATACAATATAGAAAGTTATTTTAAAATGCTGGGGGTTGTATTTCAGGACATAGAGGAGCAGGCGTTTTCACTGTTAAGCTTAGTGGCTGCAAGGGAAGAGGACGAGGCAGACCAAGAGCTATTCTGGAAGTCGATAAAGGAAGCTGGATTATATGATAAGATTAACTCTTTGAATAAGAAAGAGTTGACACATATTACACCCATATTTGATGATGAGGGAATTCGTTTATCAGGCGGCGAAATGCAGAAACTAATGTTGGCAAGATGTATCTATAAAGATGCACCGTTCTTAATCTTAGACGAACCAACTGCTGCTCTTGACCCACTGGCAGAAAGTGCAATGTATGAGGAATATAATAAGCTGACGGAGGATAAGACTAGTTTATTTATTTCACATCGACTGGCGAGTACACGTTTTTGTGATAGAATTATTTTTCTTGAGGACGGAAAGATTATTGAGTCAGGTAGTCACGAAGAACTCATGAAGCTCGGACAACGATATGCTCATATTTATGAAGTGCAGAGTCATTACTATAAGGAAGATGCAAAAGAGGGCGACATGGAGGCTGCATATGAAAGCTAATAGTATATTGGAAAGAAATATCAGAATATTGAAGTGGGTATACAAAGTATGTCCAAGTTATCTGCTGCTTATGTTGGTGGAAGAGGCCATTAGAATGGCAAAAGTATTCCTCAATATTTACATGACAGCATGTGTAATTAATGAGATTGCTGTTGGGAAATCAGAGGAAAAGATTGTTACACTAGCGATTGGATTAGTAGTATGCTATATGTCAATGTCATTGATTCAATGGGCAATTGATAAGGTTCTCATTGTAAAAAGACGCCGTGTAGAGAATGGAATTAAGGTATCCATGGCGGAGAAATCAATCACCATGGACTATCAGGTGCTAGAAAATTCAGCAACACAGGATATGGTAAAACAGATTGAAGATGGTGAATATTATTCGGGTGGTTTGAATTCCTATTGTCAGTATATAGCAAGTATTTTCCGATGCACTTTTGTTATTGTATATTCTATCTTTTGGTTAACACCGTTGTTTCGAGCTGAATTAAACTATGATATAGGATTGTCAGACACGCTGGTCAGTATTATGAACAGTGTATGGACAGATTTAGTAGTTATAGCTGTGTTCATAGGGATTATGTATTATTTATATATTCTGCTAAAGAGGATTAGCAAAATCCAGAATGAAGGATTTGAACATGGGGTGCGTAGTAACAGGAAATTTGGTTATTTTATTTCTTATGTACATGATTATGCAAAGGGTAAAAGTGTTCGCATCTATAATATGCTTCCAATGCTTCGCAAGAAAATGGCAATTGAAAAAGAATGCATGACAGATATTTGGATGAAGCAAGCAAGAGGTATCATGAGGGTAAATCAACAGGAAAAGCTTTCATTCACACTATGTCAGCTATTAGGGTACACATATGTTGGACTCAAGGTATTAGGCGGTGCAATCACCATTGGAGAACTTACTCTGTATGTCGGAATTGCAGTTGCGTTATATCAAAACATTAGTGAAACATTAGATATTGTGAGCTGGCTCATTATGACTAGTCAGTATCTCAGTAACTACGTCGAATACCTCGACCTTCCAAATGAAAAATACGACGGTACACTCCCTGTAGAAAAGCGCTTAGATAATGAATACGAGTTAGAATTCCGTAATGTATCCTTTCATTATCCTAATAGCAAGGAAATGGTACTGGAAAATGTGAATGCCAAGATTCATGTGGGAAAGAAAATGGCAATCGTAGGTAAGAATGGTTCAGGAAAATCTACATTTATCAAGCTGCTTTGTCGCCTGTATGACCCAACCGAGGGAGAAATCCTATTAAATGGTATTGATATCCGCAAGTATGATTATGACGAGTATCGTAATCTGTTTGGGGTGGTATTTCAGGACTTTCAGCTATTCTCATTTTCTGTAGCGCAGAACGTAGCAGCAGGTGTTGAGTATGATGCTGATAGAGTTTGGACTTGTCTGGAACAGGCTGGCATGAAAGAAAAGGTACAAGGCTGGGAGAAAGGAATAGATACTGTTATCTATAAGCAGGATGATGAAGGCGTGGAAATCTCAGGCGGAGAAGCGCAGAAGCTTGCGATTGCAAGAGCGCTTTATCGTAATGCGCCTGTAGTTATTTTAGATGAGCCGACAGCAGCACTTGACCCGATTGCTGAGCTTGAGATTTATGAGAAGTTTGATGAAATGGTAGAGGATAAGACAGCGATTTATATTTCGCATAGAATGTCCAGCTGCCGTTTCTGTAAGAATATATTGGTGTTTGATGGTGGTAAGATTGTGCAGATGGGAAGTCATGAAGCATTATTAGAAAAGGAAGACGGTTTGTATGCTCAGCTGTGGGGAGCGCAGGCCAGTTATTACCAATAAAGAGTTAGTAAGACAAAAAGAAGTGACATTGTAGGTACATGTACTAAAATGTTGCTTCTTTTACTTTGTATGAGCAGATGCCGAATAAAAAGTACTTGTATTAATTTATCGGATAAAATATAGTATAATAGTAATTATTCATGAATGTACTGAATGAATTATGTATAATAGACTAGACTATTTGTGTAATCGAAGGTTGGAAGAATAAGAAAGAGTTGGAAACTATGGTAGGGGACAGAATTTATTCACGAGAAGAAGCATGCTATATTTTACAGGTGAGTCTTAGTGCAGGTGAAGAGGAAGTAAAGAGAGCGTATCGTAATCTGGTAAAGCAGTATCATCCGGATTCCAATCCGAATCAGAATACACATCAGATTTATCTTAGAATACATGCAGCATATGAATATTTACAGGAGCATCCGTATCAGGCACCGGTGATTATGCCAACACGGCCTGTCAGAATCTTTGAAACGAATGCAAAGACAAAGGTACAGCATAGACAGCAGCAGAGATTTCAGGAAGAACGTAAGCGTGCATTAGAGCGTGAGAAGGAAGAACGTGTTAAGAGGTTTAAAGAGGCACAGGAAGCGAAGAAAAAGCAGGAAAAGCCTCAAACCAGCGAGGAAGAAGTACTTAACAAAATTCGTGCAATATGGCTTGCTGAGACTATTAAGCGCCAGATGGAGCAAGATAAAAAAGACAAGGATGCCAAGGTGCGTAAGCAGGTGTATCAGGCTTTTATGCAGCAGAAGCTCAATGAAGAAGAAGAACGCAAAAGCAGGAAGTAAAGAAGCTCACCAAATAGGTGATATAAAGCAAGGAATAGAAATGGACACAGGGAACAGCGGATATGAGTATTATTAAGGTTAAGGATTTAATATTTGAATATATCAGGCGTGATGAAGAGGGTAACGTAGAGGGTATTACAAAGGCCGTTGATGATGTTAGCCTCAATATTGAGCAAGGAGATTTTGTTGCAATTTTAGGGCATAATGGCTCGGGAAAGTCTACCTTAGCAAAGCATTTGAATGCGATTCATTATCCGACAGAAGGAACTGTGTGGGTAGATGGCAAGGATACGCAACAGGAGGAGTATCTGTGGGATATCAGACAGACCGCAGGTATGGTATTTCAGAATCCTGATAATCAGATTATCGGACAGGTTGTGGAAGAGGATGTAGGCTTTGGACCGGAGAATATGGGGATAGAAACCAAGCAGATATGGGAACGTGTAGAGGAAAGCCTGAAGGCGGTTGGAATGTATGAGTATCGTAAGCATTCGCCCAATAAGCTTTCAGGCGGACAGAAGCAGAGAGTTTCTATTGCCGGTGTGATTGCAATGCATCCAAAGTGTATCATATTAGATGAGCCGACAGCGATGTTAGACCCTAAGGGCAGAAAAGAGGTTATTCGTGCCATTCGTGCGTTGAATGACGTAGAGAAGATTACAATTATCCTGATTACGCATTATATGGAAGAGGTTATCTATGCAGATAAGGTGTTTGTAATGGATAAGGGAAGAATAGAGCTGCAGGGAACACCCAGAGAGATATTTTCACAGGTGGATAGGTTAAAGCAGCTGCGTCTTGATGTACCGCAGGTTACTCTGTTGGCGCATGAACTTCGTAAGGAAGGTTTTCCAATTCCAGAGGGATTGTTAACAAAGGAAGAATTTGCACAGGCAATTGACAGATGTATAGATGAGATTATGTAGTAATGGAGGAAAAGTCGTGCCAATCATAGTAGACCATGTAAGTCATATATACGGTGAAGATACACCATTGGCAGTCCATGCCTTAAAAGATATTAATTTAGTGATTCCGGACGGACAGTTTATTGGCCTGATTGGTCATACGGGCTCCGGGAAATCTACATTGGTACAGCATCTCAATGGATTGATGAAGGCGACCAGTGGTGCGATTTATTTTAATGGTGAGGATATTGACGATAAGGATTTTAATAAAAGAAAGCTTCGAAGCAAGGTAGGACTGGTCTTTCAGTATCCTGAGCATCAGCTTTTTGAAACGGATGTATTTACGGACGTTTGCTTTGGACCAAAGAATCTTGGCTTATCGGAGAAAGAAGTACAGCTGAGAGCTTATGAGGCATTGAAACTGGTAGGATTAAAGGATGAGTACTTCTATCAGTCTCCCTTTGATTTATCAGGTGGAGAGAAGCGTCGTGTGGCAATCGCAGGAGTGCTTGCCATGAAGCCGGATTATCTTATCTTGGATGAGCCGACTGCAGGCTTGGACCCGAAGGGCAGGGATGAGATATTAGACCAAATTGCGAAGCTGAAGAAAGAGACCGGAATTACCGTGATTCTGGTGTCTCATAGTATGGATGATGTGGCGAAGTATGTGGATAGAATCATTGTTATGAATAAGGGCAGTGTGATGTATGATGACGAGCCGAGGGCAGTATTCCGGCATTATGCTGAGCTTGAAGAGATTGGTCTTGCGGCACCACAGGTAACTTATATTATGAAGAGCCTTCAGGACAAGGGGATGGATGTCAGCGATGATGTAACCACGATTGACGAGGCTAAAGAAGAGATAAAGTCATATTTTACAAAGCTTGTTAAGGCGAAGAGAAGTGGCTTTTAAGCAGAACATGTAATAGAAAGATTTACGAGGATTAAAAATGCTCAGAGATATTACGTTAGGACAATATTATCATGCGGATTCGGTAATACATAGACTGGACCCCAGAGTAAAGCTGGCAACAACTATCATATTTATTATATCGTTATTTGTATTTGACGGTATCGCAGGATATTTGGTAGCAGCTGCGTTTTTGGCTGTTGTGATTAAGTTATCTAAGGTGCCGTTCAAATTCATGGTAAGAGGTATGAAGGCAATTATTTTTCTGCTGTTGATTACAGTAGTTTTTAATCTGTTTTTGACGCCGGGTGAACCTCTGGTATCCTTTTGGGTGCTGACCATTACCAAGGAGGGTGCCAAGCTGGCAGGACTCATGGCAATCAGACTTTCATTTCTGATTATTGGTTCATCGGTCATGACATTAACAACTACACCAAATCAGTTGACAGACGGCTTGGAGAAGATGCTGGGACCATTGAAGAAGATTCATGTACCGGTACATGAGATTGCCATGATGATGTCTATTGCACTACGATTTATACCGATTCTCATGGAAGAAACAGATAAGATTATGAAGGCACAGATGGCAAGATGTGCTGATTTTGAAAGCGGAAATATATTAAAGCGCGCCAAGAATATGGTTCCGTTATTGGTGCCGCTCTTTATATCGGCATTCAGACGTGCCGATGACCTTGCCATGGCGATGGAGGCAAGATGCTATCGTGGCGGAGAGTTTCGTACCAAGATGAAGCCTCTTCATTATGAAAAGCGTGACTTTGTGGCATATGGATTTGTGGTATGTTATCTGGTAGTTGGTGTGATGGCAGGAAAGCTTGCAGGTATAATGTGAAATAAATTTCACATGCAAACTAAGTTTGCGTTGCAAATCTTGTACCTACGGTCCAAAGTATGCAGGTTTTGGAAAGGTATGGTTATTGAATGAAGCGTGTAATGCTTACCGTGGCATATGACGGTACAAATTATCATGGCTGGCAGTTACAGCCCAATGTAGTGACTGTTGAGTCTGTGTTAAATGAGGCGCTGACAGACTTGTTCAAGGAAGAGATTAAGGTAATTGGTGCGTCCAGAACAGATACAGGAGTACATGCGCTGGGAAATATTGCGGTATTTGATACCAATGCAAGGATGCCGGGAGAGAAGGTTTCTTATGCTTTGAATCAGAGACTGCCGCAAGATATCCGGATACAGGCATCAAGGGAGGTTCCTCCGGATTTTCATCCACGCAAACAGAACAGTCAAAAGACCTATGAATATAAGATATTGAACTGTGAATTTCCACAGCCGGTGATGAGACTATATTCTCATTTTACTTATGTGCCGCTTGATGTGGAACGGATGCAGAGAGCAGCTAAGTATTTGGTAGGTGAGCATGATTTTAAGAGCTTTTGCAGTGTGAATACTGTTGCGGAGACAACGGTAAGGGAAATTTATGAACTTACGGTAGAGAAGCAGGATAATCTGATTATCATTCGTGTAACAGGCTCAGGCTTCTTATATAATATGGTTCGTATTATTGCGGGAACGCTTATGGAAGTGGGACGTGGTAATATGGAGCCGGAGGATATACCGGACATTTTAGGTGCCTTGGACAGAACCAAGGCAGGGCCTACAGCACCTGCTTGCGGATTAACCTTGGTGAGGTACAAGTATGTGGATGGAATTCCGGAAATTACGAAGTGATGTGGATAAATCATAAAATATATTATACAATATTTGTAAAAAAGTAATTGACATCCGAGAAATCGTATAATATACTATTTTAGTATGGCGACGTGTGGATAGCTGGTATCAAAAGCCCCGATGCACAGTTATAGCGTGTTGTCAATGTAGTCCAATAAGTCGTTTCGCAAAGCGTGACGACGTTTGGTGGTCACTCTGTGAGTTAACTAGGTACGGCCGGACATTCCGTATTGACGTGATTCAGACAGGGAGAACCAATGATAGGAAAGTCTAAGACTTATTTTATGGAGGTAACACGATGAAAACATTTATGGCTAGTCCAGCTACAATTGATAGAAAATGGTATGTAGTAGACGCTACAGGCATGACATTAGGACGTTTAGCATCAGAAGTTGCTAAGGTTTTAAGAGGAAAGAATAAGGCAATCTTCACACCACATATCGATACAGGTGATTATGTTATCGTAATCAACGCTGAGAAGATTAAGGTTACTGGTAAGAAGATGGATCAGAAGATTTACTACCATCACTCAGATTACGTTGGTGGTATGAAAGAAGCTACTTTAAGAGAGAAGTTAAACAAGAAGCCAGAGCAGGTTATCGAGTTAGCTGTTAAGGGAATGCTTCCAAAGGGACCTTTAGGAAGAGAAATGTACAAGAAGTTGTTCGTATACGCAGGATCAGAGCACAATCATGCAGCTCAGAAGCCTGAGGTATTAACATTTTAATCAAAGGGACATATAAAGGAGGATATAAAAATGGCTAAGGCAGCAAATGCTTCAAGATATTATGGTACAGGTAGAAGAAAAAAAGCTATCGCTAGAGTATATTTAGTACCTGGAACAGGTAACATTACAATCAATAAGAGAACAATCGACGAGTTCTTTGGTTTAGAGACATTAAAGACAATCGTTCGTCAGCCATTAGTAGCTACAGATACAGTTGAGAAGTTTGATGTACTTGTTAACGTATGTGGTGGTGGTTATACAGGACAGGCTGGAGCTATCAGACATGGTATCTCTAGAGCTTTATTACAGGTAGATGCAGATTACAGACCAGTTCTTAAGAAGGAAGGCTTCTTAACACGTGATCCTCGTATGAAGGAGCGTAAGAAATACGGTCTCAAGGCAGCTCGTAGAGCACCTCAGTTCAGCAAGAGATAATTTCTTTAAAAGATTTGATAAACATAAACAGCAGCTTAAAAACCCTAAAGCATTATGCTTTAGGGTTTTTTGTTGTGGTTTATTCATCATCATTAGAACTCCAAGTAGATGTGAAATGTATATTTCCTGAATCAAAGTCCATGGCGGTGTTGTCCGATAGGCGCATATAAGTGTTTCCATCTGAATCCATTGCCATGTTGTCAGAAATGGAGAATAGGCAATCTCCATCGCTATAATCGAAAGTATTTTGTCCCATATTCTTACCCCTTTCTTGGTCTCATGTTAATAATTTGGTTATATGAAGCATTTAGTGTATCAATAAGGCGGTTGACATCAGCGTTTTGAGACTGAGCATTAATGGAAATAATGTTTGTGATAACTGTATCTCTAGAGACTGGGTCATAGATACTTATAATGAATCCGTTATTATGAAAGTAGAAATACTCTAATGACATTTTTAGAATCATATCCTTAGGATAATGAGGGTATTCTTTTTCATAATATTTGATAGTCTTACTAATGAGTTTGTTTATTTTTGTGTAAGCATTTTGATTATGTGTGATGCAACGATTTAATATAATTTCAGTATAGGAATGCTTTTTCTTTATTAGCTGTTCAAGTAGATTACTTATATACGGAAACATATAGTGATTTTCGTGATTAAATTTACTTATAATCGTGAACTCTTCCGAAAAATAGTCCAATACTGATTTGTTAGAGGTTGTGATATGCATAATCAGATTTTCATCATAGTAGTCGTCAAACTCTTCAGGGTTGCTAGGCCAATAATTGGTTAAATAAAGCGGAGGGATTTCCCTGGCTCGAAGCTTTGTCAGCATATCCCAATCTTCATTTTCGATTGCTAAAGAAATCATTTGACGTCTTAACTGATCACGAGTTGCTAATCTTGAATTTAAGATATCGGTTTCATAAGGCTTTTTTCTTTCAATGCTAGTTCCGGCACCAAAGCTGAAAGCATAATCCTCTTTATTATCACTATCAAACCAAATATAGTTATTATCCATTAAATATTTGAGAAAATCATAGTTTTTGAATTCCAAGGCATAATCAATTACTGTTTTATTGTATTCATCGGCGTTAAGAATGAGGTCATCATCCCTATGAATGTACTGCTCCCACAAATGCTCATCTTTGGTAAATGATATTTGATAATTGGTAACGCGTCCATTATCAGGCACAAAATAATTTCCAGCGCTTAATATTTGTTCACATGTTACGTCTAAGAGCTGGGTAAAGTACTGTAGGTCCTTGAGTTGGATTGATTTATTACCGTTTTTGATTTGTGAAAGTCGATTTGCCATTTTTTGTATACTCACATCATCGGCTTCAACTCCTGTTAGTTCGATATACGCCTTGCAAAACTGCCTTCCAGATTTGAATTTTTGCGTAATTAATTCTGAGAGGTATAATCCGATTTTTTTGTCATTTTCTACTATGAACATTATATATTCCTCCTATGCGAAATGTTATCTGTAAATATGATATTTTAATGTGGGTTATATTACTATCCCCCAAAATGTATATGCAAAAAGTATATATCTTATATATGCAAAGATAATATATGCTTTTTGCATATATTATAATTTATTAAAATATACTTGTAAACAAAAAAATAGTTCGGTCACCACCGACTCGGTTGCGACCGAACTAAAACCATTACACAATCTTAATCCGATACTTCCTCAACCAATACTCCACCTGTAACATATAAGCCAGCATCTGAGGACCTGCCATCAGCTGTCCATACCAAGGCTTGCCATAGTCAGAAGGACTATCTACAAAGGCATGAACCTTCTTGGTATCAAGCAAAGCTCTAATAGGCGAATTTGCATCGGCAAGCACTTCCTTTAAATTATCAGCCAGTAATTTCTCATAGGCAGGGTCATAGGTCTTGGGATATGGACTTTTCTTACGCCATAGGACATCGTGAGGCAGAAAACGTTCACTAGCGTAGCGAAGCAGTCCCTTTACAATGCCATCAGGACATTTCATTTCCCAAGGAACATTAAATACATACTCTAAGATGCGGTGGTCGGCAAGAGGCACACGAGCTTCCAGACCGTTATACATGCTGGTGCGGTCCATACGGTCTAGGAGAGTTACCATGAACCAACGTAGATTAAGGTAAGCAATCTCACGACGACGCTTCTCAGTAGGAGAATCTTCTGCAAGAAGCGGTGTTTCGGAGATGGTCTTCTCATAAGCGGCACGGGCATATTCCTCCATATGAAGGGCATGAATCAAATTATCATCCAAAAGTACCTGACGTGGTGCCATGTCTCTTGACCATGGAAAGGCAGGCGTTTCAAAGGCTTCCTTGCTGTGAAACCAAGGATAACCGCCGAAGATTTCATCTGCACATTCGCCTGTCAAAGTTACTTTATTAATATCCCTTACCTGTGAACAAAAGTAGAGCATGGAGGATTCTACATCAGCCATACATGGCAGGTCTCTGGCATCTACAGCTTTGAAAAGGCAGTCGTACTGGTCCTGATTGGTACATTCCAGATAGTAGTGATTTGTACCGCTAAATGCTACCATTTTATCTACAAAAGGGCGGTCCTGACTTGGCTGAAAGGAGTTTGCCTGAAAGTAACGGTCATTATCCTTAAAATCAAAAGAAAAGGAATTTAATACAC
This sequence comes from Lachnospiraceae bacterium, assembly GCA_015056925.1. Taxonomy (GTDB): domain Bacteria; phylum Bacillota; class Clostridia; order Lachnospirales; family Lachnospiraceae; genus COE1. The sequence goes on along the minus strand of SVFJ01000004.1, from coordinate 24,985 downwards.
GGCCTTCCTTGCGCAGTTTATCGGCGCAGATGGCAGTAACCAGACTGCTGTCTACACCACCGGATAAAAAGGTACTGATAGGAATATCCGAAAGCATTTGCTTCTCTACGGAGTCCTGTACAAGCCAAGCAGTTTTCTCTATGGTTTCCTCCATGGAATCCTCGTGAGGACGGCTTTCTAACTGCCAATAGAAGTCTTTAGAACAGCTATTTGAACCATACGCAATATACTGACCCGGTAACACCTCGAGAATATTCTTAAAGACACCCTTTCCGTAAGATTTGGCAGGACCGAGTGCGAAGATTTCACATAGTCCGTCTCTATCCAAGACAGGCTTCACATCGGGATATGCAAATAGTCCCTTAAGCTCAGAGGCAAATACCAGGGTATCTCCTACAAAGGTATAGAAGAGAGGTTTGACGCCCAGTCTGTCACGGAATAAAAAGAGTTTTCCATGAACCGTGTCCCGGATGGCAATGGCAAAGATACCATTTAGTTTTTTGATAAAATCCTGCCCATGTAACAGATAGCCCTCGAGAATAACTTCCGTATCGCTGTTGGTACGAAAATGGGCGCCTTCGTCTATAAGCTCTGCCTTTAGTTCCTTCATATTGTAGATTTCACCATTAAATACAATAGCATATTCTGTTCCGCCACAGTTTTTTATAAGGGGCTGTGCACCTGTCTTCAAATCAATAATTGCAAGACGTACGTGTGCAAGACCACAGGAGGAATCCAAGTAGCTTCCCCTACCGTCAGGTCCGCGCCTTTTCTGTGCTTCATTCATTTCTTCTAAAATATGACGCCATTTGGCTTCTTCTGTTTTATAGTTCTTGTTGGGATTAAAAAATCCTGCAATACCACACATGATTTGTTCTCCTTTTTCATATTAATGAGTATCAATACGGTACTAAAGAATGACAGGCTGATATTGTCTGCCCTCTAAGGCGGCTTCAATAGAAGGTATGAGGAGCTTGGTGTGTGCAATCATGGAATTGGGTTTCTTCTCAGGATTATCTTGCCCAAAAGGAATAAAATATATGTTTTTGGTGTTCATCAGAAGACCAATATTTTTCATATTCATGCCGAGAGCGTCGTTGGTGGAAATAGAAATCAAAAGCGGTTTATTGTTACGAAGATGCGCCTTGGCAGCCATCAAAGTCGGAGTGTCGGTAATGCCGTTGGCAAGCTTGGCAATGGTGTTACCTGTGCAGGGAAAGAGCACAAGAATATCAAGATTGTTCTGAGGGCCAATAGGCTCTGCGTCAGGTATGGTAAGAATGGGTTTGAGTCCTGTTAGCTTCTCGGCTTTTGATACAAAGTCTTCTGCCTTTCCAAAGCGGCTGCTAACGGATGTAGCATTGTAGGAAAAGATGGTCTGGACAGTTGCACCCTCATCCAGTAGCTTTTGTAATTCGATAAATGCACTCTTGAAGGTACAGAAGGAACCTGTAAATGCGATTCCGATATGTTTTCCTGATAATGACAAAGTAATCACTCCTATATTTTATTCATGGTTATTATTTTTTTGATGGCTGTAGCGCAGGACTCGGGAGAGTATTTTCCGGGAAGCGCAAGGCAAAGGGAAGCATTTACGCCTAAACGGGCAGCAGCTTCATAATCAATACCGCCCGGTGCTGATGCAATGTCAATAATTGTAACAGAGGATTTCAATTTTCGAAGCTGTTTGTCGGTAAGGACAAGGGCAGGTATGGTATTGAAAATAAAGTCAAATTCATTGCCTCTCTCGCCGAAATCATCAAGTGGCAGAGCATAATCGGCAACGATATCGGCCCAACAGCGTTCTTCTTCTTCGGTAGAGTAGACGGATACATGGCAGGACATACCACGCAGATATTTGGTTAATGTACGTCCACAGCGTCCATAGCCAAGAACTGCACATTTGCTGTGGTGCAGATTACGAGGACTTCTCAGAATTGCCTCGCAGATAGCACCCTCAGCAGTGGCAAGTGTATTGTAGATGGCAAGTGTGTTGTTTTGCATCAGGTCGTAGGCATATATGCCTTTTTCTTTTGCGCCTTTTAGAAAGCTTTCGGGGATACAACCCGCATAAAAAGTTTGCCCCGGCTTCATAATATTGAGTATAAAATCAAGTGTAAAATCATTCTCTGATACAGTCTGCTTCAAAAAGGAGCCGTTCTGACAAAGCGGAATCGGACCAATTACGCAGTCGCAGGAGCGGATTGCATTTTCCAAAGAAGTGGCTTTTGTGCATCTGTCGGGAGTTTTCTCAAGAGCATAATAAATAATACGGCCGGGAAGGAGCGCAAGCTGCTCTGCCAGATATACCTGTCGCATATCCCCGCCGATTACGGCATAATCATACTGCGAACATTTCATTGAGGGATTCCTTACTAAATGCAATTTTTCTTTATTATATGCAGAAAAATACGCATGGTGAGGAAATAGGCTTGACAGACTATGCCAATTAAGACTATTTTAATAGATAAGAATGAGAAGGAGGAGCGTATATTATGAGTTTTGATGCAAAGAAGGTTAAGGATGATTGTGTTGCGTGGATTCGAGATTTTTTCGCAAAGAACGGCGCAGATTGTAACGCAGTAATTGGTATTTCGGGTGGAAAGGACAGCTCAGTAGCAGCTGCTTTGTGTGTGGAGGCATTAGGAAAAGACAGAGTAATTGGAGTTTTGATGCCAAAGGGAGAGCAGCACGATATAGATTGTGCAAGACAGCTTGTGGAGCACCTTGGAATCAAGAGCTATGAGATTAATATTTTGAAGGCAGTACAGGGAATCGAAGAGGAACTAAAGAAGGCAGGGATTCCTGAGTCTGACCAGAGCAGAATCAACCTTCCGCCTCGAATCCGTATGTCAACTCTGTATGCGGTGAGCCAGAGCCATAACGGAAGAGTAGTGAATACCTGTAATCTGTCAGAGGATTGGGTAGGCTATTCAACCAGATATGGTGACGCGGCAGGCGATTTCAGTCCGTTGTCACTTTTGACCGTTGCGGAGGTTATTGAGATTGGTGCAGTATTAGGTTTACCTGAAAATCTTGTAAATAAGACACCGATTGACGGATTGTGTGGCAAGACAGACGAGGATAATCTTGGCTTTACTTATGCCACACTGGACAAGTATATCCGTACAGGCGTATGCGAAGATGAAGCAATTAAGAATAAGATAGATACGATGTATAAGAGAAGCCGCTTCAAGCTGGAGCTGATGCCGGTCTTCCCTTATCAACCGGAATAATTACTGATGAAATAATCGACGCTTTGAATAGCTGTCACGATAGTCACTGGGCGTAAGTCCGGTGACTTTTTTAAATGCATTGGTGAAGTTATGCGGGTCGCCATAGCCGATATTGTAGCCAATCTGGGAGACTGAGTGATTGGTCTCCGTAAGCTCAGCCTTTGCGTGGTCCATCTTTGTTTGCATGATAAATTGCTTGATGGAAACCTTGGACCATTTGCGGAAGTAGGTAGTCAGGTATTTCTCATTGTAGCCAAAATAATCCGCAATATCCGCAACCTTCAGATTGGTACAGATGTTCAGCGTAATATAATCCACGATATCATTATAAAGCTGGCTGCTGTTATCAGAATTATGATATCTGCGGTCTATGTAGGACTGGGCACTCAGCTCAGATAAAATGGCAGAGATATTGAAATTGTTCAGACAGCGCATACCATAACGGCGGTCTGAATCCTGAAGCTGCTTCATCAGAACTACCATTCGCTCAATGGACTGTAGCTCTCCATACTCAGGTATCGTAATGGAGATAGAGTCGTGCTCCACGGACTGGGTATCCGGCTCTAGGATATCATAAGCGCTGTTGGGATAGAAATGCGCCCAGTAGAAGGCGCAGTCCCCGGACTTGTAGCCATGCTGCTTCAAGGTTGGAGGCATCAAAAGATAATGCCCCTTTTCAATGACATATTCAGAATCATTGGCAGCAATATATAATACACCCTCAGTTACTACAAAAAGTTCAAAATCATAGAGTTGTCTGGTCAGATGCATCCACTCGGAATTGGGTGAAGTAAACTTCCCGGCAAAATTGTATTGAAATGGAGTGGCAGAGTTGAATTTAAATAGCTTCATATAACAAAATCACACCTTTTCTAACGATTTACATTATTTGTAGATTAAGTATAACATGTTTATCAACTGCAAAAAAGAACAAAAGGACTTTAAAATGTAGAAAAATAAATAAAAAGATAAGAAATAGGTGTAAAACCATTTGATTTTCAATATCTGAACTTTTCACACTTATTCGAATGTATAAGAATTTACTTTTGTGTTCCTGAAAGGGTATGCTAAAGGCAGAAAGTCCCGCAAACGGGCATAAGGGAGGTTATATAAGTGAGGAGAGGAAATGTACGTATGAAATGTATCGCTCTTGTAACAGTGCTTCTAAGTGTTTTGGTAGCTGTGGCAGGATGCGGTAAGGCTAAGAAGCCGGAAGAAACAATGAAACAGGAGGAACAAACGACAATGGAAAGCACAGTAGAGGAAACAACCGTTGTGGTGACAGAAGAAGTACCAAAGGCGGAAGCATTTGCAACGTCTAAGGTGGTAGGCTTATCTTTTGAAGACAATACGGATGATAATTCAGGAAACGGACTGCATGCAACAGCCAATAAAGATGCAGTATATGTGGCTGGGGTAAGTGGTAAGGCACTTTACTTTGACGGGAGCACTTATCTTGACCTTGGTACATCAGGAGAGCTACAGCCATCCAAGCTGACCTTTTCTGCATGGATAATGGCAGATACAACGCTTGCGGGAGAACATATTATTACATGGTTCAAGCCAAGCGGAAACTATCAGGGAGATGGGTGGTATTTATCCTGTCTTGATAACAATACACCATTGAAGCTTTCCGTAGGTAAGTCAGCGGGACAGCCGATGGAAATTTTTGTGTCATGCAGCAGAGAGGCCTTCTTCCCAAAGAATGAGTGGGTACATATTGCAGTGACCTATGATTCAGAGACACATACCTGTGCCATTTACAGAAATGGTATCGCCCAGAATGTGCAGTATATTAACAACCGGTCAGAGATTCATGTAGATGAGAAGAGCAACAAGTATATCGGCTTCAACTCGCCGGGATATAATGGAGGATTTGCAAGAATGGCAATGGATGAGATTGAGATATATAATGAGGCACTTACTCCTACAGATATCGTAACCATTTACACACGCTATGGTGCAGAGTTTGACGGTGCACAGGTAGTAGAGAATGACTATGAGAACCTTCAGATGTCTATCACATCTGTGAAGAATAATATTACACTTCCAAGTATGGGAGCATCAGGAAGTGTCATTACATGGAGTTCATCCAATGAAGCGGTACTAAGTGCAGAGGGTGTAGTAACAAGACCGGCGGCAGGCGAAAGTGATACTGTGGTAACATTGACTGCCGAGATTAGCTATGCCAAGAACACTAAGACAAAGAGCTTTGAGGTATGTGTAGAGGCAATGCCGGCATTTGAGAATTTAGAGGATTTCCTGTTAAGCGAAGTAGAGCTTAGAAATGATTATGAAACCAATGCCTTTGATAAGGAGATTGATTACTTAAAATTATTAGAGGCAGACAGATTATTAAAGGGCTTCTATGATATTGCAGGTATCGAGTCAGATGCAACATTATACGGTGGCTGGGAGAACTCAGCAATCAAGGGACACACCCTTGGTCATTACCTGACAGCGGTATCGCAGGCATATGCCACAACAGGCGATGAAGAATTACTTGCAATTGTAAATGAAGTTGTAGACGGTCTGGCGCAGTGTCAGAATCCGGAGACAGGCTATCTTGCCGCCATCCCGGAGAGTCACTATCTCCAGATAGAGAAGGGTAACACAGCAGGAACATGGGTACCGTGGTACACCATGCATAAGGTCATGGCAGGACTTATCGATGCCTATGAGAACGCTGGAAATGAGAAGTCGCTAGAAGTTGCATCTAAGCTTGGCGACTGGGTATATTCCAGAACCTCCACATGGTCTGCGGCAACACAGGCAACAGTATTAAATGTTGAGTATGGCGGAATGAATGACTGCTTATATCAATTGTATAAGCATACAAAGTCAGAGAAGCATTTGGCAGCAGCACATAGCTTTGACGAAATAACACTCTTTGATGCCCTTTATAACGGACAGGATGTGTTAAACGGCAAGCATGCCAATACAACGATTCCAAAGATTATCGGTGCCCTGAACAGATATATGGCACTTGGCGAGGAGTACTACTTACAGGTAGCAGAGAATTTCTGGGAAATCGTAGTAAATAACCACACTTACATCACAGGCGGTAACAGTGAGTGGGAGCATTTCGGTGAGCCAAATGTACTGGATGCAGAAAGAACCAACTGTAACTGTGAGACTTGTAACACTTATAACATGCTTAAGCTTTCCAGAGAGCTTTTCAAGATTACGGGAAATCGTAAGTATGTAGATTATTATGAAAATACCTTTATCAATGCGATTCTGTCATCACAGAACCCTGAGACAGGTATGACCACCTATTTCCAGCCAATGGCAACCGGTTTCTTTAAGGTATACAGCTCGGCAGTATCACATTTCTGGTGCTGCACAGGCTCAGGTATGGAGAATTTCTCTAAGTTAAATGACAGTATTTATTACAAAGATGAAGCTGGTGTGTATGTCATCAGATATACCTCATCAAAGGTAACCAGTGAGGCACTGAACCTTGTATTAACACAGGAGACAGATATTCCAAATACTGATACAACAAGATTCATAGTAGGAACAATCAATGGTAATACAACCCAGGCAGATATCGTGCTTCGCGTGCCTGACTGGTGCGCAGGTAAGCCAACTGTAATGATTAATGGTACAGAGGTGGCAGCAGAGGCAGTTAATGGCTTTATTCGTCTTGACAATACATGGAACAAAGGCGATGTCATCGAGTATACCATGCCGATGGAGGTAGTAGCTTATAACCTACCGGATAATGAGAACGTGGTGGCATTCAAATATGGTCCGGTTGTCTTAAGTGGAAATCTTGGCAACGAGGACATGATGACAGGCACAACAGGTGTCAATGTAACTATTCCGACACTTGAGGTAGAGGTAAATGATGTCATTACGATTACAGACGGCACAATCGCTGACTGGTTAGGAAATATCACAGAGAATCTTGTAAGAACAGGTGAAAAATTAGAGTTCACATTAAAAAATACAGATAGAGATATCGTATTTACACCGCATTATCAGCAGTATCAGAACAGATATGGTATCTACTTCGACCTGGCTGATGCATCAACCGTGGCAGATAGCGGAGAAGAGGATATTTACACAGTTATAGACAGCTTACCTGTAGCAAATGACCAGTATGAGTTCTCACACAATATGCAGGCAGACCTATCAGGAACAGGTATGCACAAGGGACTCAACTATCGTCACGCTGAGGCTGGCGGGTACTTTAGCTACGACATGGCAGTAGATAACACAGTCACCAACTACATTAAGGTGAAATACTTCAGCGGTGACGCAGGCAGAAGCTTCACTCTCCTCGTAGACGGCGAAGTATTAGAGGAAGTAGTACTTGAAAATGTAAATCCGGACAACTTCTATGACGTATACTATGAGATACCGGCCAAAATGGTAGAGGGTAAGGATAAGATTACGATTACCTTCGAGGCATCAGGCAATGGATACGCCGGTGGAATCTTTGAGAAGATAAGTGTTGTGAAGAAGAAGTAAAAAGAGAATAAAACAAGTGGAAGTACCCGCACCGCATTTGTGGTGTGGGTACTATTATTGTAAAGAGAAGTTTGGGGTGGTGATTGTTATTTCAGATATTTGGTGCTAGGAAATGTTTTTCTTGATTGTTTTGATGGCAATTAAGAGTTCGTTAATTGAAAGAAATAACATAGTAATATTTTTGATTAGCGTGCCTAATTTATTAATGAATAATCTGATAGAATGTGTAAGGCGTATTGTTGATGTTTTAAATATCTTATGTATTAGTGAGATGATGATACGTAATCTTGAAATTAAATAAATGGAACCGATAAAAACAGAAAAACTTATTAATAATATGCATATTAATTTCCCATAGTTATTGAGATAACTAAGAGATAGGTATAAGTCAATACAAAAAAATAGTAATGAGCAAAGAAGTAATAAGTAGTATATTTCAGCAAAAAAAATAGCGGCATAGAATTCTTTGTTATGAGAAATAATCCATGTTGTTGCAAAAATTGTAGCGACACCTAAGATACATTTGCATTCAAAAGATGAGATATCGTAGTTGAAAGCTAAAATAGAAAGCGTGATACTTGTAAGTATACATGCAATATCAAAAGTGGTTTTGCTTTTCTTGCTTGTTCCTAAAATAGATTCGAATGGATTTTTTAAGTATTTTTTCATATAGTTAATCTCCTTTGAGCAATTTATTTAGATAATAGTAGCATAGTGAGTTTGAAAGAGCAAAAATCATGGTTCATAGAACTGGTGGTTTACTGGTTGGTAGTATGTTATCAAGTAATGAAAAAACAAAAATGTTGACATAGTCCACAAAAATGTGGTAAATTACAACCAGAGGTGATGAGGATGTTAAGGTGGTTTGTAGAACTGACAAATAATGAAGAGAAAACAAAAAAAATAATTTCTTGCGATTCGTATGTTGAAGCACTTAATAAAGCCAAGAGTCTTTGGGATACAATTGGTGAAGAAAAAAAATCCAAAAAGATAATAAGGGAATCAATTATATCAAATGTAGAAATTCCGTTAATAGAACTTAAAGTTATTATTGCTGATTCAGATGAAAAAGGGAAGAAAGTAAATTCTAATTATGGAGGATACTATGAATGCAGATGGATATATCATGGTTTCGGAATAAAAGATATAGATAGCGGAGAAATAATAGATTATTATGATACATATTATGACGCTAAAACTAAATTGAAGGAATTAAAAAATAAATATAAAAATGATGAGGAATTTCATTATATACTTTTCAATGATACTATGGAAGGTGATGAACTGGAAGATTGGGTAGACTTTTACGGACTATGGATTACTTTCGAGAAGATAACGGGTCTATCAAGAATGAATCATGCAGAAATATCAAGGAAATTTGGAATACCTGTTAGAACTATAGAAAACTGGTATTATGGTAAGTCTGAACCTAATGATTATATACTGGGTATGTTGACAAAAGAATTTACGGAATATTATATTATTCATCACATTTTTGATGGAGAAGAGGAGGTAGATATAAATGAGTAGTGAAATGACGCTTTCTGCCGCAGAAGTAAGAGCACTGGTTAAGAAATTGCAAAATGAGGGGAAACCAGGATTGAGTACACATTTTTGTGATTCGTTATCAGAAATTAAATTATTAATGGTCAATAGAGCAGAAAGCCGATATGGTTATAAGTCTTTTAATCAATTTCTTATCAACGAATTAGGATTAAAAAGTGCAACAGCATCTGAAATGAAAAAAGTTGCAAAAAAATTTTATTTAGCTGACGGTAATATAAAGCCCTATTATAAAGATTTTCAGTATTCTGTTTTGGTTAAACTTTGTTCTTTTACAGATAGAGAGTTAGATATGCTTATAGATAATAATGGATTGTCAGCTAACATTACTAAAAAAGATATTGATAATGTTAGGGATAAATTGTGGAGCATTTATGCTCAAAAAATGTAAAATTATTAATTATTTACTCATGTTAAGATCCTAAAGAATGCTTCCTGAGTGGAAGCATTTTTAGATTTGTACTTACTTGGGAGGAAATAATGAGATAAAGGTACTGATTGACATAAAGTTATAATGATTTTACAATTGAGCCAATCATGAATAGTAGGAGAACGGAAAATATGAGGGAAACAGATGTACAAAAGAATTGGAATTCTTATTATGGAAATCAACAGGGAGGAAAGCAGAATAAGAAGTTTGCGGTTGTGTTGGTGCTTTTTTTAATTATAGTTGTTGCGGCGTCTATAATTGATAGAGTGCGATTACTGGGTACGACTTCGAATGCTAATGCGAATGGTTTAAGTACAGAACAATCAGCATTTAAGGTATTAGAGCAAGAAATATTGACTTATGGATATAGTTATAATAGGAACGGTGAAGGTTTTCATAGAGCTATGGTTGCATTAGAAGAGTATAGCGCAAAGCTTGATTATACTTTGACTGCAAGTGAATTACAGACGTTAGCAGAAGAAACAAGGAAGATAGAAGTCGACGAGTATTATGAAGCATATAAGGAAGCAATAGCTTCAGCTCTAGAGACTAAAGCCGAGTTGATTGCAAATGATACAGATATATTTACACTGACGGAATGGCAAAATAAAACGAAGATTGCGATATTTGATGCAATGGAAGAAGCTTTCATAAATGCTGGAATAGAGTACAGACGAGAGGACGATTTGCATATTTATTATCAATATAAGGTGTTTAGGTAAACTATTTAACGGAATTTTATTTAAATGATTAAGAAACCTCCTTGCGCAAGGTGCGCAGGAGGTTTCTCATATTTATAATGATAACATGAAATTTGGGTTCTCAAGATTCTTAAGGCAAAAAGGTGCTAAAACATTGAGATGTGAGAAATTTTTTGATAATATGTACAGTAGCTACAAATGATAATATTATATGGGTGAAGATAATGGGTTTTTGGAAAAAAATATTTGGGAAAGAAAAAAATATAGAAGTAACCAATATTCAGATTTGCATATCAGAGGAGTATAAAAATATTTTACAATTACGAGAAGTATTGGATAATCTTTTTGCAGGGACTCATTATGTGGCAAGAAGTGAATATGTGTCTTTGGTGAGAAACTATGAAGAGGTAGTAAAGTTTGTAAGAACACTTAGTAGTAATAATTTATTATCGGATTTTTGTCGTAATAATGGTGCTGCAGAAGAACTAATTAAAACAACTATACAGCAGTATGAAGATATTGATAATCAGATTGAGCAGTATAATAACAAGTTTATTGCTGAAAAAATGATAGAGGAAAAAAAATATCTGGATAATATTCTTAAAGATGTGGATCCTGATATAATGCTTGATGAAGATCAGAGACAGGTGGTGTTGTCGGACGAAGACTATACTCTTGTAATAGCAGGTGCTGGTGCAGGGAAGACAACAACCGTAGCAGCGAAAGTGAGGTATTTAGTAGACAAGAAAAATGTTGATCCATCTGAGATTTTGGTTATATCATTTACAAATAAAGCAGTGAATGAACTAAAAGAAAAAATAAATAAAGATTTAGGTATTGATTGTCCGATAGCTACGTTTCATTCAACGGGGAATGCTATTTTGCATAAGCAATCATCGCAAAATTTGAATATTGTAGATGATCATAAATTGTATATGTGTATAGTTGATTATTTAAAAAATACGATTTTGCATAATCCAAAAGTTGTTGATAATCTTGTTTTGTTTTTTGCGTCTTATTTTGATGCCCCTTTTAATGGGAGTGAATTAAACGATTTCTTTCAATCGATTTCTAAGACGGGATATGCTACATTAAGAAGTGATTTGAATGAAATAAAAGAAGAAATAATTGATAAACGTTCTAAAAAATGTGTGACAATACAAAATGAGTTATTACGGTCACACCAAGAAGTGGAAATTGCTAATTATTTATATTTAAATAATATTGATTATAAGTATGAAACAGTATATCCGTACAATTTAGAAGGTTCAAGAAAACCATATACACCTGATTTTTTAATAAGTCAAGGTGATAGAAATGCATATATCGAGCATTTTGGAATAACAGAAGAGGGGGAGAATTTTTTATATAGTGAAGATCAATTAGAAACGTACAAAAAAGTAGTAAAATATAAGGTACAGTTTCATCGTACTCATGGCACAAAGCTTTTGTATACATTTTCTGCATATAAAGATAAACGTACATTAATAGAACATTTAAAAGAGGAATTGGAGAATTCAGGTTTTGTATTGAATCCTAGGTCAAGTCAAGAAGTGTTACAAAAAATAATATCTACAGAGGAAAATAAATATATTCGTAAATTAGTATTTCTGATTTGCAGATTTATAAATAATTTTAAGACCAACGGATACACTGCAGAAGACTTTGATAGAATGTATCGTTCTACAGAAAACGTTAGAAGTAGATTATTCCTGTCGATATGTAAAGAATGTTTTTTGCAATATGAAAGATGGTTAGAAGAAAATAAAGCTATTGATTTTCAAGATATGATTAATGAATCGGCAAGAATTTTGCGTGAAGCAAAAGAAAATCAAATTGATTTAGGGTTTAAATATATTATTGTTGATGAATATCAAGATATATCAAGACAGAGATTTGATTTAACCAAAGCACTTTCGGAAGCAACTAAGGCCAAAATAATAGCAGTCGGGGATGATTGGCAATCTATATATGCATTTAGTGGTTCGGATATTACGTTGTTTACACAGTTTGAGGCAAAAATGGGATATGCAAAGCTACTTAAGATTGTGAAAACTTATCGCAATTCGCAAGAAGTAATAGATATTGCGGGTAATTTTGTGCAAAAAAATACTTCTCAGCTAAGAAAACGTTTGCTTTCACCAAAGAATATAATAGATCCAGTTATTATTTATACCTATGACTCAGCTTGGAAAAAAGCTGATGAAGATAATAGAAGTGGTGCTAATTATGCAATAGCACATGCTGTAGAAGTGGCGCTAGAACAGATTCTTGAGTATGGTAATAGAGAAGGAAAGACTCAGATTGGTAATATATTGTTATTAGGACGATTTGGTTTTGATGGAGATAAGTTGGAGAAATCGGGATTATTTGAATATGTTACCAAGACGGGGAAAATACGTTCAGTAAAATATCCTAAGCTTGATATTACATTTATGACGGCACATTCTTCTAAAGGGTTAGGGTATGATAATGTAATAGTAGTGAATGGGCGTAATGAGACCTATGGATTTCCTTCTAAAATTGAAGATGATCCAGTTTTATCATTTGTAATAAAGGAAGATCATTCTATTGATTATGCAGAAGAAAGAAGACTTTTCTATGTTGCAATGACGAGAACTAAGAATAGGGTGTACTTTATTGCACCTGAGAAGAATCCATCAGAGTTTCTTTTGGAATTAAAACATGATTATAAAAATGTTGTTTTGCGAGGAGAATGGAGCGAAGAAGAACCCATTCAACTTGGTAAAAAGTCTTGTCCTTTATGTGGATTTCCGTTACAGTTGCGTTACAAAAAGGCTTATGGGTTGAAGTTGTATATGTGTACAAATGAGCCAGAGCTATGTAGTTTCATGACGAATGATATATCTGGTGGAAAAATGTCTATTATGCAGTGTGATAAATGTCAAGATGGATATCTAATTATTAAAAAAACAGGCAAAGATGATAGATTTTTGGGATGCACAAATTATGATACTCGTGGAACTGGATGTAAGAACTCAATCTCAAAAATACAGTATTATAAGCTCATGAAATATGATTGGTTAGAAGAAGCATTGCATGAGGAAATAAAGGATGTTGTATTTGAGTCTCCAAAAGTGAAAGTAGAAAGAGAACAACGTTATCCAGAGATTGATAAAAGACAGATTAGTACTAAAAAGAGTAAATATGATTTACAAAGTATGAACGAACAGATATATACAATATTGTCATGTTTAAATCATATTAGTGAAAAAAATTTTTATGGCACTACTGTATTGATTGATGTTCTTAGAGGAGCAAAGCAGGAAAAAATAGAAAAAGCAAATCTTAATTTTGTTGTGGAATATGGTAAGTTATCAAAGGTGAAACGTGAATATATAAAATATGTCATAGAATGGCTTATAGAGAAACAATTTATTTTACAAACAAAAGGAAAATATCCTGTTTTACATCCAACATATAATGGGTTACACTATTCAGAAACTATGACAGATACTTTATTACGGCAGATTATTCAGGAACTTGAAAGGCATGAGAATCTATAGATATAAAACGAGTGCGTAATGACGCAATTTCTAACCTACTCCAATCTCAACACAAACTCCTTCACTGAAGGCACCATAGACATTGGTTTTCCATGCATACAGAACATAGGTGAAAGTGATAGACGGTCTACAAGCTTATCAGTAAGGATATTGGCATTAAATTGAAGAATATGCTCTTGCAAGAATTGGCAGAGATACGATGTCACAGACAAGTGCAAAAGAAAGGATGATTCCATGTTTTTCAAAAAGCCCCCAAAAAAATCCTACAGCAAAGAAAATCAAATTCCCGTTATAAAGTGTAGCATATGCACGGGAGAACAGGTGGCAGGCTTTAAGGATATCCACACGGGTAAATTTGAAGAGATTATGCTCATCAAGAATGGCAAGGACCTTGCTTTGTTCAAAACCATATATGGAGTGGATGAGATTCAAAAGGAATATTGATATAAATGAAGCCCAACGGCTGGTTGGGCTAATATGCAGAGCCTACGGCTCTGCACACACTTTATCCACCCACGCAAACAATTCATCCAAATCATAATCCCCTGCATGTGGTACACCCCATGGAAGGGCAAGGTCAGTCTCGATACCCTGATTTCTTAGCTTGGTTGCCAGCATCACAGGGATAGCAAGAGAAGTATCTCTGTCAATCGCGCCATGACGGATGCGGAAGTACTGTGCCTTGGTAGCATCTGTATCATCAATATAGTTCATTGGATTCATCATCTTAACTTGCATCTCTTCGGCAAGCTCGCCACTCACTTCACTATGCTTAAGACCAAACTCGGTAAAGTGTCTATAGAAGATATCCGCATTTCCAAACAGCTCATTTTCAGGTGTTCCCATCTTGATATTGTCAAAGGCAGGAGCCTCCTTCATGCGAGTGCGGTAGAAGATATACTTTGTAAAATCAATACCCGCAATTTTACCGTCTGCAATCGTAATCCAGTCATACGAAGACAAGTCAGTCCCCTTATTAAGTTCCAGCTCGCAAGTCATAATCACCTGTTTCTTCACATAGTCAGCAAAAGTCCCTGTTCCATCTGTATTCAGTGTCAAAGCATTGCCAAGCTCATCCTTCAATCCAAGTCCATTCACATAGGCAGGAAACATAGCCTGTAGCTCCTTAGAAATAGATTCACGCTCAGGTGTTTTGGTCCCGCATTTTGCAAATTCCCATTCATACGCCATATCGGCATGGTCAAGGTTGGTAATCGGGCAGTAGCAGGATGCGGCAAAGATATGGTCCTTGGCATCAGCAGCCCCCATGGCTTTTAAATAGGGCTCGTAGTCAGGATGATTTCCGGTACTACCAAGTAGAGAAGAGATAGCGCCTCCGGCACTGGTGCCATTGGAAATGATTCGCTCCACATTTCCGGCAATGCGTTCCTTATTAAATCTTAGATATCGCACAACTGCCTTCAAATCACAAATGACAGCCGGTGCACAGCCAATGTATTTGCCTGCTTTATCCTGCATACCCCTTCCGCGAAGTCCCGCAGACACTACCACATAGCCGTGAGCAAGTGCATGGAATATAGAGTTGGCTCTGCCATCTTCCCATATTTCCGGTTCACATTCCTTGCCGGGCTTATAGCCTCCCACAGCATTTGGGAAGAAAATAGGTGCTGTTGTAAGGGTGTATCCGTTGATGGACGCTCCCTCCTCATAATATGCTTCGGGAACGTAAATACTAAGACATTGCCAGTCCGGTGCAATAGGATTTTCCGCATAGGGAATGTGTGTGAAGGCGCGATAAATCATATGGATTCCATTATGCGCTAAAGATTTAATTTCATATTTGGTATTATCGAATACTAAACTCATAAGCTCCCCCTTAATCATTCATTTCTTTCAGTTTATCGAATCAGTAAGGCTTTGACAATACTCTCATTTTATGAAAAACTATCCATAGAGAAAAGCGAAATAGTAAGGAGATACACATGGGCGAATATCAGCATATTACACATACATTTCAACCCGTATACGACGAGCATTCCAAGATACTCATATTAGGTAGCTTTCCGTCGGTAAAGTCCAGAGAAGAAGGCTTTTATTACGGTCATCCGAGGAATCGTTTCTGGCAGGTAATGGCAACGATTTGCAATTGTCCCATGCCACACACCATAGAAGAGAAAAAGGCAATGCTCTTAACAAATGACATAGCGATATGGGATGTGATAGATAGCTGTGACATTATAGGCTCCAGCGACAGCAGTATTCGTAACGTAGTCCCTGCAGACATTGCAGGCTTGGTGAAAAAAACACAGATAACGAAGATTTTCCTAAACGGACAGACCGCAGGAAAGCTGTATCGTAAGTATATCGAGCCTAATCTGGCATTCCCAATTACGGCAGAAGTGTTACCATCTACAAGCCCTGCCAATGCAGCAAGTTCTACGGATACACTAATCAAGGTTTGGGGCGAAACAATTCATGGTAAGCAATAGCATATTTTATGTAAATATGCTATTCTGTAAGAAACCAATCGATACAGATTAGGAGAATACTTATGAACTTTGAACTTGCCCCGCTCGAAGGGGTTACAACACATATATTTAGAAATGCATTTGTGCGTCATTTTGGTGGAGTAGATACCTACTATGCACCCTTTGTGTCACCTCATCAGGACAAGACCTTGAACAGCAAAGAGCGAAGAGATTTGCTCCCTGAGAATAATGAGGGGATTCATTTGATACCGCAGATTCTGACGGCATCGGTAGATGATTTCCTGAGTACTGCCAAGGATATTGAGGCAATGGGTTACACGGAGGTGAATCTGAATGCAGGCTGTCCTTCCGGCACTGTGACAAGCAAGAGCAAGGGTGCAGGGATGCTGATTGACCCGCAGAAGCTGGAACGATTTTTAGACGGCATTTTTGAAAAGTGCACAATGAAGATTTCGGTAAAGACTCGCATTGGATTTGACAGTCCCAAGGAGTGGGAGGACATTCAGAAGGTTTATGAGAAGTTTCCCATAGAGGAATTAATCATTCACCCAAGAGTACGTCAGGATTTCTATAAGAACAAGCCAAATCGGGAGACCTTTGCGCAGGCATTTGCGACGACGGATATGAAGCTAAGCTATAATGGTGATATCTTTTTACAGCAGGATATAGAAGCCCTACAGCAGCAGTTCCCTACATTAGAGAATTGCATGATAGGCAGAGGTTTACTGATTAATCCGGCGTTGTTATTAGAGTATAAGAAGGAACGCACATTAGACAAAGCCACACTTCAAAGCTTTCACGATGAAATCTATGAGAATTACCGCATCATGATGGGCGAAGACCGCAACGCTATGTTTCGTATGAAGGAGCTTTGGTTCTATATGATAAAGTCATTTAAGGACGCAGATAAGTACGCCAAAGCTATTCGTAAGGCAGACAAATCTGCCCCTTATGAAGCCGCAGTCAGAGCCGTCTTCCGAGACCTCGACCTTGTAGAACAGGGAGAGAGAAGGATTATATTATAAGAGAGGAATGCAAGATGAGAAAGAAAGCACTAATCACAGGCGCTTCACGAGGAATCGGCGCAGCCATCGCAAGTGAGTTTGCCAAGGCAGGCTATGATTTATATCTGACCTGTCATCAGAATAAGGAAAGACTGGTGTGGTATGCAGACAAACTCACACAGGAGTTCGGAATCACATGCAGGACCTATAGCTTTTCCATAGATAATGAGACAGAGGTTCAGAAAATGTTTCAAGACATCGACACCCTCGATGTTCTTATCAATAATGCAGGTATCGCGCATATCGGTCTATTATCAGATATGACCTATGATGAGTGGAACAAAGTCATCGGTACAAATCTTAACGGCTGTTTCCTTACCTGCAAAAATGCAATTCCGGGTATGGTAAGCAGACAATCAGGGAAGATTATTAATATTTCCTCGGTGTGGGGCAATGTAGGCGCATCCATGGAGGTTGCTTACTCAGCATCAAAGGGCGGAGTGAATTCCTTTACCAAGGCACTTGCCAAAGAGCTTGCACCAAGCAATATTCAGGTCAATGCCATTGCATGCGGTGTCATCGACACAGACATGAACCGTTGCTTTGACGAAGAAGACATGGCTACTCTGATAGAAGAGATTCCGGCAGACCGTATCGGACGTCCCGAAGAAGTAGCCCATCTGGCATTACAGCTGTGCACAGAAAACACTTATTTAACAGGACAGATTATCACCCTTGATGGTGGTTGGATATAAAAGGAGAAATAATATGTACGACTTATTAGTAATCGGCTCAGGCCCGGCAGGAATGGGTGCAGCCATATATGGAGCCAGAGCAGGCATGGAGCTTGCAGTAATCGATAGAAGCCCTGTAAGCGGTGGACAAGTATTAACAACCTATGAAGTAGATAATTATCTTGGACTTCCCGGTATGAGCGGAAGCGAATTAAGCGATACATTCAGAGCACATGCAGACCGTTTCGGAGTTCCGTTTATGACCACTGAGGTAGAAGCAATTGAGGATAAAGGCGATGTAAAATGCGTACACACCACAAGCGGTGACTATGAAGCTAAGGCAGTCATCCTTGCAACGGGTGCTACCCATGCCATGCTTGGTGTACCGGGGGAAATGCAGCTTGCAGGAATGGGTGTATCCTACTGCGCAACCTGTGACGGTGCATTCTTCAGAAACCGCACAGTAGTTGTAGTAGGCGGTGGTGATGTAGCTGTAGAAGATGCTATTTTCCTCGCAGGTATCTGTAAGAAGGTATACCTTGTGCACAGAAGAGATACACTTCGTGCCGCAGATGCATTACAGAAGAAACTCATGGCATTAGATAATATAGAAATCCTTTGGAATAGCGAAGTAACCTCTATCAACGGCGAGGATATGGTGGAAAATGTTACGATTTGTAACAAAGTTAGTGGACAAACCTCCAAGCTTGAGGTAAACGGTATCTTTATTGCAGTAGGAATTATACCGAATACAGACCTGTTAAAAGGAATTGTAGAGATGGATGAAAAAGGCTATATCATAGCTGATGAGACCTGCCAGACTTCCGTAGCCGGTATTTATGCGGCAGGAGATATCCGCAAGAAGCCAATGAGACAAATTATTACAGCAGTGGCTGATGGTGCAAACGCCGTAAATGCCGTGCAGAGTTATTTTATTGGCTTATAATTTTAACATTTTTGTGAAAAATATATAAAAAGTTTCCTTCATTTTTTAACCCAATGGTAAAATATGGATAAGTCCTTACCTTGACATAATACCGAAAATATGATAATTTATTACATGGAGTGTAACAAAATTGTAATAATTAAGGGTTTAAAAGGATTTGGAGGAGTAATGATGAAGAAGAGAGGCGTACGTATCATCGCTTGCATATTAGCAGGTGTATGTATGGCTGGCGTTCCCGCAACTTCAGTAAGTGCTAGTACAGTTAAGATGAGCGCAGGATTTTCTGCGACAGATTTATATGATGATGTAGAGATTATCGAGGAGGTTGCTGTGGCAGAGGCTGTGGCAGCGGAAGAGACTGTTGTACAGGATGAGCAGGATTTTACCAATCTCGTAATTGCACAGGTGAATAACTATGTGAATGTCAGAAGCATGCCAAGTGAAGAAGGAGAGATTGTTGGTAAGCTTTATGATGATTCGGTAGGTGAATTGATAGAAGAGGTTGATGGCTGGTATAAGATTACCTCAGGTAAGTGTACCGGATATGTAAAGGGTGAGTACTGTGTGACCGGTGAGGACGCACAGACACTGGCTAAGTCAGTAGGTACTACCTTTGCTATTGTTAATACTACGACATTGAAGGTTCGTAAGGAGCCTAACACAGACTCTAAGGTATTGGGACTTGTACCGTTGGAGGAAGAGCTTCTGGTAGTAGAGGAGCTTGATGGATGGGTTAAGATTTCCATCGAAGAGGGTGATGGATATGTTTCAAGGGATTACGTTACTTTGAGAACAGACTTTGTCCATGCAGAGTCTAAGGAGGAAGAGGAAGCAAGACTTGCAGCTGAGGCTAAGGAGCGAGAGGCAGCCCGTAAGGCGGCGCAGGCGAAGCTTGCAGCACAGCAGCAGAAGGCAAATAATGAAGCAAATGTTCAGGCAGCACAGAATACTATGGCATCTACAGCTGGTAGTGAGATGGGTAAGGCAGTTATCGATTATGCATTACAGTTTGTTGGTAATCCATATGTATGGGGAGGCACAAGCTTAACAAATGGTGCGGACTGTTCAGGATTTGTTATGAGTGTTTATAAGAACTTTGGCGTAAATCTTCCACATTCATCATCTGCTCAGAGAAAGTGTGGATATGATGTAGGCGGTATTCAGAATGCACAGCCGGGTGATATTATTTGTTACTCAGGTCACGTTGCATTGTACATTGGTGATGGTAAGATTGTTCACGCAAGTACCAGCAAGACAGGTATTATTGTATCGAATAATGCAAGCTATAAGAAGATACTTGCGGTTAGACGAATCTTCTAATTATCATTAGGTAGTTAAGATTTGGTAAAGATTAAATTGACATCAGATTATACAGTGTGCTACACTTTTAATAACAAAAGGGAGTAGTTGGCTATGTGTAATCAACATACCCCGAGGCATAGCTTCGTGGTTACACATCTTTCAAAGATATGAATTGAGAGTACGAGACTTTTGACGTAATAAATACGTCAAAAGTCTTTTTCTATGCCATTCCCACTAAGGAGGACATTATGGATATTTTATTACAGGTAGTTTTATTGGTAGTCGGCTTTGTGATGCTGATGAAGGGTGCAGACTGGTTTGTAGATGGAGCGTCTAAGCTTGCAGACAAGTTTGGTATTCCTCGTATTGTCATCGGTCTTACGATTGTAGCATTCGGTACAAGTGCACCGGAGGCAGCGGTAAGTATCAGTGCTGCATTACAGGGAAGTGTTGATTTGGCGGTGAGTAATGTATTAGGAAGTAACATTATGAATGTATTCTTAATCTTGGGTATTGCTTCCATCATTTACCCGCTTGCAGTGAAGAATACATGTATGAAGATTGATATTCCGTTTACAATCGGTGTATCCGTATTAATGCTTGTATGCGGTCAGATTGGTTCGCAGATTAGTCGTGTAGATGGCTTGATTTTCTGGGCATTGCTTGCAATTTATATTGTATATATGATTGTTTTAACCAAGAAGAGTCCGTCAGAGGCAGAAGAAGTAGAGGGTGCTGATGAAGATGATAAGATTTGGAAGCTTTTACTTTTGATTCTTGGTGGTGGCGCTTGTATTGTAATAGGTTCAGATGTGACAGTAGATGCTGCCACAGAGCTTGCTAAGTTCTTTGGTATGAGTGAAAGATTAATCGGTCTTACCATTGTAGCGTTTGGTACATCACTTCCGGAGCTTGTAACCTCATGTGTAGCAGCTTCTAAGAAGGAGACGGACATTGCAGTAGGTAATATTGTAGGTTCTAACCTTTTCAATATTTTATTTGTATTAGGTTCAACAGCAGTGATTCATCCAATCGCATACATATCTGATTACTTATTTGACAATGTAGTGGCAATTATAGCAGTTGTATTGCTCTTTGTATTTGCTTTGAATAAGGAAAAGAAGTTGAAGCGTTGGGGCGGAATTGTATTCTTAGTTGTATATGCAGTATATTTTGTGAATTTGTTAATTTAATTTTACAAGACAAAAAGGGTGGTTCATATAAAAGTGAACCACCCTTAAAATATCATGGAATTAATACTTCATAGCCTCTTCTTCGCCATTTAATACACGAAGCGCTCCCTGAGTAAGTGCAAGTAACTCATCTTCACCAGGGTATATTACAAAGTTTGCAATCCATCCGCAACGCTTCTGAATCTCTTCGCATACCTTCTGACCATAAGCGATACCACCGGTTAAGATGATAGCGTCAATCTTACCCTGTAATACAGTAGCCATGGCACCGATATCCTTAGATACCTGATGGAAGAATGCCTCAAATACGAGAGCTGCTTCGGCATCACCCGCCTCTGTGCGCTTTAATACCTCACGAGCATCGTTAGTACCAAGATAAGCATTGAAACCACCGTTACCTACTAATTTCTTGTAGATTTCCTTCTCTGTATACTTTCCGGAGAAGCACATCTTAACCAAATCACCTGCAGGAACAGCACCGGCTCTTTCCGGAGAGAAAGCACCTTCTCCATCTAAAGCATTATTGACATCAACAATCTTACCATTCTTATGAGCACCAACAGATACACCGCCACCCATATGAACAACGATTAAGTTCAAATCCTCGTAAGCTTTACCGGATTCCTTAGCATATCTCTTAGCAACAGCCTTTTGATTTAATGCATGGAAAATACTCTTTCTAGGTAATTCAGGAACACCTGATACTCTTGAAACAGGCATCAACTCGTCAACAACTACAGGGTCAACGATGTAAGAAGGAATACCAAGCTCATCGCCGATTTCACGAGCAAGAATACCACCGAGATTTGATGCATGCTGTCCTGAAACGCCGATGCGAAGGTCCTCTAATAATGCATCTGTTACAGCGTATGTACCACCAGGGATTGGCTTTAACATACCGCCGCGTCCAACAACAACCTGAAGAGACTTCAAATCAAAATTCTTTTCCTTTAAAATAGCAAGAATAACTTCTTTTCTGAAATCCTTCTGGTCTACGATAGAAGCATACTGAGCGATTTCCTCAGTTGTATGTCTAAGTGTTTCTTCGAATAATAAGGTTTCATCTTCAAACACACCGATTTTGGTTGAAGTGGAGCCCGGATTGATAATCAAACTTTTGATTGCCATGTTCACATACCTCCTATAAATGTTTGTTTATTAAATTAGTGCTTCATTGACTCTGCAACGACAGCAGCAAGTGCAATAGAGTTAATCTTTGTCTCAAATGAGTCAGAACGTGAGGTTAAGATAACCGGTGCAGCAGTACCTGTTAAGATACATCCGTTCTTCATTTCGCATAAATGTGTTAATACCTTATATACAAGGTTACCCGCATGAATATCTGGGAAGAGAAGAACATCTGCATCACCTGCAATCTTTCTTCCTGCGCCACCCTTATGAGAAGCAGCTTCCTTATCAATTGCCATATCCATAGATAAAGGACCATCTACGATACAGCCTGTAATCTTGCCTTCCTCATTCATCTTAACAAGCTCAGCAGCATCTACTGTACAAGGCATCTTAGGGTTTACAACCTCTACAGCTGCGATTGGAGCTACCTTTGGCTCATTGATTCCACAAGCGTGGCAAACCTCAACAGTGTTCTCGATAATTGCAACTTTATCTTCTAATGTAGGATATGTCATGAATGCAACGTCAGTTAAGAATAATAAATGATCAACACCCTTAACCTCAAATACGCATACGTGTGATAAAGGCTTTCCTGTACGAAGACCAACTTCCTTATCAAGAACGCTCTTTAAGAAGTTCTTGGTATCAATTAATCCCTTCATATACATATCAGCCTTGCCGTCATGAACTAAGCTAACTGCTTTTAATGCGGCCTGGATATTATCTTCTTCATTAATAACCTCATATTGAGATAAATCCATATTCAATGTAGCGGCGATTTCTTCCATCTTCGCCTTGTTACCTACTAAAATGGCATCTGCAATGCCCTGCTCCTTAGCAGCCTTGATAGCCTCTAATACAGGAGCGTCCTCTGCAACAGCTACGGCAACAGTCTTCTTGCTGCACTCAGATACCTTCTTCAATAAATCGTCAAAACCTTTTGTCATTTGAAACACCTCGAATTTCTACAAAAATTTAACTATATAATTCTTATGGGCAAAACGCCCTTGTTAAAATAATAACACTTTCCCATAATAAGGTCAAGGAGATATGTACACAATGACAGTTTAGACACCAACATATTCGCAAAGCCGTACCTGCGGTACTTTCCGTTGCGTTGCAACTACCTTTGCTCATATATTGGCGCTCAGCTCATGCAAACATAAAACCGCAAAATTATGCAAGCATATTTTGCAATTTTATATTCGCATGACTAAACTGTCGTGTACATAAATTGTTAACTTTCTGATAATTGCATTTATAGGAGGAATCTGCTACAATGAAGAATGAATTTTTCTAAATGAAATATGATAGCTGCTGTTTTTCAGTAGGGATGGAGTATTGTATGAATGTATTTGAGAAGGTGTTTGGAACACACAGCGAGAGAGAGTTAAAGAGAATCGAGCCTATCGTACGCAAGATTGAAGGTTACAGAGAGGAAATGGGTAAGCTTTCGGATGATGAGCTTCGCGCTAAGACAGCTATATTTAAGAAGCGCTACGCGGATGGAGAGTCATTGGATTCTATTTTACCGGAGGCATATGCGGTCGTTCGAGAAGCGACAAAGCGTGTTCTGAATCAGGAGCATTATAGAGTACAGTTAATTGGTGGTATTATCCTGCATCAGGGGCGTATTGCCGAGATGAAGACGGGTGAAGGTAAGACACAGACAGCGTTACTTCCTTCTTATTTGAATGCATTGACAGGCAAGGGCGTACATGTCGTGACAGTTAATGATTACCTTGCAAAGCGAGATGCGACATGGATGGGACAGGTGCATGAGTTCCTTGGTCTTAAGGTTGGTGTGGTATTGAATCACATGAAGCCGGATGAGCGTAGAGAGGCATATGCCTGCGATATAACTTATGTTACAAACAATGAGCTTGGTTTCGATTACCTTAGAGATAATATGGTGATTTATAAGGAACAGCTTGTTTTAAGAGATTTAAACTATGCCCTTATCGATGAGGTTGACTCCGTTTTAATCGATGAGGCAAGAACACCGCTTATTATTTCAGGACAAAGTGGTAAGTCTACTAAGCTTTATGAGGTTTGCGATATCCTTGCAAGACAGTTAAAGCGTGGTGCGGATGTAGAGGATATGTCTAAGCTTGATATCATTATGGGTATCGAGCAGGAGGAGTCAGGAGACTTCGTTGTTAATGAGAAGGACAAGATTATTAACCTGACAACAGAGGGTGTTGCCAAGGTTGAGAAGTTCTTCCAGATTGAGAACCTTGCAGACCCACAGAACTTAGAGATTCAGCACAATATTATCTTAGCCCTTCG